>NZ_JARWAI010000003.1:0-376454 GCF_031451645.1 Vreelandella gomseomensis | reverse complement strand
TTACATGACCGCTTGCCTTGATATTCGGTGATTTATCACCCTCATCGGCAAGCGCCCACATGAATTACCTGATCAAATTATTAAAGAGCTGTCGCTTGCGGGCCTCAAAACCTGACGTGGCCGCTGCTAAGCGAGGAAGGCGTATTCTACGCACTTCTCAGTGTTTGTCAATGGCTGTTTGGCAGAAGCGAAGGAAATGTTTGATGCGATTTTCCTTCCCGCTATTTGCCTAACCTACTGACAAACTGAGGTTTTTACACCTCATCCACCGCTGGCAACGCCTGGCGTCCCCGGCAGCGGATGCGTACTTTACGGTGTTGCTGCCGGGTTGGCAAGGGGGGAGCAAGGAAAAATTTTGCCATCGATCCCTTAGGACACCAAAAGCGCTTCGGCGACAGCGGGGTTGGCAGTTACACTAACGCTACCTATCTTCCTGCCGAGGTCCGCGATGAGCCAGCATTTATTAACGGTCGATTCATTAGCCCGCGAGAACGTTGACCACTTACTTCGCGTTGCAGCGCGCATGGAGCCGATTGCCAATCGCCGCCAAGTCACCCGCGTGCTGGAAGGGGCGGTGCTCGGCAACCTGTTCTTTGAAGCCAGTACGCGCACGCGGGTAAGTTTCAATGCGGCTTTTTGCCGCCTGGGCGGCAGCGTGTGCGATACCACGGGCTTTACTTTTTCGTCCATGGCCAAGGGCGAGTCGCTTTATGACACCAGCCGAGTCATGAGTGGCTATTGCGACGCCATCGTCATGCGCCACCCCGACCAGGGCTCCGTCGCCGAGTTTGCTGCGGCAACGAATGTACCGGTAATCAATGGCGGCGACGGTCCTGGCGAGCACCCAAGCCAGGCATTGCTTGACCTCTACACGATTGATAAAGAGTTTCAGCGACTGAATAAATCGCTTAGCGGTGCCCACATCCTGCTGACCGGCGACTTGAAATATGGCCGCACCGTGCATTCCCTGATCAAACTCTTGTCACTTTACGGACCGCTGCGCATTACGCTGGTCTCGCCGCCGGGGCTTGAGATGCCGTCGGCACTGATCGACCTGGTAGCTTCACGCGGGCACCGCATTGAGCAGCGCAGTTCATTGGCATGCGATTTCTCTGATCTGGATGTGGTGTATGCCACCCGCATTCAAAAAGAGCGCTTTACCGATGAAATGAACGAGAGCTTTCAGGGGCTTTCCGGTGACTTCATGATCAATCGCGATTTTCTTGATCAGCGCTGCAGCCCAAGCACGATTGTGATGCACCCGCTGCCCAGAGATAGCCGCCCCGGTGCCAACGACCTGGATGTGAACCTTAACGGCGACCCGCGATTGGCCATTTTCCGCCAGACCGATAACGGCATCCCTATGCGCATGGCAATCTTTGCCACCCTGCTGAAAGTAGACGCGTTGATTGATGAAGACCAGCGGCCGGTGCGCTGGTTTGTACCGTCCCAAACCGGCACTCTCGACCGCTAGCCTCCCATTTCACGCTTTAATAGGCGTTGCGCCCACCGGGAAGTCCTTCCTGGTGGGCAAACCAGCCCTCCAGAATCAGCACGGCCGCAATGCCGTCGACGCTGTCTTCACGATAGTTGCCGCGATGACCGGCCGCGTGGGCGATTTGTTTGGCTTCCCGCGTCGACCCACGCTCATCGACCATTTCGCAGGGTTTACCAAAGCGTCCGTGGAGTCGATTGCCAAATTTACGTGCCCGCGTACTCATGGCCGACTCTGTGCCGTCCATATTGAGCGGCAACCCCACCACAAACAGATCGGGTTGCCACTCCTCCACCAGGCGCGTGACGAGGTTCCAGTCGGGAATGCCGTCCCGAGCGGTGAGCGGCGCAAGCTCGCGGCCGCTTTTCAGCAGCTCATTGCCGACCGCCACGCCAATCCGCCGCGTACCAAAATCAAACGCCAGCAGCAGACGCTGACCTAGCTCAGCCATTGCGCTTGGCCATTACGCGTGCCCTGCATCACGGGTCATAAGATTTAGATCGACCCCGAGAATGCCCGCCGCTGCGGCAAGCCGTTCAGCGGGAGGGGTGTCGAAGAGCACCGGGGCCTGGCCTTCCACGGTCAGCCAGGCATTCTCTTTCAATTCCTCTTCAAGCTGACCCACTTCCCAACCCGCACAGCCTAGACAAACCAGAAACTGTTCCGGCCCTTCGCCGTTGGCTAGCGCCTGAAGGATATCCATCGACGTGGTCAGCGAAATACCGTCTTCGACCTGAAGGCTGGAATCCCACGCCTGGCTATCGCCGGTGTGCAGGATAAAGCCACGGTCTTTATGCATTGGCCCGCCGTAATATACCGGCGCATTGCGAAACGGGCTGTCGTCACCCCCTAGCTCAAGCTGCTCAAACAGCGCGTCCAGGGTAATGTCCAGGGGACGGTTGGCAATGACGCCCATACAGCCATTGTGGTCATGATCGCAGAGGTAGATAAGGCTGCCCGCAAAATTAGGATCATCCTGGTGCGGCATGGCCATCAAAAAGTGATGTTTTAAACTTTGCATGCGTCTCCTGCGGCCAGCTGAGGCGTCAGCCAGCCTAAATTCAGTGGGTAGTGCGCGTCAGTGCGACAGACCAGCGCTTATGGGGCAAGGCGTCGCTCAATGGCATCCAGCAGTCGGCCGGCGATATCAGTGCCACGCTGGTCGTCGATTTCGCGAACGCAGGTCGGGCTCGTCACGTTGATTTCCGTGATGTAATCGCCGATCACGTCCAGGCCGACAAACATTAGTCCTTTTTCGCGGATCATGGGCTGCACCTGCTTGATAAGCCACCGGTCTCGTTCGGTCAGCTCGCGGCTGACACCGCGCCCGCCGGCGGCGAGGTTGCCGCGCGTCTCACCCGCTGAGGGTATACGCGCAAGTCCATAAGGTACCGGCTCGCCGTCTACCAGCAAAATCCGCGTATCACCTTCCTTGATGGCCGGCAGGTAGCGTTGGGCCATGATCTGGCGCTGACCACGCAGGGTAAGCTGCTCGATGACCGCCCCGATATTGCGTCCTTCGGGGCCGATGTGAAAGATGCCGGTTCCTCCCATGCCGTCGAGGGGCTTGAAGATGACATCGCCGTGCTCGGCGTGAAAGGCACGCAGCACATCGGCACGGCTGGCTACCAGGGTCGGCGCGCAACACTGGGGAAACTGCTGGGCAAACAGCTTTTCATTACACTGCAGCAACGCAGCGGTTGGATTGACGATCAGAACGCCCTCACGCTCGGCAAACCCCAGCAGATGCACCGCATTGGTAAAGTCTGCATCCACCGGCGGATCCTTGCGCATCAAGACCGTATCCAGTTCGGCCAGCGGCCGGGCGGACGCTTCACCCAGGTCATACCAGTGCTCGGGATCACGATGAACCGTCAACGGGCGCATGCGCGCATAGGCTTGCCCTGCATTCAAGAAGAGATCTTCCTGCTCCATGTAGTGCAGGGCGTAACCGCGCGCTTGCGCCGCCCACAGCATCGCCATGGTGGTATCTTTCTTGTAGGCGATGTCGCTGATGGGATCCATCACGACACCCAGGTGCAATGTTGACTGACTCATCGGGGCACAATCCATACATGAACAATAGGTAAGCAGTATGCCGCACTGCCTCTTAGGCTCCAACCGCTAGCTTCTTTACTGGCTGAGCGCGCCAGGTACCAGACGTATGGCGCCTGGCTCCAGGGTTATCAACCCCTGCTTGTACAACCGCCCAATCGCCTGTTTGTAAGCGCTCTTGCTTACCCCCAGCCGCGCCTTGATCGCGTGTGCGTCACTTTTATCGCCCAGCGCCAGATAGCCGCCGCTTTCGCGCAGAGCCTGGAGGACTTTATCGCCCACCACATCCAGGCGGGCGGCGCCGGGCGGCAGAAGTGAAATATCCACCCGGCCGTCTTCGCGGCGCTGCTTGACGTAGCCCGTCAGCGACTGCCCACGCCGCAGCGGCTGGCTGATATCGTCCTGATAGATCAACCCCCAGTAGCGGTGATCGACGACAACCTTCATGCCCAGGTCGGTGCGGTCGGCCACCACAACGCTCACGGCATCACCCGTTGCAAGCGCCCAGGCGTCATCGGTCAAAAAGCGATCGAGTCGCATGGTCGCCACGGGCCTGCCCTGTTCATCCTGGTACAGCATGACCAGTACGCGCTTGCCCGGATCGGGGCGAAAGCGCTGCTCGCTGTAGGGCAACAGCACATCTTTGGGCTGCCCCCAGCGTAAAAACGCCCCGGTGCTGTTGACCGCCGTCACCGTCAAGTAGGCTACTTCCCCCAGTTGGGCGGCCGCATCGCTGGCAGATCGGGGCGAGGAATGGGACTCACGGACCATGGGTGCCGTCCTTACAGTAAATAGGCGTTCATTATGGTGTCTTGCGTTGCCAAGGCAAAGCACGTTGGCTGCCCAATGGCGCGTCGAGGTGAACATCTGCAGAGGAGGCACGGCGCAAGCAATGGAGCGTCAGTGCTTACAGATCGCCGAAATGATGCTGGAGGAGCGTCAACGCCACGAGCGGCGCGGTCTCGGTGCGCAGCACACGCGGGCCGAGCGTGAGGGGGGTGAACTCAGCCGCCAGGGCAGCGTCCACATCCGCATCGCCAAGGCCACCCTCAGGGCCAATCAACAACGCCGCTGTCTCAGGGCGTTGCTTGCTGTCGAAAGGGTGATCCGTCGCCAGGTGGAGCATCAGGCGCAACGCTTCATGACGCTCACCCAGCCAGGACGTTAGCGTCATGGGCGGATTGACCGGCGGCACCACTGCACGCCCGCTCTGCTCACAGGCGCTGGCGGCCACCGCCTGCCAATGGGCCAGCTTCTTGTCTTCCCGGTCGCCCTTGAGACGCACGTCACCCCGCTCGGTATAAAGCGGGGTGATCGCCGCCACACCAAGCTCGACGGCCTTCTGAATGGCGTAATCCATCCGGTCACCCTTGGAAATCGCCTGGCCCAAATGCACGGCCAGCGGCGATTCACCGCTGCCCGGCCAGACGGCTTCCACGGTCACCGTCGCCTGCTTGCGGCTGACCTCGGTCAGGCGCACTCCCGCCTCCTGGCCGCTACCGTCGAACACCACCAGCGGTGCCCCTTCACCCATGCGCAGCACGCGCGTGACGTGCCGCGCTGGGCCATCCGGCAGGGTCAGCTCACTGCCCGGGGTCACCACCACTGGTACATAAAGCCGCGGCATTTTGCCGTGCCTGGCATACCAGTCAGCGGCGAGCAGCACTTCAGACATCGTTTAGTGCGTGTTCTCTTCGGTCTGCTGGCCGGCCTGCTGCTGTTCACGCTGCTTGCGCTGCGCGTACATCGCTTCAAAATTCACCGGTGCCAGCATCAGCGGCGGGAAGCCGCCACGGTTGACCAGATTATCCACGCACTCACGGGCATACGGGAACAGCAGGTTAGGGCAGAAAGCGCCCAGCGTCTGGTCAAGCTGCGCGCCTTCGATGCCGCTGATGCGGAACAGGCCCGCCTGTTCGACTTCCGCCAGGAAGGAGGTGGTGCCCGTTTCTTTATCGTTAACCTGCGCGGTCACCTTGACGACGACCTCATATTGATCCTCGGCAATTTTGCTGCTGCTGGTATTGAGGTCAAGACTCACCTTGGGTTTAAACGACTCCTGGAACACCGACGGCGAATTGGGCGCTTCGAACGAAATATCCTTAACGTAAATGCGCTGCAGCGAAAACTTGAGCTGTGGTTTGTCGTCGCCTTGTGCGCCGACCTGCGGGGTGTTGTTATCTTCCGCCATGGGAGAACTCCTCGTTTGTTGATGCAATCGTCAGTGCAAGCGTTGATGCCGTCAGTAGGATGCGCACCTACGCTTATTTTTTAACCACCGGGAGGCCGTCAGCCTGCCACTGGGCCATGCCACCTTTCAGCTTCAGAGCGCGTTCGAAGCCGGCCTTGGCGAGCTTGGTCTGCGCCGCGCCGGACCCCTGTCCGTGCTTGCACACCACAATGATCGGCTTGTCTTTAACTTTATTCAGCTCGTTCATGCGGCTATCCAGGCTGCTCTGGGGAATATTGCGCGCCCCGGCGATGTGGCCCGTCTTGAAGTCTTTACTTTCCCGGATATCCACGACAACGGCATCTTCACGGTTAATGAGCTGCGTGGCCTGGGAGGCGGTGAGCGCATGGGTTGAAGCGCTGCGTGTCTCATACACCATCCACGCTATCAGCGCCAGCAAAAACGCCCCCACCAGCAGGGGATGATTCAGTACGAATTCGAACAGCTGATCGATCATCGCGACACAATCTCTTGGTCAATACGGAAAAAAGCAGCGTTGCCACCGCTAAAACGCGACAAGTATACACGTCTGGAGGCCACGCGCGCAGGCCTGAGCCATGACGCTTAGCCACTGGCTGCGTTATGATGCCCGATGCATGCGTTAGTCGCGACCCTGATCCACGTTATGTCGTCCGGCTTGCCACTTATCAGGAGGATTTTATGGACACTGCACGCACTCCCCGCCCCGTCGCGCTGATTATTCTGGACGGTTACGGTCACAACCCCGACAGTGCGCACAATGCGGTGGCCGCCGCCAGCACCCCGGTGATGGATCAGCTCTGGGCGAACCGCTCCCATGCCTTTGTTCATACCGATGGCCGCCATGTTGGGCTGCCGGACGGGCAAATGGGCAACTCCGAAGTGGGCCACATGAACCTGGGCGCCGGACGCATCGTTTACCAGGATTTCACTCGCATCACCAAGGCCATTGAAGACGGCGACCTGGATACCATCGACGCCCTCACCCGGCCCATCGACGACGCCGTGGCTAACGGTCGCGCCGTGCACCTGCTGGGATTGCTGTCGCCTGGCGGCGTCCACAGCCATGAAGACCATTTTATGGCCATGGCCGAGCTGGCCGCGCGCCGCGGGGCCCAGCGCATCTACGTGCACGCCTTCCTGGACGGCCGCGATATGCCCCCCCAGAGCGCGCTTCGCTCCATCGAGCGGGCCAATGCGCGCCTGGCCGAGCTGGTCGGCGCCGACAATGGCTTTGTCGCCTCGATTATCGGGCGCTTTTTTGCCATGGATCGGGATAATCGCTGGGAACGCGTCGAGCAAGCCTACCGACTGATCACTGACGGGCATGCCGACTATTACGCGACCAGCGCCGAAATCGCGCTGCGCAATGCCTACGAACGGGGCGAAACCGACGAGTTCGTCGCCGCCAGCAGCATACCGGTCGGCGATGGCTCCAGCGACAGCACCATCACGCTGCAGGACGGTGATGCGGCGATTTTCCTCAACTTCCGTTCGGATCGCGCTCGCGAACTGACCCGCGCTTTCGTCGAGCCCGACTTCAACGGCTTCGAACGGCGCGTCTGCCCCAAACTGGCAGGGGACGGACTGGTCATGATGACCCAGTACGCGGCGGACATTCCGGCGCCGGCCGCCTTTCCGCCCAACGATCTCCACGACACCCTGGGCGAGGTGGTTGCCAAACGCGGCTTGACCCAGTTGCGAATCGCCGAGACCGAGAAATATCCCCACGTCACTTTCTTCTTTTCAGGCGGCAACGAAGCCGAATATGAGGGCGAAAAGCGCATTCTCGTGCCGTCCCCGCGCGACGTGAAGACCTACGATGAAAAGCCCGAGATGAGCGCCTACGAAATTACCGACAAACTCGTCGGCGCTATCGATAGCGGCCACTTTGATGTAATGGTGTGCAACTACGCCAACGGTGACATGGTCGGCCACACCGGCGACTTCGACGCCGCCGTCAAGGCCATCGAAACCGTCGATACCTGCGTGGGTCGCGTGGTCGAGGCCATCGAGCGCGCAGGTGGTGCCTGCCTGATTACGGCGGATCATGGCAATGCCGAACAGATGGTTCATCCGGAGACCGGGGCGCCGCAAACCGCGCATACCACCTTTACGGTGCCGCTGATTTATGTTGGAGAGCGCTCGGCTCAGCTCGCCGATGGCCGACTATGCGACCTGGCACCGACGCTGCTGACCATGATGAATCAGGACGTTCCTGAGGCAATGACCGGTCACCCCCTGATTCGATTCGGTTAGTCCCTGCATGCGACGACTTGTCGGGATGGCGGCTTGCGTGGCGCTGATGGTCGCCACGCAAAGTGCCGCCCAGCCCAGCGAAGATCAAGCGCGCCAGCAACTCGATGATATTGGCCAGGCCATCGAGGCGGTTTCGGAACGTTTGAGCGACACCGACGACGCCCGCGAAGGCGCCAAACGCGAGCTGCGCGAGGTGGAAACCGAACTGGCCGAGACCCACCAGCGGCTTGATCAGCTGCAGGGCGAGCGGCGCGAGCTGAACGAAGAAACCCGTAAGCTTCGCCAGCATCGCGAGCGCCTTGAAGCCGACCGCGACGCCCAGGTTGATGCCCTTGGCCAGCAGTTGGCAGCGCTTTACCGCCTAGGCCCGACGCCCCAGCTCAAGCTGCTGTTGAATCAGGGCGACCCCGCCGCGCTTGACCGCATGCAGGCCTATTTAAACCGGCTCACCGACGCCCGCCAGCAGCGCCTGGACGACATCGCCCGGCTGGATAATGCGTTGGCTAATACGCAACAGGCACTTGCCGAGCGTCAGGATCGCCTGGATACCTTGTCTGAGGAGCTTGAAGAAGAAAGCGCACGGCTTGCCGAGCGCACCCAGGAACGCCGTGGCGTCGTCGCCAATCTGGATGACCGCTACGGCAGTGAAGCCGCCCGCCTGGCCGATTTGAATGAAGACCGCGAACAGGCCGAACAGCGGCTTCGCGAGATTCAGGCCGAACTTGCCCGCCTTGACGAGCCGACGCCAAGCACCCAGATTACGCGTACCCAGGGCGACTTACCCTGGCCGGTTCAGGGCGATATCACGGCGGACTTCCAGCGTCGCGACGGCGTGCATTACAACGGCATCGTCATTCGCGCCGTTGGGGGCAGCACGGTCAGCGCGGTGCATACCGGCCGTGTGGTGTTTGCCGACTGGATGCGCGGATTTGGTAACCTGCTGATTATCGACCATGGTGATCAGATCATGACGCTCTATGCCCATCTACAGCAGTTCAACGCGCGCCCCGGCCAACAGGTTAAAAGCGGCGATACGATTGGCCAGGTGGGCAACAGCGGCGGGCAGCCGCGTGATGCACTTTACTTTGAAGTTCGCCGCCGCGGTGAACCCATTAACCCGCAACGTTGGATTGCACGCCGCTGACGGGATAAGCTGAGCCATACTTGTTGTCACTTCGGGTAGCGCCACCGCTACCCACCTATCGCTTCGCGGAGTCCGCATGACGCTATCAGTTACCCAGGGATCGGCCACCGCCAAACGCTTCTTGGCGCTCCTGCTGCCCATCGCTTTACTATCGACCCCGCTTCCGTTGCTTGCCCAGCCAAGTAGCAATAGCGTCGACAGCGACCTGCCGCTTGAAGAAATCCAGACGTTTGCCGAGGTGTTCGAACGCATCAAGCGTGCCTATGTCGAGGATGTCGACGACCGCACCCTGCTGCGTAACGCCATGCGCGGCATGCTGAGCGAGCTGGATCCCCACTCCGCCTACCTCGATAAAGAGGAATACCAGAGCCTGCGCGAGTCCACCGAGGGTGAGTTTGGCGGGATCGGCATCGAAGTGGGCATGGAAAACGGCCAGCTCATGGTCATCACCCCGATCGACGATACCCCCGCCTCACGGGCAGGGCTGATGTCCCGGGACATTATCATCAGCATCGACGGCACGCCGACTAAAGGCATGTCGTTGCAGGAAGCCGTCACCTTGATGCGCGGCGATCCCGACACGACCATTGATATCTCTGTACTGCGCGCGGGTGAGGAGTCGCCCCGCGAGTTCACGCTGACCCGCGAGATTATCCGCAGCGAAAGCGTCAAGCACGAACTGCTGGAAACCGGCTATGGCTATTTACGGATCGGCCAGTTCCAGTCGCGCACCCCGGAGCAGGCACGCCAAGCGCTGGAGCGCATGGCCCGGGAGCAGCCGCTGGACGGACTGGTGCTCGATTTACGTAATAACCCCGGCGGCGTGCTGCAGGCAGCGGTCGGGGTGGCCGACCTGTTCCTGGACGACGGCCTGATTGTCTATACCGAAGGGCGGATTCCCGACAACGAGCTCTCCTTCTCGGCGTCGGCCGACACCCCCGCCGGCGACGTGCCGTTGGTGGTGCTGATCAATAGCGGCAGCGCGTCCGCCGCCGAAATTGTCGCCGGCGCCCTGCAGGATCAGCGTCGGGGCATCATCATGGGCACCGACAGCTTCGGCAAGGGTTCCGTGCAGCAGATCATGCCGCTGGGCAACGGCGAGGGGCTGAAACTGACCACCGCGCTGTATTACACCCCCGAAGGGCGCTCGATCCAGGCCCAGGGCATTGAGCCGGATGTGGATGTGGTGCGTGGTCGTCTTGAAGTGGCCGAAAGCCGTCGCGAAACCCGCGAAGCCGACCTCGAAGGCCATCTAAGCGCCCAACAGGCCCCACGCGACCGCGAGGAAACATCTCCACGACTGCGCGACGACTACCAACTGAGCGAGGCGCTTAACTTGCTCAAAGCGCTGAACGTGGTCGACCGCCGCCGTGACTAACGGCAGGTGACCGGCAAGCGGCCGCGTTCGCCGGTCGCTTGGCGCATGACGATCCGCTTGAGCGGTGCAAGCTGATGCATGCCGCTCATGCCCAGGTTGCGCGCCAGGGTCAACGCCGGATCGTGACTGCCAAACAGCACTTTAAAGCCTTTCATCAGCCCGAGCATGCGCTGGTTGTCACCTCGCCGACGGCGGGCGTAGCGCTTGAGCGTGCCGAGTTCGCCCCAGGGAGCGCCCCGCCGCCAGGCGGCGGTGACCTCCTCGGCCAGGACGGCGGCATCCATCAACCCCAGGTTGACGCCCTGCCCGGCCAGCGGGTGGAGACTGTGCGCGGCGTCACCCACCAGGGCGAAATGCGGTTGCACATAGTCCCGCGCATGACGCTGAACCAACGCAAAGCGATACGCCCGGTCGCAGGCGGTTACCGCGCCCATTCGCCCGCCCAAGGCGTTACCCAGGGTATCGCCCAATGATGCCTGAGTAAGCTCGCAAAGCTCATTGGCATGGGCGGGCGTCGTCGACCAGACAATCGAACAGTAGTGGGCATCCCCCTGCACCGTCAGCGGCAGGAACGCCAGCGGACAGCCGTCGACAAAGGCTTGGCGTGCAGTGTCGCCGTGGGGTCTTTCACAATGCACCGTGGTGACCACCGCTTCTTGCCCCATCGACTCGCTGACCACGTCGATACCCGCCATCTCACGCAGCGCCGAGCGCGCCCCGTCCGCCGCTACAATCAAGGATGCGTGCAACACCTGGCCGTTCGCCAAGCACAGTTGGCGCCCTGACGCTGTTTCCGCCAATGCCGCCACCGGCGCATCGAAGTACATGCTAACCTTGGCCTGGCGCGCGAGTGCCACGTGCAACGCCGATAGCGTGACGTCGTTCTCGACAATGTGACCCAGCACGGGAACGCCCGCCTCATCGGCGGAAAAGGCAATCTCACCGCTGCCCTCGGCGTCCCACACCTGCATATAGCGGTAAGGTGTCACCCGGGCTTCGACCATCAATGGCCAGGCGCCGACATGCGTCAACAACCGTTGTGAAACCGGGGTCAGGGCGCTGACCCGCGTGCCGGGACGCTCGCTCAGCGCGTGCTTAGGCGGCGCTGATTGCGCCTCCACCAGCGCTACCCGCATGCCGGCGTTCGCCAGCAACCAGCACAGGGTGGCCCCCACCATGCCAGCGCCGACAATAATGGCGTCATAGCAGCGATCTGGTGGTATCGGTAACTCTTTGGATGACGGCATAACGCTCCTTAACGTTAGCTTAGCTGGCTCACACGCGTGGGCAATGCGGGGTGACTCATCGCTCCAACCCCATGGCCCGGCGCGCCAGCCCTTTACGTAATGGCCCTACCATATTGAGCCCAATCAAACCGGCTGCCCGGGCGTGAGGCAACAGCGGGAACGACAGGCCAAACAGGCGAATCAGCCCGTCACTAAAGCGGATCACGTTGGCCCGGTCGCGCGCGCGCCGCCGCTCGAACGCCTGCAGGGTGGCCATGTCGCCCAGCGGGCGTTTTGCCCACTCGCCTTCTTCCAGGGCATCGACCAGATCCATCACCCCGCGCAGGGCCAGGTTGAAGCCCTGCCCGGCAACCGGGTGCAACGCATGCGCGGCATTGCCCAATACGGCAAGTCCGGGGCGAACCGGTTCCTGGGCCGTGATCAAGGTTAACGGATAGCTGTGGCGCTGACCTACCTGGGTAAAGCGTCCGACACGGTCGCCAAAGGCGGCTTGAAGCTGCGCCAGGAATTCACCATCGGACAGCGCCAGACGCGCCTGCTCCTCACCGCTGTCATGCGTCCAGATCAGCTCCATTGACTGTCCTGGCAGAGGAAGGAGCGCAATCGGCCCCGCGCGGGTAAACCGCTCGTAGGCGATGCCTTGATGGGGCTGACTGACACCTACGTGGGCAATCAACGCGGTTTGTTGATAGGAATCGCGGCGGCTGGCGATACCCAGCTGCTCTTTCAACCCCGAGCGCCCACCGTCGGCCAGCACCGTCAAGGCGCCGTGCAGACGACTGCCATCGGAGAGGCTCAGGTCGTGGCCCTGAGGGGTCGGGGTAATGCTCTCCACCTTGGCAGGACAGTGCCACTCAAGGGGCAACGTGTTGAGCCGTTGATGAAGCACGCGCCCCATCCAGGCGTTGGGAATCACGTGCCCCAGCGCCTCGACGCCGAGCTCACAAGCGTTAAGCCGGGTAGCCCCCAGCCGCCCCCGCTCGCTGATGTGGATGCGCTTGATGGGCGTTGCCTCGGCCTGCATGGCGTCCCACACTCCCAGCTGACGGAAGCGCTGGGCGGAGCCCTCGGCGATGGCGCTGGCGCGGGCGTCGAAACTGGGCTGCCAGCCCTCATCGAGGGACGCGACGGGGAGCGGCGCCGCTTCGATGATGGCGACTTTCCAACCAAAACGCTCAATCAAGGGGGCCAGGGCACAGCCCAGACTCGCGCCTACCAACCCACCCCCCACAATCACGATGTCGTGCGTTATTGCCTGCCCCGTCGCTTGCATTGGCTGCCTCCCCATGGTGACGGATGTGCTCAAGCACACCGCGCCTATTGCGTAACGTAAATTACATAACGAATGGCGACCTAACCCTCGCCGCCCATCAGCGCCTCGATATCTGCGATACGTTTTGGCACCTGGTCGGTGAGCACGTCATGCCCCTGCGCCGTCACGACCACGTTGTCCTCGATGCGCACGCCGATGCCTCGAAAGGCAGCGGGGATATCCGGTTCATCGGGAATATAAAGACCGGGCTCAACGGTCAGTACCATGCCCGGCGCCAGCGGCAGTGGCGTCTCTTCGTCCAGCCGGTAGCGGCCCACATCGTGGACATCCAGGCCCAGCCAATGCGAGGTGGAATGCAGGTAAAACCGCCGGTAGCGCTGCTCGTCGATACAGGTCTGCAGCTCGCCGTCCAGCAGGCCCAGTGCAATCAATCCAGCGGTCAGGTCGGCCACCACGCCCTGATGGATCTCAGCGAGGGTAGCACCTGGCTGAACCGCCGCGACGGCTCGTTCCTGGGCATCCAGCACGACTTGATAAAGTGCCCGCTGGGCCTCATCGAAGCGCCCCGATACCGGGAAGGTGCGGGTAATGTCGCCGGCATAGAGCTCGAATTCCGCGCCGGCATCAATCAACACCAGCTCGCCGCTGGTCAGCGGTGCGCTGTTCTCAATGTAGTGCAAGACACACGCATTGGCACCGCCACCCACAATGGTGCTGTAAGCAGGCCCACTGCCCCCTTGCCAGACAAACTCATGCTCCAATTCAGCCTGTAGCTGATATTCACTCAGGCCAGGCTTTGCCGCGCGCATGGCGCGCACATGCGCGTGAGCAGAAATCAGCGCCGCATGGCGCAGCAGCGCTATTTCGGCCGCGCTTTTAATCTGGCGCATGGCGTGAATCAGCGGATCCGTGTCCACCCAGCCCTTGAGCGCGGGCCGGCCACGGCGCTGGCCCGTGGTTGCCTCGGCCAAGGCGGCATCGGCGATGGCCTGGGCATCCGCGTCCCCGAGAGGCAGATAAAGCCATTCACGCCCCGACAGCAGCGTTGCCAGGGTCGCCTCGCGCTCCGCATTCTCGAACGCCTGATCAACGCCGTGTTCGGTCACCGCGCCTTGTGCGCCCAACCGCCGACCTGTCCAGGCTTCCATGGTGGGGTCGCGGTCCTGGCAGAACACCACGCTTTGCCCCGCCTCACGGCCCGGCAGCAGCACCAGCAGGGCATCCGGCTCGGTGATGCCGGTGAGGTAATAAAAGTTGCTGTTTTGGCGGAACGCATACTCACTGTCGTTGGAGCGCGTCACCAGCGAAGCGCTGGGTAAGATGACCGCGGCATTGGCAGGCAACTGTGCCATGAGGGTGTCGCGCCGCTGGCGATATTCCGCCGGCGTAATCGCCGGCGGCCGGGGAAGTACATCAGGCGACATAACGTTTTCCAACAACAGGTTAATGAACGGGCGTGTCGGTTTGCTCGACCTGCGGCTGACCGGGATGCTGCTCGGTGTACAGCAGCATGGCCGCCATCCGCGCGTGCTCGGTCAGCGCAAAGAGGTCATTTTCATTCTCTGGCGAGTCATCGATATCGGTCTCGATCTGGCCAAGCCCCGAAAGGTCGTCCACCGCTTCGCGCAGGGTTTGCGACCAGCGTTGGCGCATGTCTTCATCGACCACTTCGTCAACCACCTCCATAAAGCCCAGCGTCCACTCTTTCAGGCCCTGGGCCTGCTCGGCCAGGCTGAACAGCTCGTCGGGCAGCAGCGGCGCGTAGTTGAGATCGCTGGCGCTGAGTGCCTCCAGCGTCTGCCGACGCCAGCCCAACAGCCGTTCGGCGCTGGCCGGGTCACGGGGCTGTTCCACACCGAGGCTCAAACAGACCTCTTCCAGCCAGGTTTGGGCGTCCACATCGCGCAGGGCTAACAGTGCGCAAAGCCGGCCATCGAGAAAAGCGGGCGACTGCATGCTCCCGTGCAGCAAAAAAACATCGGCGACATCCGAAAATTCCTGGCGTTCGTCAATTAGCGACATGGTCTTCACTCGTTGGCATGGGTTCGCGATGGTAGGCCGCTCCGGCTTGCGCGTTGACCGCGTGCAAGCCGCTCTCTTATAGTGAGCGCCAGCGTCCTTCCTCTACAGTGATGTTAACGCATTGGGCATCCTTTTGACCCGTGCCGGAGCTTGTCATGAGTAACACTAAGCGGCCTACTACCGAAATCAGCCTGCTAGGGCGCGATTACGTGATTGCTTGCGACCCCGGTGAAGAAGCCAAGCTTGAGCGCGCGGCCCGCTATCTGGACCGCGCCATGCAGGGAATTCAGGCGCAAAGCAGTCTGCTGGGGAGCGAGCGTATCGCGATCATGGCGGCGCTCAATATTACCCACGAACTGCTTGAGACTATGGACGAACAACGTGCCGGAGAAGCGAATTTGAACCGGCTTAACGAGCGGCTCGAGCACGCTTTGTCGCAAACCCGCAAGTCGTGAGGCCGTTGAACGCAGGCCTTTGGCATTGGCCCGCGCTCTGTTAGGATAACGGAGTTCTCTGGGGTGTGCGCCAGTCGTTATAGTCCCTCGAGCCTATGCGTAATACCCAGGGGGCCAAATGCTAGCCAGGCCCGTGTGCATGTCCGTGCGTCGGAAAGCCTGACGGCCTGGCTGCGGCCACCCACCTGAACCAGTAGGTTCAGGGCCAGAACGACAGCGGCACTCTGGGGAACACTTGATAATGATGGACAGTCTTCACAGCGCTGACCACAAGCGAACGCTGCGGCGTGAACTACGCCAGCGGCGCCAGGCGTTGACACCTCGCGAGCAGCGCGAAGCGGCCTTCCGCCTTTGTCGTCAGCTCAAACGCCTTCCTGAGATTCGCCGTGCCCGACGCATAAGTCTCTATCTGCCCGTCAAGGGCGAAATCGATCCTACCCCGCTGATTCCCTGGCTCCGCCAGCGAGGCATCTCAGTGTATTTACCGGTTTTGCGGCCTTTCAGCGCCAACTCGCTGTGGTTCGTCGCTTACCACTCGGGGACGCCAATGATCAAGAATCGCTTCGGCATCGCCGAACCCGACACCCGCTTTGCCGCCAGGCGTCCCAACCGCCTGCCCGCCTGGGCGCTCGATACCCTGGTGGTGCCCCTGGTGGGTTTCGACGCCCAGGCTAACCGTATGGGCATGGGCGGAGGCTTTTATGATCGCAGTCTTGCCTTCATGCGCCGACCGGGGCCCAAGCCAACGCTGCTGGGCGTCGCCCATGCGTGCCAGCAGGTAGACGCGCTGCCCGTCGAACCCTGGGACATACCGTTAAGCGCGGTGGTCAGCGACCGGCATATTGTGCGACCTGGGTCTGTTTGACCGGCTGGAAAGCAAAACGGGCCGACCCAAAAGGCCAGCCCGTTCAACAATCGATGCTTTTTCTTACCACGGGATGGGTCAGTTACCCGACAGCGCCTGCGCGTAGCCAGTCACCAGCACCCCAAGCGCGAACACAACCATCAGTGCCATCACCATATCAGGCTTCTTGCGTCGCATATTGCTTCTCCAGCCCCTTGAACGTTGCCAAATTTGTCAAGACATCAAACGGCTTGCCGGACATGAATCGCTTAATACTGCCGGGATGATGTCTTTCCTTAATATCGTCTGTGACTATAGGGCCAATAGGCAGCCGTTGACAACGCTTTAAACGGTCATTTACCTCTAAAAAATAAACGCACAGCGTTTCTTAACAGGCCGACCCACGGCGGCCTGAAACGTTAGTAACTGCTTACTTATTACGCTACACACCGTCACGCCATGAACAGCCGGTACGCCGGGTTATCGCTTTCCCGCCAATAGCGGTAGCCAATTGCATCCAGGTGCTCGTCAACATGCTTGCGGTCGCCGTTGGGCACCTGCATGCCGACCAGGACACGGCCGTAAGCAGCGCCGTGATTCCGGTAGTGGAACAGCGAAATATTCCAGTCGTGGGGCAGCTGGGTCAGGAAGTTCATCAGTGCGCCAGGGCGTTCGGGAAATTCAAAGCGGTACAGCTCTTCTTCAAAATGCTCGCTGGGACGACCACCGCTGAGATGGCGGATATGCAACTTCGCCAGCTCATTGTCGGTAAGATCCTCGACCTGATACCCCCCTTCCTCAAGCTTCTCGATCACGGCCTGGCGATCCTCGCCGCCGGGTTTGACCTGTACGCCGACAAAGATATGCGCTTCGCTGTTGTCCGCATAGCGATAGCTGAATTCGGTCACCATGCGCTTACCCAGCGTACGGCAGAACTTCTTGAAACTGCCTGGCTTTTCAGCAATGGTCACGGCCAGAATCGCCTCCCGCTGCTCGCCAAGCTCGGTTCGCTCGGCAATGTGCTGCAGACGGTCAAAATTGGTGTTGGCCCCGGAGTTGATGCACAACAGGGTCTGCCCCTCCGCACCGGTTTGCTGAATATATTTTTTCAGCCCGGCAAGCGACAGCGCCCCCGAGGTTTCCGCGACGGCGCGAGTATCTTCAAAGATATCTTTGACAGCGGCGCACATTTCATCGGCGGTGACGGTTATTACCTCGTCGATCAGATCCTTGACCAGCGAAAACGGCACCTCACCGATCTGTGCCACGGCCACGCCCTCGGCAAAAACGCCTACCTGATCCAATATAACGCGCTCCCCCGCTTCCAACGCCGCTTTCAGGCAGGCGCTGTCTTCGGATTCCACGCCGATCACCTTGATATCCGGACGCAGGTATTTGACGTAGGCGGCAATACCGGCAATCAGGCCGCCCCCGCCCACCGGCACGAAGATGGCATCGAGGCGCCCGGCTTGCTGGCGCAGGATTTCCACCGCGATGGTGCCCTGACCGGCGACAACGTCAATGTCGTCAAACGGCGGGATATAGGTGTAGCCGTGCTCTTTTATCAGCGCTTGCGCGTGCTCGGCAGCGGCGGCAAAGGCATCGCCCTTGAGCACCACCTTGGCACCCCGTGCGCGAACCGCCTGCACCTTGATCTCGGGGGTAATCCGCGGCATGACAATGACCGCTTTAACGCCCATCAGCTTGGCAGCCATGGCAAGGCCCTGGGCATGATTGCCCGCCGAGGCCGCAATCACCCCCTTGGCCTTCTGTTCTTCGCTCAGCTGAGCCATCTTGTTGTAGGCCCCGCGGATTTTGAAGGAAAACACTGGCTGCAGATCTTCGCGCTTAATCAAAATCTGGTTGTTGAAACGACGCGACAAAAAGGGAGCGGGCGATATAGGCGTTTCACAGGCGGCTTCATACACATGGGCCTGGAGGATCTTTTTGACGGTTGCTTCGAGCATGCGGAAAATCCCAAGGAAGAGCGTAACCCTGACGGGTGCGGACAAAACATCTATTGGTAGCAGATTACGCCTCGCGGCGTCCAGCGGCGTTTTGATCGGCAGGCCGCGCTCGCGCCGTTATAATGAGCCGTGAACCCACTCCTCCCAGCAAAAAGGCATACCATGACCCAAGACGAACTCAAGGCCGCCGTCGCGGACAAAGCGATCAACGAAATTGAACCCTGGCTTGAGCAAGATACCGTGCTGGGCATCGGCACCGGCTCTACCGCCAATTTGTTTATTGATCGCCTGAAACCGCTGCGCGATCGGTTCAGGGGGGCGGTAGCCAGCTCGGAGGCCAGCGCACAGCGCTTGAAATCGCTGGGTATTGATGTGTTCGAATTGAACAGCGTTGGCACACTACCTTTTTATATCGACGGCGCCGACGAAGTGAACGCCAACTTACAAATGATCAAGGGCGGCGGTGCGGCGCTTACTCGCGAAAAAATCGTCGCCGCCTGCGCCGAGCGCTTCATCTGCATCGCCGACCATTCCAAGTACGTCAGCCAACTGGGCAACTTCCCGTTACCGGTTGAAGTGATTCCCATGGCGCGCTCCTACGTTGCCCGCCAGCTGGTCGGCCTGGGAGCCGAGCCTGTCTATCGGCAAGGGGTGGTCACCGACAACGGCAACCAGATCATCGACTGCTACGATTTCATGATCGATGACCCTTTAGCCATGGAGGCCAAGCTCAACGCCATTGTGGGCGTGGTGACCAATGGCCTGTTCGCCGATCGGGGCGCCGACGTGCTGCTGCTCGGCAATCAGGAGGGCGTGGAGCGCATCACGACCTGCTAGTCCAGCCTAAGCGTTTCAATGTTGACAGGCCAGCCTTTTGCGCTGGCCTTTTTGTTGCCGACTGCATCCGAACGCTGTTCCTCCCCGGCTTGATGATTAGTAAAAGCATACTTCGCTATTGAGTCATTTCACCCTTCCACCGCTTGCATCTAATTGTAATTATAATTAAACATTAAGATACAAATTGTTTCAAAAAGCTAAGCACTGATACATGCTCGCCACCGCGGGCCAAGTCAGCCTCCAAAAGGAAGGGGACAGAATCATGGGCAACGATGATAAATGTATTCTGGTAACCGGGGGAGCCGGCTTCATTGGCTCACACACCGTTGAACTGCTTCTCGCATCCGGCTATTCGGTACGCGTGCTGGATAATTTCTCAAGCGGTCACATAGACAACCTCCCCCAGCACGAGCATCTGGACATTGTCCAGGGCGATATTCGCGATCAAGAGCAGGTTAACGCTGTCATGCAGGGCGCTACGCACTGCCTGCACCTGGCCGCCCAGGTATCTGTTTCACGCTCGGTCGAAGATCCCTGCGACTCCGCTACGCACAATATTCTGGGCGCGCTCAACGTGATGCACGCCGCCGCCCAGGCAAAGGTGTCAAAACTTGTGTATGCGTCTTCTGCTGCAGTGTACGGCGCACCCTCTCAGTTGCCACTAACAGAAGCGTCAGCCTTGGCGCCGCTATCTCCCTACGGGCTGGAAAAATGGGTGGATGAACGCTACGCCGCCCTGCTGGCAAGTCTGCACGGCTTACCCAGCCTGGGACTGCGTTACTTCAATGTTTACGGCCCACGCCAAGACCCGCGTTCACCCTACGCCGGTGTCGTGGCACGCTTCATCGATAGAATGCTTGCTCATCAAGCGCCCATCATTTTTGGCGACGGCACCCAGTCACGCGATTTTATCTACGTGGGCGACGTTGCCCGTGCCAACCTTACCGCGCTGTTCAGCACCCACTGCGGCATTTGCAACGTTGCCACCGGTCAGCAAATTGACCTGCTTGACCTGATCGATCTGCTCAGCCGATCCACCGGCTGCACATTACCCGCTCAGCACTTGCCCGCCAAGGCAGAAGATATTCGTCACTCCTACGGGGACCCACACCGCCTGGCCGAATGGCTATCGCTCACCCCGCAATGGACGATGGACGAAGGGCTGGGTGAGCTCATTCATCATTGCCGTCAGACTATGACCGACGACGAGCGCCCCCCGCTCACCGTGAATGCCTGATCATCGCGCCGGGTTCATGCGTGCCTACTGATAAAGGTGATGCCGTGGCTTATTCTGTGTTACGTGGAATGCTATTGACGCTCGTCGTGGGCGCCAGTGCTCTGGCGCAGGCGGCTGCCCCATCTGCCCCGCCAAGCGTTGCCTTTTACTATGGCAATGATGTGCCTACCGAGTTGCTCTCGCAGTTTGACTGGATCGTGGTGGAAGCTGCGAATGTAGATGAGCACCAGTACGACCAACTCACCCAACATGGCGGGCAGCCTTTCGCCTACCTCAGTGTCGGCGAGCTCGATGGTTGGCGCAACAGCAAAAACCCCGTCGACGAGAGCGTCCTGATGACGCGTAACGACGCCTGGAATAGTCAGGTGGCCGATTTAACCGCCCCAGAATGGCAGCGGTGGCTGATTGAGGAGCATGTCAGGCCGCTGTGGGAAGCCGGATACCGGGGTCTGTTTCTCGATACCCTCGACAGCTATCGTCTGTTCGCGCCTGACGGTGACGACGCCCGGCGCCAGCAGGAGGCGCTGGTGGCGATCATTGCCCGAATCAAGCGCCAGTACCCCGATATACAACTGATCATGAACCGCGGTTTTGAAATTCTCGACCGCGTTCACGACGATGTGGTCGGTGTCGCTGCCGAATCCCTTTATCGCGGCTGGAACCCCGCCACCAAGGTATACGGTGACGTACCCGACGACGATCAGGCTTGGCTTTACGACCACTTGGCCCGTGTCAGGAATGACTATCAGCTACCCGCCATCGCCATCGACTACGTGCCGGCCAATAACCGCTCGCTGGCCCGGCAAACTGCCGAGCGCATCAGCGACGCAGGGTTTGTTCCCTGGGTGAGCGTACCGCAGCTCAATCAGATGGGCGTCGGCCTGATCGAGGCCATGCCGCGGCGGGTGCTTATCTTGTTTGATAAGGCCAAGACGGAAGCCGGAGAACTCGCCTACAGCAATGCTCATCGCTACCTTGCCATGCCCCTTGAGTACCTGGGCTACGGGGCTGAATACCGCGACGTCAATGAACCATTGCCCAGCGATCTGCTTCACGGCCGCTATGCCGGGGTCGTTACCTGGTTTGACGAGTCACTGACGGGCCCGCCGCATTATCCACCATGGCTACTGCACCAAATGCGTAATGGCCTGCGCGCTGCGATCGTCGGCAATCCTGGGGTGCCACTTGCTGGGGCGCTTGGCAGCTTCATGGGCGTTCGTGAAGTCAACGGTCTTGCAAGTGCCTCACTGACGCCCCTGGCCCATGACGAACTGGTCGATTTCGAGGGTTTCCCGCCTCCCTCACTCCCCCCTCAAACCAGTTACGAACTGATCGATGGCGCACTGACCTCACACCTAACCCTTGGCGATGACCGCGATCGTCGCTTTTCACCGATCCTCACCGGCTCCTGGGGCGGGCTTGCCAGCTACCCCTGGGTGTTTCAGCAGGCCAGCGAAACCCAAATACGCTGGAACCTCGACCCCTTTGCATTCTTGCAGCGCGCCCTGGCGCTACCCGAGATGCCGATTGCCGATGCCACCACGGAAAACGGCGCCCGTTACTGGATGACCCAGATCGACGGTGATGCCTTTGTCAGCCGCGCTGATATGCCAGGCACCCCCTTTACCGGCGAACTGATGCTGTCGGATATTTTACAGCGCTATCGGGTTCCCACCACGGTGTCGGTCATTGAAGGCGAGATCGGCCCGCAAGGTCTCTACCCTGAAAAGAGCACCACCCTGGAACCTATAGCACGGCGTATTTTCAGCCTGCCTTGGGTCGAGGTGGCAACGCACACCTTTAGCCATCCGTTCGAGTGGGAAAGCCTCCAGGAAAATGACTTGGCGGGCCAGGGCAAAACACTGGCCAATTTCAACTATAACCTGCCCATTCCCAACTACCGCTTTTCGTTGCGGCGTGAAATTGAAGGCTCCAGCGACTATATCAATCGCGAACTGGCGCCCGCTGATAAGCCGGTCAACGTGATTTTGTGGACAGGCAATGCGTTGCCGCCGGTGGAAGCCCTGGCGATTGCCGACGAACTGGGGCTGCGTAACTTGAACGGCGGCAATACCAGCGTTACCCGCAGTAATCCGACCATGACCGACGTGTCCCCCATGCTGCGTCCGCTGGGCCGCTATCTTCAGGTTTACGCCCCCCAAATCAATGAAAATGTCTATACCAACAATATGTTAGGCCCACTATGGGGCTATCGACGCGCGATTGAGACCTATCAGCTTACCGACCAGCCGCGTCGGCTGAAGCCCATCGATATTTACTACCATTTTTACTCTGCGGCGAGTCCCGGCGCCCTGCGCGCGCTGCATGAAGTGTACGACTATGTACTCACCCAGGAGACGCTGCCGCTTTACGCCAGCGCCTGGAGCGATGTCGCGTCGCAGTGGTACCACACGGGTATCGCCAAACGCCTGGACGGCGGCTGGCAGATCAAGGGAGCCAACCACATGCGCACGCTGCGCTTGCCCCCGGCCATGGGCTGGCCGGATCTCGAACGCTCTGACGGCGTTGCCGGGGTTCGCGAGATTGCCTCCGGACGCTATGTGGCGCTCACGGGAGGCGGCAATGCCACGCTTTTCACCACCTCTGCCAGGCCGCGAACGCCTCACCTGCGCCATGCCAACGGGCGTATCACCACATGGCACTCTCGCTCACCTGGCGAGCTCAGCTTCAGCCTTGCCGCCGAGCAGGTGCCACTGAAGGTAGAGCTCGCGGCCACCGACAACTGCCAGGTATCCGCCCCTGGCGCACGTATCACGCAACGTGATGGTGCCACCCTGCTAGCCTTTGTCCGCGCTGACGCCGAGCGTATTGAGGTGCGCTGTGCGAAACGCTAACCCTAAAGCCCCCGCCGTATTGCGCCAGCGCCGATTAATTCGACCGCTTACCTTGCGCCTGATGGCCTTGGCCCTTGCCCTCATGCTGGTAGTGCTGTTTCCCGCTCACCACCTGCTGACGCTTGACGACAGCGACAGTATGCCTAGCCGAATTTCACTGCTTTATTCCCAGGCGCTGCTGAATACCGACCCCGACAACGTTGAGCTGCGCGTTAACCTGGCCAACAAGCTGCTGAAAGTGGGCGACGCCCCGCTGGCGCGTACCATCATGTTACCGCTGCAAGACTCGGACGATAGAGCGATCCAGTGGCTGCGCTTATCCATTGAGTGGCAACTGCTCGCCGCGATTGGCGCCGAAGCTCCTCAGCGTCCACAAGCCTTGCGCCAATTCCAGAACGACCTGCAGGCGTTCCAGGCCAATGATTACCTGTCTGATGGGTATCTGGAACGCATGGCCGGCTACTGGCTGGCAATTGAAGACCCCGCGCAGGCCGCCACGCTGTATGAGCGGCTCGCCGGCCAGGAGATGGACCGCCAATACCACTGGTTATCGCTGGCCGGCTATTGGTGGCTACGTGCCGGCTATCCAGAGCGCTCGGCCGCTGCCTGGCACCGAGCCTATCGGGTGGCGGAAGCGCCTCGCTTAACGCTTGGCTGGCTTGGCTGGCTGATTACACCTGCCCACGCCCAGCAAAGCGACGATAGTGCCGAATCACCTCGTCGTGCTGCCGCCCTTGAGGCGTTACGTTCCGCCCAACAGAGCCAGCAAGACGACGGCGTGGCCTATGCCCGCGAATACCTGGCGGCATTTCCAGACGACCGCGAACTGCTTGACCTGGGTATTCGTCTGGCACTCGCCCACGATCAGCCCCTGCAGGCGCTCAGCTGGTCGCAGCGGCTGATTGACAAGCAGACAGCGCCAGACACGAAGACCCTAGAGCGCCATGTGAGTATTGCGCTTGGCCTTAACGAATTATCCAGCGCCCTGACGGCGCTGGACCAGCTGCGCCGCCAACATCCCAATAACACCGCTTACCTGGAACGGCTGACTCAAGTACAGCAGTGGTCCGGCGATGCGGCTGGTGCACTGCAAAATGCTGAACAGTTGGCGCGCCAAACCGGCGACGAAGACCATAATCGCTGGGTCATTTCGCTGGCGCTGGATGTCCGGGAGCGCGGCGTTGCGATCAGCGCCTTGAGCCGACTCGACCAGCAGCGCCAGCTTACCCTGGAGGATCGCCGTTTGTGGGCCGACTTGCTTGAACAGTTAGGCGACCCAGACGCTGCGATCGCGCGCATTCAAGACTGGCAGGCAGGGGGCATTGACGATGAGGCATTGAGCATTCGCCTCGCGACCTGGCTTGGCCAAACCGGACGCCTGGACGAAGCTGCAGACAGCTGGGCGGCCCTGAATGCGCGCTACGGTGCGCGCCCCGCGTTCCTTCAGGCACAGCATCAGGTGATGAGTCAAACCTGGCAGCTTGATAACGCCCTCAAGCTCCTGGGGCAACCCACGGCAAGCCTCACCTCGGATGCTGGTATTGTCGCGCAACGTGCGGAACTGGCCTGGCAGCAAGGGGATAGCCAGGCCAGCCTGGCGGCGTACCAAACGCTGTTTGAACAGGACGCCCTGGACGCAGAAGGCGCCTCGCGCCTTATTCTCGTCGCCGCCGATAACGACCACCTCGACCTCGCCATGCGGGTGACCGAGCACCGTTGGACTCAAGCAAGGGACGGTGATGCGCTGATTCAAATGCTGTATTTGGCACAGCGCGACTACCAAACGCCCCTGACCAAAACACTGTTAGCCATGGCGGATCAAGCGCCTAGCCAGTTTGCCCAGTCAGCCAATTACTGGGGGGCCGTGGCACAACAGGCTTTGCTGCAACGCCAGCCCGACGATGCGGTCAATGCTTACCAACGCGCGTTGGAGCTTACTACGCAGGATCCAGGCTTACGCGCAGGCTTGCTGTATGCGTTAATCGCCGCAGGGGACAAAGAAGCACTGCACGGTCGTCTGGATGAATGGCAGGAACAAGCGGCGCAAACCCCCACCATGATGAGCGCCATGGCCGACGCACATCGGTTTTTAGGCCAGTTGGATCAAGCGATTTTCTGGTATGCCTTAGCCAATGACGCAGGCGTGCTGGATGCCTGGCAGCAGATTTACCACGCTGATGCCCTCAGCCAGCGCGGTGAAGACGCCCTGGCGTTCAACATGCGCCTGGCCGCCTTCGCCGAGCTGTCACCGACGTTCATTGTCCCTTCAAATACCCCCCTTAACGATGCACAACGCCGCGACCATACCCAGGCAATGGGCCTGGTGGCTGACCAGTACGGCCCCGATAGCGTGCGGGGCTGGTTCGACCAGCTCGTGGCCGAAGGGGGCGCTGACTCGGCACGTCAAGCCAGCGACGGCGAGTGGCTGTTCAATGCCAACGTGGCCATGCAACAACCCATTCACGCTCGCTACTTACTGCTTCGCGCGCAGTCCCAGGGGCATGTTAGCCCTGCCTGGCAAACCCTGGCCGTCGCCCTGGAAAAGAACGACCGCGATACGCTGGAAGCATTACTGGATAGCGATGCCGGACGCGCGCTTTCCGCCACCGACCGCCTGGCGGTGGCGCGCCAGCTAGACCGCCGTCAAGACGCTCGGACGCTTGCCAGGCAGCTCACCGCTGAGGGCGCCAACCATCTGCGCGACAGTGCGGCTCTCGATGCCGAGATGCCCCATAGGCTGGCCACTCACGCCACCTACCAGCGTTTGGGAAACCTGGATATCGCCGCGCAGGAAGCACTCTACCAGGTGAGCGGGGAGCGTTTGTGGGGCCGGCTTATACTGGTGACACGCCAGCTCGACACTGCAGATGACGTTATAGACAGCAACGGTATCCACAATGAACGAGCCGCCGAAGTGCAGCTCGGCTGGAACGGCCCACGCAGTGATACCAGCGTCACGATGGGCCAACTGGACACTGCCCGCTATCAACGACCTTACGCTGGGGCCTCCCAACGCTGGCAGGCAACCTCCCGCCTGGCGGGCACCCTATACGGTGAAATCAGCCATGTCTCGTTGATCAACGATCTCATGCGACTACTGGCTGTCGAGGATCGCATCGGGGCGCAACTGACGTGGGCGCCCACCGCCCGAGACACCCTTATTTTGAACGCCAGCCATATCAGGCTGCGCAGTCGTGAAACGCGTGACCCGCTTGGCGATGGCTTCCGGACAGACGCCGAGTGGCGGCATGCCCTGCTCAAGGGCGCCACTCGCCAGCTTGATCTAAGCCTGTTGGCGCAGCATGACGACTATTCCATTGATCGCCTGCCTGACGATATTCGCCAGCGGCTCTCGGAAGACGCCCAGCTCGACGATCTGCTTACCGGATCATCCAGCTTTGTTGGTGTAGGCATTGCCTTGCGCCGCGGTGACCCTGAAAGCGTCATTCCCCTCGTGGCCTCACCTCGTTTTGAAGTAGCGCTGGAAGCGGGTTACCGGCTACCCGACAAGGAGGTTGGGCTCAATGCCCGCGTGGCGCTAGGTAGTCGGCTTTTCGGCAACGATTCACTCAGCCTGAGCCTGGAAGCTGATCAGGGGTCGAGGAGTGGCGGCAACACCAACCTCGGCGTGTCATTGACGTATCAATACTTCCTGGGGCACTGACCATGTCACAGGCAACTCAACGGCAGCGCCGTTGTCCCGACCACTGCACAAGGCGCCTTCCTGGCGCCCTGGAGATACTACGATGCATATTTATCGATTGAGGGCATGGGTTCCGCTGGCACTACTTAGCCTGATATTACTCGGTGGCTGCGCGGTCACGGATGTACATCGTACAGAGCCGCTCAGCCGACAGGCTCAGTGGGCATTGCTGCCCATCGCCAATCACTCCGAAACGCCCCTGGCGGGACGCAAGGCAGAGGCCAGCCTGCTGACGCTACTCCACCAGCAAGGCATCACACGCCTGAGCCAGGCCCCCCACCCAAAGCGACAGAACCTGCTGTCACTGCCCAGCGAACAAGACTTTCAGGCAGCACTCGATTGGGCCCAGCAACGGGGCGTGCGTTACGGCGTGACGGGCTCGGTGGATGAGTGGCAATACAAAGCGGGACTCGATGGTGAACCCGCCATTGGCATCAGCCTGCGCGTGGTGGATGTCAACACGGGCGACATCCTGTGGAGCGCCAGCGGCGCACGCACTGGCTGGGGCTTCAGTACCACTAGCGGCGTGGCACAAAAGCTCATGGCAGATTTAATCGACACCCTGCCCGTTCAGGAGTAAGCCGATCATGACCCCATCCATCGACAAACAACAAGCCACGCTGGCCCCCAGAGGACTTCAGCGTCTGGAAACCCTCGTGATCACCCTCGCGTTTCCGGTCATCGGCTGGATAATCAATCCCGACGACCCCCTGCTGCTCGACAGTGGTCTGACCTGGTTATTGGCCATAGGCCCCTTGCTCGTCGGCATGCGTTACGGATTTGCCCTCGGTTTCAGCAGCGCGTTAGTCAGCGTTATGTTGATGGGCCTGGAAGGATGGTGGTATCACGGCGATTGGCTCGCTGACTCGTCACAGCGCCTGCCAGTGGCTATTGCGCTGATATTGGTCGGTATGCTGGCGGGGGAAATGGCTGATACCTGGCGGCGACGCTTACAGCAAATGACCGTTGTCCATCAGGCGCAATCGACGCGTTTGGATGAGTTTATCCGCCATTATCAATTGCTGCGGGTGTCCCACGACCAATTAGCCGAACGCTTGGCCGCCAACCCTTTCACGCTGCGCGACGCGCTAAAAGCCCTTGAAGCGAAGTATCAGTCGCTTGCGCCAGACGACGATGTGCTCAGACACCATGGCAGCGAACTGCTGAATTTCCTGGCACTACACGCTCGTGTGCAGCAAGCCGTATTGATACCGGTAGATCATCGCCAGCAGTTGCAACCGGATGCCTCCACCTGGTTCGGCGGCGAGACCGACCTGACATGGCACGATCCGATGCTGTGCGCCTGCCTTGAGCAGCGTCGCATGATCTGCCTAAAAAGTGCCATGGAACAGGGTATCAACATCGACAACGCCCCTCTTCTAGCGGTAGTGCCGCTGGTCGACGTTGAGCAACGCCTTTACGCAGTGGTCGCGATCACCGCGATGCCGTTTATCGATTTTCATCGCGGCCACTTGCACCTACTGGCGGTTCTGGGTGCACAACTGGGCGATATGCTCAAGCAGACGCAGCACACCCTTGAAGGCGGTAACACTGACCAACGTGCGGTCGTCGCCCGCTGGGTTCGCCACGCCCGTGATCATCAACTTATCTCGCTGCTGGTCACGATCGACTTTTCAGCGCAGCTTGGCCATGACCAAACAGCCTTGGCCATCGATAGCATCGTCAGTCAGCAACGCGGCCTCGACCGTAGCTGGGTCGCCGACCGGGCTGGTTGCTCGTCACGGCTTTACGTGTTGCTACCTCTGACCCAGCCGAGTGCCTTTGCGATCTATGCCGAGCGCTTGAAGGAAACCCTGGCCGCACAACCCGGCATCGGCGAAGCCTGCCAACACGTTGCTCTCAGCTATCAGGTGATTGACGGGCGACTTTCGGCCAGAAAGCTGATGTTGCCCAACGACCAGCGTGAGGCACACCATGCGCATGCCTGATCGAACACACCGACGATCGATCGTGCTACTCCGAAGCCTGCCCTGGCTAGTCAGCGGCGCAGCTGCGGAAGCCTTCGCTGTCCATTGGTTGATGACGACGACAGCGGGACCGTCTATCGAGATTTTTTTGCTGCATGCAGGGGGCGCCTTGCTGATGGCGGAAGGAATCCGTAACAGCCTACCCGCAGGCTATCAACGACCTGCCTCCGGCAGCATAGCGCTTCTGTTCTTGCTACTTTTTTTATTGCCCGGCATAGGTTTGCTGGGCTTGGCTCTGGCCGTGGTGCCGGCACTTTACCAGGCCACACCCAAACGCGGCCTTCATTGGCAAGGGCTGGATTTGCCGACGTTGCCCTATCAGCCTCTCACCCCACCCGATCCTGACACTCTCGCCATGCGCGAAGGCTTGAGCAGCGTACTGAGCTATTCCGAAAACCCGATGCTGCGTCAGGAGGCGGTTTTGGCAAGTCGTCATTTGCCGCGACGCCAGGCAGTCGGCCTGCTTCGCCTGGGGCTGGCCGATCCCATTGATGATGTACGTTTAATGGCGTATTCCATGCTCAGTGGTATCGAGCGTGATGTAGACGCGCGCATTCAACTGCTCACACAACACGTCGAGCACAATGGTGATCCTTACGGACACGCCGCCGAAGCTCTGGCCACCCTTTACTGGGAGTATGACTATCTCGCCCTCGCCCAAGGCAGTTCGGCCGGGTTCTTCCTGGCCCATGCTCTGCGCTATATCGATCAGGCCATCGACCATGCCAACCAACCCCACCGACAGCTGCTTCGCGGCCGCATATACCTCGCCCTCAAGGATCATCACGGTGCGGACGCGGCCTTTCGTCAGTGCGCGGCGCTCGGCATGGACAACGATGACCTGATGCCTTATCTCGCAGAGCAGGCCTTTATGAGCCGCCGCTTCTCAATGCTTCACGCGCAGCTGGCGCGACTGCGCCCGACTACCCAGCAGCACCCCATGCTGCACCCCCTGATGGAGTACTGGCGATGAGTTGGCCAACCCTGACCCCAAACGAGCCTCCAGCGGATGTCACCCTGCTGCTTGAAGGCACCTATCCCATGGTTCGAGGAGGCGTGAGCGGCTGGGTGGATCAGCTTATTCGTGGGCTGCCACAGCAGCGTTTCGCACTGATTTTCCTGGGCGGGCGACGCGACCATTATGACGGCATACTCTTTGAACGCCCCACCAACGTGGTACACCTGGAGTGCCATTATCTAATGGACGACGTCCCGGCCCCCAGCGCCATCAAGGCCCGCCGCGGGCGACCCAGTGCCTTCATCAAGATCCGTGAACTGCATGACGGTCTGCGCGCGCCGGACGACAGTGACCAGCGCCAGACACTGTGTGACGTTGCCCGCATGATCGGTAAACGCGATGGGATCCGCCAGGAAGATTTCCTACACAGTCAGGCCGCATGGCAGTACATTGTCGACCACTACCTCGAGCATGTGACCGAACCTTCGTTCATCGATTATTTCTGGTCAGTGCGCAACATCCATGCGCCGCTATTCATGCTGGCGCGGATTGCCAACAACCTGCCGAGAAGCCGCTGCTTGCATGCCATTTCCACCGGCTACGCCGGCTTTTTGGGCGCCCTGGCACACCATATCCATCAGTTACCTCTCGCCATCACCGAGCACGGCATCTATACCAAGGAACGCCAGATCGACCTGCTCGACGCCAAGTGGATCAAGACGTCCCGGGATGCGCTCTCTCATGGTTTTCAAATCGACACCGGCTATATCCGCCAGATGTGGATCCGCTTTTTCCAGGGACTGGGCCGAATGACCTACGCCAGCGCCGCGCACATCACCACACTGCATGAAGGCAACCGCTTGCGGCAGTTACAGGATGGCGCACCTGAAGCACGTACCCGTTTGATTCCCAATGGTATTTGTATAGAGCGCTTTGCGTCGCTGCGCGACAGGACGGCCCACAACCGGGCGCCGGTTGTGGCATTGCTGGGCCGGGTCACACCGATCAAGGATATCAAGACGTTTATCCGCGCCATGCACCAGCTCGTCGGTCAACTGCCCGACGCTGAGGGCTGGATTGTCGGCCCGGACAGCGAAGACCCCACCTATGCGCAAGAATGCCGAGACCTGGCGGTGCAACTGGGTGTGGAAAGCAACGTGCGCTTCCTGGGCTTTCAGCGCACGGAGGATATCCTCGCCAAGGTACGACTTGTGGTATTGACGTCCATCAGTGAGGCCCAGCCACTGGTCGTGCTCGAGGCCATGGCGGCCGGTCTGCCCGTGGTCTGCACCGATGTCGGCGCTTGCCGCGACCTGGTGATGGGTGATGCGGATGCTGATGCCGCAGGCAGCATCGTGCCGATTGCCAATCCGCTGGCGACCGCTAACGCCATGCACTTCATGCTGACCCATCCCGCAGCCTGGCAAAACGCACGTCAGGCAGGGATTACCCGCGTCGAAGCCGAATACACCGAAACGCTGATGTTAGCGCGCTACCGGCAGCTGTATGAAGACCTCATTCATCCCTCGGCAACCGCCAGCGAGGTATCCCCGATGGTGGATAGCCTGCTGCCGGCGTTGAGCACCCGATAACCGCTAACGTCAGGAGACGGTATCCATGGCCGGCATTGGTTTTGAGCTACGACGTTTACTTCGCCAGGACAGCTATTTCAGCCTGCTTCACGCCTACGGCTATGCTGGGCTGATCAGCTCGGGCCCCTGGGTGCTTTCCATCCTGGCGGTGATGGCGCTGGGTGTATTGTCGGCCGCCGCAAGCCCTAACAACGACGGCCATGTCACCGCCTTTCTTGTATCGGTCACCTGGCTGGTAGCCGGGTCGCTCCTGCTGACATCACTGGTACAGCTGCTTTTCACTCGCTTTGTGGCCGATCGGCTATTTGAAAAACGCGATAGCGCCATCTTGCCCAATCTTTTCGGCCTGCTCACCCTGACCATGGTGGTGGCCACCCTTATTGGCGTCAGCCTGCTGTGGTGGTCTTTTGAACAAACACCGTGGCTTTATCAACTGGAAATGCTGGTCAGCTTCATCGTCCTCAGCATGATCTGGTGCGTCACCGTGTTTGTCGCCGGGGTTAAAGCCTACCGCCAGGTGCTGCTGGCGTTTGCCTGTGGCTATGGCGCGACGTTCATGAGCGGTCTACTCCTCAATGGGTATGGTCTCGTCGGCCTGCTGGGTGGCTTTGTGATCGGCCAAGGTCTGCTGCTTTTCATGTTGCTGGCCATGGTGATTCGCCATTACCCGAGCGACCGCTTGTGGGGCTTTGAGCTGCACCACACCGGGCAGTGCAAACGCTCACTGATTGCCATTGGCCTCTTCTATCAGGCGGGCATCTGGGCAGACAAACTCGTCTTCTGGTTCAATCCGGCGACGTCCGAAACCATTATCGGCCCGCTGCGTGCTTCGCCTATTTACGACCTGCCGATTTTTCTGGCCTATCTGTCCATCGTACCGGGAATGGCGGTCTTCATCATGCGCATGGAAACCGACTTTGCCGAATGCTGCCATGCCTATTATGACGCCATAAGAGCGGGCAAAACGCTCGCTCAGATCGAGACACTTCGCGGGGAGATGGTCACAAGCGTTCGCCACGGTATCTACGATATCTTCAAGGTACAGGGCATTACCGTCGCCGGGTTGTTACTCAGCGGTCCGCTGTTGTTCACCTGGCTGGGCTTTTCACATTGGTACTTGCCGCTGTTCAATATCGATATCGTGGCGGTGGGCATTCAGGTACTGCTGATGGCCGTTCTGAACGTGCTGTTCTATCTGGATCGGCTCAAACCCGCGCTGTGGCTTTGCCTGCTTTTCTTGATAAGCAATATCGTACTGACGCTGCTGAGCCAGCTGCTCGGCCCAGTGTTTTACGGTTACGGCTATGCGCTGTCGCTGCTGTTCACGACACTTGTCGGCCTCGCCGTGCTCGACCATGAGTTCGAACAGCTGACCTATCAGACGTTCATGCTGCAACCCTACAGGGGATGAGTCTATACCACTGAACGCGGCTGGGGCAGCAGTCTGGTCAAGCCGTCCAGCGTGCGGGTCAGCGCGCCCGCTTGTGCCTTGATAACCTCATATCCCGCCTGGCCTTGTCGCTGCGCCGCTGCTGGATCGTCAAAGTGACAAACTAGCGCCTCGGCAAGCGCCGTCGGGCTATCCACCTGGGTGAGCGCACCCGCCGCTAAAAGCGGCTCGGCCACATCGGCAAAGTTGTCAAGGAAAGGCCCCGTAATGACTGGCCTTCCCAGCGCAGCGGGTTCCAGCACATTGTGGCCGCCCAAGGGCACCAGACTTCCACCCACGTAGGCCACGCTACCTGCGGCATACAGCACCGACAACTCGCCTAGCGTATCGGCCAGGTAGACGTCGGTATGGGGCGTGACGGGCTGCTGTTGACGGCGACGGCTTAACGACCAGCCCTCGTCACGGCAAAGGCGGGCCACCTCGTCAAACCGTTTGGGATGGCGCGGCACCACGACCAATAACGCTTCAGGATAGCGCGTGACCAGCTGGCGATGGGCTTCCAGCAGCAACGTTTCTTCACCGTCTCGGGTGGAGCCCGCCACCCACACGGGCCGCCCACCCCATTCATGATGTAAGCGCTCACCCTCTTCCAGTTCCCTGTCGTGACTGGGCATCTCAAACTTTAACGAGCCAACGACGCTGGTGGCGTCAACGCAGCATCCCAAGCGGTTGAAACGCTCGGCATCGGCCGAGGACTTGGCGGCCAGCCAACTGACGTTCGCCAGGGCGCTGGCCATCAACGGTCGCAAGCGCTGGTAACGCGCAAACGCGCGAGGTGACAAGCGCCCGTTAACAACCGCGACGGGCACTTTATGCCGACGACAGGCGTGCAGCAAATTGGGCCATAGCTCGGTTTCGAACAGCAGGGCCAGCGCCGGTTTTACCCGCGCCATAAAGCGCTTCGCCGCGCCTGGATAGTCCAGCGGCAAGAACCGGTGGACTATCCGGGCACGGTCTTGGTCGGGCTGATCATTGATCAAGGTAAGGGCCTGCTTGGCCCCGGTAGCGGTGAGCGTCGTCATCAGCAGCCCATGAGCGGGGTAGCGTTGCAACAGTCCTTCGATGAGCGGGCGCGCCGCACGCACCTCGCCCACCGATGCGCAGTGCAGCCAGATCGTTGGCCCGGATGGCAGCGGGTCGAGGCGCATACCGAGGCGCTGCAGCCGCGAGTAAGTGGGTACTTGCTCACGCCAGATGCGCCACGTAATCAGCGGTGACAGGGTGTATAGCGCCGCTGAATAGGCAAAGCGGGGCCAGCCCATCAGCGCTCGCGATCCAGAATCGAGCTGATCATCGCCGTGGTTGAAACGCCGTCTTCAAAGCCCAGCACTCTGACTTCGCCGCCATTGGCTATCACCGCTTCTCCTCCGGCAATGTCCTCAGGAAGGTAATCGCCGCCTTTGACCAGTATATCCGGCAGTACGGCCTCGATAAGCGCCTGCGGCGTATCCTCGCCAAAGGGAACAACCCAGTCGACCGCGCCCAGGCCGGCCAGTACCTGCATCCGCCGATTGAGAGGATTGATCGGGCGTGTCGGGCCTTTCAAACGACCAATAGAGGCATCATCGTTGACCGCTACGATCAAGCGATCGCCCAGACGTTTGGCCTGTTCGAGATAGGCCACATGGCCCGCATGCAGAATATCGAAACAGCCGTTGGTCATCACCACGCGCTCGCCACGGCGCTGGGCTGCTCGCACGGCCTCTACCAGGGAGGTTGGCTCGATCACGCCATACTCGGCAAGCCTATCGCCGTGCAGGGCGGTGTAAAGCTCAGCAATCGACAGCGTAGCGGTACCCGGTTTGGCGACCACCAACCCAGCGCCGAGATTCGCCAGCATCATGGCCTCCGCAAGCCCATGGCCGGATGCCAGGGCGAGCCCCATCAGGCCAATCACGGTATCGCCCGCGCCCGTCACGTCGAAAACTTCCTGAGCCCGGGTCGGTAAATGTAACGGCGCCTGGCCGTCGCCAATCAGCGTCATGCCCTTTTCGCTGCGGGTAATCAGCAGCGCTTCCAACTCAAGCTCGGCGCGCAGCGCTTCGCCGCGACGCGAGAGTTCTTCATCGCTGCTGCACGAACCGACGATTGCTTCAAACTCTGTCAAATTGGGGGTGATCAGGCTCGCGCCACGATACTTGCTGAAATCGCCACCCTTGGGATCAATCAATACGCGCTTACCCTGACTGCGGGCCAACGCAATCAGCTTTTCAACCTGGTTCAGGGTGCCCTTCCCGTAGTCGGACAGAATCATCACGTCGCAGTCGGGGAGCGCCTGCTCGACCTGGGCAAGCAGGTCAGTGGTGTCGACTCCGTCCAGGCGCTGCTCAAAGTCCAAGCGCAGAAGCTGTTGGTTGCGACTCATGACCCTGAGCTTGGTAATCGTGGTAATATCATCGCTGCATTGAAAGTAAGTACTAACTTTTGAGTCCAATAATCGCCTGGTAAGCAGCTCGGCATTGTCATCGTTGCCGACTACCCCAGCGAGCGATACCTGCGCCCCCAGGGCGGCAATATTCAGCGCCACGTTGGCAGCACCGCCGGGGCGGTCGTCGGCATTTTCAACGCGCACCACCGGAACCGGTGCTTCTGGCGATATGCGCGAGGTGCCACCATGCCAATAGCGATCCAGCATCACGTCGCCCACAACGAGAACGCGACCATGCTCCAGAGCGGTTAAATCAACTTTCATCCGTGGTTCCTGTGGTTGGGTGCTCGGCGCTATAGGCTAATAGCGCCTCAAGCTTGGCGATTACATCATCGACCTTGATCAGATCCATGGCATCGGCATGGCGTACCCGTTGCCCCCAGCTAACGTCTTCCACGGATTTGTGCAAGAACGTGCGTACAGCCTCAGGGTAAGCATTGACAGCAAAATCGCGCCACAGGTAAGGGGCTGCGCGCTGGGGGTTGGTCGTGGCGTAAAGCCCTAGTGTCGGCGTGCCCATCGCATTTGCCATATGGGCGGGACCCGTATCCGGTGCAATCACCGCGTGGGCCCCATCGATCAGCGCCAGAAGGCCCTTTAATGACGTTTGGCCAATGGCATTGATCACACTGACCGGCTGACAGAGCCCTTCAATTTGTTCACCGATCTCGCGCTCCTGGGAGCTACCGCCACCGGTCAACACGCTTTTCAGGCCGTGCTGAACCCACGCATACTCAATGACGCTGGCATACCCTTCTACCGACCAGTTACGAAAATTGCGTAGCCGTACGTTACTGCATGGATTGATCACTAAATAAGGCGCTTCACCGCTAATCATCCGCGCTTCATCATAAGCGTCAGGCGGCACCGGCATCTCCCAGTCAAGCGGCCCCCCTTCAGCGCCCAGTAAACGCGCAAAATCCATGAACGACTCCAGCACATGGGGATTGCTTCTGGGTGCAATATGGCGCTGGGTAAATCGGTGCTGAGCATCCTTGGCGCGCGCTTTGTCATAGCCCACACGCACATCAGCCTTCAACCCAAGCGATAACACACTCGCGCGGATCGCTTGCTGCATGTGCAAAAGTACATCAAAACGCGTGTTCTCAAGCTCACGCCATAGGGCGCGCATTCCTTTAAACCCGCTCGACTTGTCGTATACAACAAACTCGACCCCGGACAGGCCGGCCAGTAGACTGTATTCCCCTTTGCCGATGATCCAGGTAATGCGTGCTTGCGGCCACTGGCGCTGCAACGCTCGCACCGTGGGGACGAGGTTACACACGTCTCCCAACGCAGAGAGGCGCAGAATCGCAATATGGTTAGGTTGAGCAGGCAGAGAGGGCTTCATGCGCTTAGCGGCACTCCAGCAAGGAAATAGTCTGATTTTACATGAAGCAGACAGTTTATGTGACGAGGCCTCGACACACCAACCGCAGACCGCATGGTTCCAGGCCGACTACTGGCGTGAGCGGGGACTGATCGTCGGTGAAGCCCCCGGCCGCGGTAGCAGTCTGTTTATACAGGCTACCGACAACGAACAGTGGGTCTTGCGGCCCTATCGGCGAGGGGGGCTCATCGCCAAGCTCAGCGGAAAAAAATACCTGTGGACCGGCGTTGAGCGCACACGGGCCTTTCGGGAACTGAGACTGACAGCCTCGTTGTACGATCAAGGCTTGCCCGTCCCACGGCCAGTCGCCTGCTGTGTTACCCGCCACGGTTTGACCTATGAGGCTGGACTATTAACCGTCAGGGTACCTGCTGCGCGGGCGTTCGCCTCAGTGCTGGAAGAAGGCGGAGCCCACAAGGCACTACTGATGAGCATCGGCGCCATGGTCAAACGCTTTCATCAGGCTGGCCTCGACCATGTGGATCTTAACGCTCGCAATATCCTGATTGATGCCCACGAAACACCTTGGTTAATCGACCTGGACCGCTGCCGCCTGCGCCAGAGCGGCCGTTGGCAAAAAGTAAATCTAGACAGATTGGCGCGGTCTATACGTAAATTCAGCCCCGCTACCGCTTTCTCACCGATTAGCCAGGGCTATCACTCAGCAAGCTGATCTATACGCGCTTTGCTGGCCACGAAAAGTGTTCAGGGGTTTCATGAGGGTCTAACGGGCCGGGTTGTTGCTCTGGTGTGCAGTGTTGGAGAGCTTGCACCACACGTTCGAGCGCATCAGTCCCCCGTGTGTGTTGCGTCACCTCTTCCCACCATTGTCGATGGATGGCTTTTACTTTCACGGGTACAAGCGGCAAGCCCAAATATTGCGCCATAGCCAGCCGATGCAGACCACGGTTGATTTTAATCAGGGTTCCATCACGACTGACGGCCACGCCGATGTCGTCTTTTCCTTTACGTTGATCAAAGCCATTGAGTGCCATATCGTCAATGAAGCCTAGGTAAATGCTAAGGTAATCATGGATTCGCTCCTCCGAGTCCAGCAAAATACCCAAATGGTAGGAAGACCAAGGGCGGCCTTCGTCAATATACGTTTTGAAGCGGTAAAACGCATAGCTCTGTGTCAGATCTTCGCGACTATGCATCAAGTCACTAATGAAACGATAGCGCGAACCATAACGTAAATCTCCGCGTCGCATATCCCAATCCCCGTCCCAAATGAACGCTGAGGATGAAGGGCGTCGACGCTTTGGCAAGTCACGCCAATCTCTGATGCGAATCAGTTCCCGAGGGTTAACGTAGATTGTTAGGCTGTCGTTCAGGTTTCGCTCAACGAGCCGTCTTGGAAGGCACCAGTTTTCAGATAAAGTACTTCCAAGAAGGCGATACTCCCAAAAGCGGAAAATTGCATTTTCGATTGGAGCACTTAATATCTTTTGAACCCCCTCACGAATAACAACCTGAAAACGGGCACGCTGAGTAGGCCAATACATCCTAGTGTCAACGATTGAAGAAAAACCTGAATCTGGGTTGAATGGTGTTCGTGATTTTCGTAACATTATTATTCCGTTTGCATGCCTAGACTTTTCAGAGTTTTGAGACAAGATAATAGCAAGCATGTTCAACGATACACACAAGCCATTTAAAAATTTAAAATATCGACGACTTTTTACATAGACCACTTCAAGAATGTTCTCAAAATATCGTTCCAAAGCTTCATAATATTAAAACCCTGGAAAAATAAACACTATGAGTGGCTATAAAGTTTAAGAAACTTCTCCATCACTTGTGAAGGTTTGATAAAGGCTAAATTATTTTCAGAAGCCAAATAACTACTATTCCCTCTCTCAAGAAACCACTCAGGCAAATATTTTTTAAAAATAACCACTTGTTTAACGCCCATTATATGCGCAACATGTGATGGACCACAGTCATTACTAATGAAAATTTCACAATTTCTGATCAAACTAAACAGCGATACTATGCTGGCATTATGGACAACGTTAAACCCCTTTTTTTCAAGGATTTTTTTCTCTGCTTCTTCTTGGGGCCCGGTAATAAAGCACACAGATTTATCTTGATAATCCGAGAGCATATCAGCTAGCTCGATATAATATTCAAGAGGCCACTTCTTTTCTTCCCCTCCGGCTCCGGGGGCTATTAAAAATTTACAGTTATCGTTTTTTTCATGTAAAAACATCTTTCTTACGTAGGGACATGCTTCCAAGGAAGAAGAAACATTTAACAACGACAAAAATAAATCAGCTCTATACAAAGAAGTATTCAACGGATATGATTTAGTATATGCAATGCTAGCTTTACCTTTAAAACCAACCCTACGAGGTATACGAAGCGCTAGCATTAAAAGTGCGGTACTTACACTTGATGGCCGAAGATTAAAACCCATGTCAAACTTATATTTCTTATTCAAGTATAAAAAACCGCTTTTTTCTAACACTTCAACTGCATCTAAAAAGCCAGCATCAACCAGAAAATCAGCACCACTACTCCTTGATATCCCAACTACCATAGCATGAGGATACCTCTCTTTTAAAAGAGATAAAAACGGAGCATGTACAACATGGGCACCGAAAAAAGGCCTATTATGCAAAAAAACCGCTATGCATTTAACTTTTGTTTGAAAGCTCAAGAAACACCTCAAAATTATAATCTATAACATACTGAAAAACATGCCACAGAATTACTAGCTAATCACTTTACGTTATAGAACTTAATATACTTCCAAAATACGCCGTTTGCATTTGCAACGGCAATCACCAGCCCCCTCCAGCCATCCAATACACCGAGCTGAAAAAAATAGGTGCGTATAAACGCAAAAATTGACTTAAGAAAAATCACCCCAGGAGAATATTTCTTTAACTTACCGGAATTCGAACGTAACGTGGAATAGCGATTTATTTTTTCTAGAAATTGAGATAAGTCTGTAACCGCCGCATGCTCGATACAGCCTGGGAGCTGTATAATATTTGCCTTATGGTCAATTTCCACCGACTCGTGAACCATGGCGTCGTTAAAATTATAATCACGCCTGTTGAACAGCCTCACCAACCAGTCATTTCCCCATCCGCTATGGCGTACAGGTCGTCCCAACATGCTGTTTTCTCGCAGGACATTACCGATATCACAGGAACGAGCACTAGCGATCCATTGCCGTAATTCGGTAGTTAACCGTTTACTTGGCACCTCATCGGCGTCAAGCGATAATATCCAGTCGTTCTTCGCCAGTGAGACCGCATGGCGTTTGGTTAAGCCAAAACCGAAAAACTCACCTTGATGCAAAGAAACATTAGGATAACGAGCGGCGATACTTGGCGTTTCGTCAATCGAGCCGTTGTCATAGATAACGACCTCGCCGAACTCGCTGAGCGCGTCTAACGTCGATACCAGGGTCGACGCCGCATTGCGGGTAATAATAACAACACTCATCCCTATGGGCATCATCGGTAAATCCTTTTCTGGAAGGGAGACAATGATATGATAGCGTTATAACGTTGAACGCGATGGAGCCTTTCTTGCATATTATACACGCTAATCTGGCGAAGGGTTTTCGCGGAGGAGAACGGCAAACCGTACTGCTCATTGAAGCGCTTGGAGAACTGTACCCAACGGTTTCCCAGACCCTCGTTTGTCGGCCTGACTCGCCGATGCGCGAGGAGCTTGCAAAGGTGGCCAGTGTGCGCATTGTCTCGGCTAAACACCAGTTATGGGGCCACCATGTTACAGGCAATGCCGATATTGTCCATGCTCATGAGGCAAAAGCCGTACACTGGGCTTGGCTGCATCGAACACTGTACAAAACTCCATACATAATCACTCGACGTGTCGACACGCCGATCAAGCGAAAACGCACTAATCTCATGTTCTATGGGAAAGCAGATTGCTGTGTTGCCATTTCCAATGTCATAGCAACTGAACTATCTGCTTTAACTCGCGTGCCCATTCCCGTAATACCCAGTGCCCTGACGCCTTCAGCACCGAGCGCTGACACTGCGGCATCGCTTCGCAGTCAGTATGCAAAAAGATTCATTGTAGGGCATATAGGCGCTTTAGTAGATAAGCACAAAGGACAACGTGTGCTATTAGAAGCTGCAAAGTTAATGGAAAAAGATTACCCAGATATAGTTTTCTTACTCTTTGGGCAAGGTGACGATGAGGCCTCACTAAGGAAAGAAAGTGAGCAGTCAACCAATGTTAATTGGATGGGTTTCAAGACAAATATACTGGACTATATTAGTGCATTTGACCTATTTGCATTTCCTTCTCGCAATGAGGGTTTAGGCTCTATTTTACTTGACGTCATGAATGCAAAAGTGCCTATTATTGCTAGCGATGTGGGGGGCATACCTGATATTGTAAAACATCAAAAGACAGGCTTACTTATACCAGCCAATGATGCTTCCGCTCTTGCAAAAGGTATTATATATTTAAAGGAAAATTCAGCTCTTCGACAGCACTTAGTCCAAGGAGCCACTAAGCATCTAGATCGATACGACCCCCGATCAATGGCTGATTCATACAATCAGCTTTACCAAGCAATCGTGAGTTAGTGAATGTGTTTTTTGCTCCTGAAAAATTTTATAAAAACCTTAGCAAGCTAAAACTTTATACACTAAATGCGGTTCATCGCCTGGTACCCGGAGATCGCTATCACCATGGCGATTAATCTTCTATTGCGTGCTTTAACTATTCATATTTAGGTGGGTGTCATCATACGTATATTCTCTTTTACCGCATTAGGTGCCGCGAAGCGAGAGCTGACAGCGTTAACAATAACAGGCCTGAGCCTTGGTTATGCCATCACGGTACTGACTCGTCTGCCTTGGTGGGCGCTGTTCTTCTTTACGCTCGTCTGGGTAGGCGTCGGCATCAAATTACGCTGGGGACGACCGCTCAATGCGCGCTACCGTAAGGTATGGCCGTGGTCATTGGTGCCACTGAGCCTGTGGGGCGTCTATGTTTACCTGGCGGACAGTTTCGGTAATGTCGACCTGGGTGCGGTTTTTTTTCACCTACAGGCCGGTATGGCCGATCACGGCGGCGCAGGAAAAATGATCACCGCCGTTGTCTATACGTTGAGTATGCTTGGCGTACTGATTTCCGTCACCTGGCTATCGCGAAATGATCAGCGATGGCGGTTAATGGAACGTTTTCTGGCGCTTGGCTTGTTGGCCAGCAACCCTATGCTTTACGGATTAGGCCAGCGCAGTGCAGCCGTGGTCGCCGACGATGCCGACTGGCTTGACCATCGCTATGTCGAGCCGACTGCGTCCGATCAGAATGATGCTCCCAACCTGCTGATACTTTATCTGGAAAGTATCGAGCGTACCTACAGCGATGAGCAGTTTGGCAACGCCTACGACGACCTTCACCGCTTGGGCGAACGCGGTGTCGTGTTTGAGGGCGTTCGCCAAATGGAAGATACCGGTTGGACCATGGCCGGCATGATTGCCAGCCAGTGCGGCGTGCCGCTGATGCCGGCCGGTCTTCTGCATGACAGCCAGTTCGAACCCTTGAAAAGCGTTGTCCCTGGCATTGATTGCCTGGGCGATATCCTGGCGGCTCAGGGCTATCGGTTAAGCTACCTGGGTGGCGCCAGTAAGGAATTTGCCGGAAAAGGGTTATTTTATCGTGGTCACCAGTTTCAAAGCGTGCAAGGGAAAGACGAGTTAACCCGACAGCTTGATAACCCTGCGTACGTCAATGATTGGGGGCTTTTTGACGACAGTCTATATGATATGACGGTTGACGAAATTCGCCGCCTAGACGAAGCGGATGACGGCCCCTGGGGGGTGGTGGCGTTGAGCATTGCCGGCCATGCGCCCAATGGGTTTCCCGCCCAGTCCTGTATTGAACGTCAGGGGCCCTTCGACGGGCAGGACATCCTTTACTCGGTCGAATGCTCTGCCTGGCTGGCCCGCAATCTGATCAATCGTCTGGATAGCCAAGGGTTACTCGATAATACGCTCGTCGCGATCATGAGCGATCACCTCACCATGCGCGTTTCGGTATGGGATGAGCTGACGAGGCTGGATCGGCAGAACACCTTTATGCTGCTGGGCGATCACTTATCGCCACGGCGCGTCCAGCGTGATGCGACCATGCTCGATGTTTTTCCCACGCTTCTGGAATCTCTCGGCTTCACCCTGGACGATCACCGTGCAGGGCTCGGTGTGTCGTTGCTTGGCGACAAGGAAACCCTGGTCGAGCGCCATGGCCTTGACACCTTGAACGAGCGCCTACGCGAGGAAACCGCCTTGCAACATCGCCTGTGGGAAGGCCTCGCGCCTCAGCGACGCGATACGGACAGCACGACGCCACAGGAACAGGTGATTGAAACCCCGGCTGACCGGACGGACGAAGTCGATATCATGCGTTGACGATCACGTTCTCACGCTGACGATCCGCCAGAATCGCTTGATAGACCGAGTCCACGTGGAGCTCATTCAAACAGTTGGTATGACCCAGCGGGCAGGTACGCTCAAAGCATGGCGAGCAGGACAGCGCGAGATAATGGATCGTCGCGTTATCGGTGAGCGGCGGTGTATAGGCAGGTGACGATGAGCCATAAAGCGCATGAATACGCACGCCCACCGCTGCGGCTACGTGCATCAAACCTGAGTCGTTGGTCACGACCTGGCGACAGTCGGCCAGCAGATCCACGGCATCTGCCAGCGCCGTCTTGCCACACAGGTTGTACGCTTGGGGCAGGTCTTTCACGATGGTCTCAGCAACGTCGTGATCCTTGGGGCCGCCGAGCACACGGACTTCATAGCCGTCGGCAATAAGCTTCTTGGCGAGCTGATGAAAGTAGGCAGGCGGCCATTGCTTGGCTGGCCCATATTCTGCCCCGGGCATCATACCGATGGCCGGACGCGAGGAAAGCGCGTGAGCCAGGCGTAAATTGACGAGATTGTCCCGATCGATGGTCAGCCGCGGCTTGGGGATAGAGAAGTCGCCTCCCACCACCTCCTCCAGCGGCAACCCAAGCGATACAAACCGCTTGACGGTTTGATCCAGCACCTGCTTGTCGAGTTTGCGACGCTCTTTCAGAAGCCCATAGCGGTGCTCCCCCAAAAAGCCGACCCGCTCGGGAATCCGTGCCATGAAAGGCACCAGGGCCGCTTTCCACGAGCGCGGCAACACGATAGCGCGATCAAAGCGCCCTTTCAGGCGATTGGCGAGATCCCGTCGACTGGCAAGCCCGAACTCACCGTGGCCCACCGCCAGCGGGAGCACTTCATCCACCTCGGGCATGCGTTCAAGGATAGGCTGCGACCATGCCGGCGCTACCACACCGATCGTGGCATGTGGATAGCGTGCTTTCAGCGTCATGAACAGGCTTTGTGCCATGACCATATCGCCCACCCAGGATGGCCCAATGACCAATAGCCGCATCGCGGTGTTAGCCATTAAGCCACTCCATATACGCTTTTACCCCTTGCGCCACGGTTTTGAATTCCACGTCGCAGCCAGCATCACGTAGGTGGCTGATATCGGCACGCGTATAGCTCTGATAGCGCCCCTTCAGCTCCTCAGGGAAGGCAATGTAGTCGATCTGGCCTTTACCGTAGTAATCGATCACCGCCTCACCGATGGCTTTGAACGGCTCTGCACGGCCGGTACCCAGGTTGAAGATACCCGATGCCTTCGGGTTATCCAGAAACCACAGGTTCACATCGACGACATCCCCCACATAGACAAAGTCGCGGCTCTGCATACCCGCCTCGTACCCCGCATAGGCGCCAAACAGTTTCAGGGTTTCGTCATTACGGATTTGCAGGTGATTATGATAGGCCACGCTCGCCATCTTGCCCTTGTGCTGTTCCCGGGGCCCGTACACATTGAAATAGCGGAAACCGACCACTTGGGTCGTCAGTTCATTCCAGCGAGCGCGCACATGCTGATCAAACAGCAGTTTAGAGTAGCCGTAGACATTGAGCGGCTTTTCGCACTCGGGGATTTCCTTGAATACCTCGCTGCCGCCGTAGGTAGCTGCCGACGACGCGTAAATAAACGGAATACCCCGTTTTTCACAGTAGTTCAGCAGCACCTTTGAGTACTCGAAGTTGTTGTCCATCATGTAGTGACCGTCCCATTCCGTGGTATCGGAACAGGCACCCTCATGGAAAATCGCTTCGATGGGCGGCAAATCAACCGACTCGCCGTGCAGCGCTTGCCTTACCCGCGCTAGAAAATCATCCTTATCCAGATAATCCGCCAGGGTACAGTCCGCCAGATTGACAAACTTGGTGCCATCGCGCAGGTCGTCGACCACCATCACATCGTTTCGTCCCCGCGCATTCAGCGCCTTGACGATATTGGCACCGATAAAACCAGCGCCGCCGGTTACAACAATCATTTCATTCTCCTTACCAAAAGCGGTTCTGTTGGCTTGCGCGCCTATAACCTATCTGCCTGGGATTGTATACTTGACGGCTAATGAATTCATGGCCAACGGTGCTTTCCGCGATGAGTGTCTCGACAAACCAATCGACGCCTGATGTGTCGACCTTTCAAGGCTTGATCCTTGCGCTGCAACAGTATTGGGCAGAACAGGGCTGCGTTATCCTCCAGCCGCTCGATATGGAAGTGGGTGCGGGGACCTTTCATCCCGCGACCTTCCTGCGCGCCATCGGCCCGGAGAGCTGGAATGCCGCCTACGTTCAGCCCTCTCGCCGCCCGACGGATGGCCGTTATGGTGAGAACCCCAATCGCCTTCAACATTACTACCAGTTCCAGGTTGTGATGAAGCCGTCGCCCAGCCATTTTCAGGATCTGTACCTTGGCTCACTCAAGCGCCTCGGGCTTGATCCGCTGATCCATGACGTGCGCTTTGTCGAAGACAATTGGGAATCCCCTACGCTTGGGGCCTGGGGGCTTGGCTGGGAAGTATGGCTCAACGGCATGGAAGTTACCCAGTTTACCTACTTCCAGCAGGCCGGTGGTATCGAATGTTACCCGGTCACCGGCGAGCTGACTTACGGGCTCGAGCGTATCGCCATGTACCTGCAGAACGTCGATAGCGTCTACGACCTTGTCTGGGCCATCGCGCCCGACGGCAGTGAAGTCAGCTATGGCGATGTCTATCTGCAAAATGAGCGCGAGCAGTCTGCCTACAATTTTGAACACGCCGATGTCGACCAGCTGTTTGCTGACTTCGACCATCAGGAAAAAGAGTGCAGCAAACTGTTGGCGGCCAGCCTACCGCTGCCCGCCTACGAAAAAGTCTTGAAAGCATCGCACACCTTCAACCTGTTAGATGCCCGCCATGCCATTTCGGTCACCGAACGCCAACGCTACATTCTACGCGTTCGTACCATGGCACGGGACGTGGCCGCTGCCTACTTTGCGTCGCGCAAGGCAGAAGGTTTCCCCATGGCCGATGAATCACTGCGCCGCGAACTATTAGCTGACGAGGGAGACGCATAATGGCTGTTGATACGCTCTTATTGGAACTGGGCGCGGAAGAGCTTCCACCCACTGCATTGGATGTACTGTCCGATGCTTTTGCGGCGGGCATCCAGAAAGGCCTGCAGGACGCCGAGATTCCCTTCCAAAGCGTTAATGCGTTCGCAACGCCGCGACGCTTGGCGGTTCAGGTCACAGCACTTGCCGATAAACAGCCTGACCGCGAGGTGGAACGTCGTGGACCGGCGCTGGCGGCCGCCTTTAAAGACGGCGCCCCCACCAAGGCAGCGGAAGGGTTTGCCCGCTCCTGTGGCGTCAGCGTGGATGAGCTGATTCACCTTGAAACCGATAAAGGCACCTGGCTTGGTTACCGCGAACAGCAGCCGGGTGAGAGCGTCCAGGCATTGCTGCCGGACATCCTTCATAAGGCGATTGCCGCGCTGCCCGTCCCCAAAAACATGCGCTGGGGCAGCTCCCGCATCGAATTCTCTCGCCCGGTACATTGGCTGGTGGCGCTTTACGGCCGCGATGTGATTGCCGCAGAGGCGTTGGGGCTAGAAGCCAGTCGCACCACCTATGGCCACCGTTTTCACGCGCCGGATGCCATTCAGCTTGAGCATGCTGACGAGTACCTTGAAGCACTTGAAAACGCCTATGTGCTGGCTGACCGGAACCAGCGTCGTGAACGTATTCGCGAGCAGGTACTGGCCGAGGCTGAAGTACAGGATGCCCATGCCGTCATCGACGAAGACCTGCTGGTAGAAGTCAGCGGCCTAGTGGAATGGCCCGTGGCATTGACCGGCAGCTTTGACGAACGCTTTCTGGACGTGCCGGCGGAGTGCCTGATTTCCTCCATGAAGGCCAACCAGAAGTACTTCCACCTGCTGGATGCACAAGGCAAGCTCAAGCCGCTGTTCATTACCATCTCGAACATCGACAGCGCCGACCCGCAGCAGGTGATTTCCGGCAATGAAAAAGTCATTCGCCCACGCCTGGCTGACGCTGCTTTCTTCTATGAGACCGACCGCAAGCACACGCTTGCCTCGCGTATACCACAGCTCGACAGCGTCGTGTTTCAGCAACAGCTGGGCACACTTGCGGATAAGGCACGCCGCAGTCGCGTGATCGCCTCGTACATCGCCGAGCAGATTCAGGGTGACGTATCCCACGCCCAGCGCGCCGTCGCCCTTGCCAAGTGCGACCTGGTCACCGAGATGGTGCTCGAATTCCCTGAACTCCAGGGCATCATGGGACGTTATTACGCCGAACAGGATGGCGAGCCAGAGGACGTGGCCCAAGCGCTGGAAGAGCAGTATCTGCCTCGCTTCGCCAGCGATGCCATTCCCCAGAGCGCGACGGGCAAGGCCCTCGCTCTGGCAGATCGCCTTGACACTCTAGTGGGCATTTTCGGTATTGGCCAGCGCCCCACTGGCGCAAAGGACCCTTTCGCCCTGCGTCGTGCCTCCATCGGCGTGCTGAACATTCTTGTGAAGGGCGAGCTTGATCTTGACCTTCGCGAACTGCTGAGCGTCGCTGCTGAGCAGCATCAGGGCCTGCCTGAGGCCGATGGCCTCGTCGAGGACGTTCTTACCTACATGCTGGATCGCTTTCGCGCCTGGGGGCAGGAAGAAGGCATCAGCGCCGAAATGTACCTGGCCGTACGCGCCCGCCCAGTCACCAAGCCACTGGATTTTGCCCGCCGTCTGCGTGCCGTCAAGGCGTTTGCTCAGCGCGAGGAAGCCACCGCCCTGGCAGCTGCCAACAAGCGCGTATCCAACATTCTCAGCAAGCAGTCGCATGATGGCCGCACCCAGGTCGATCCAGCGCTGCTCCAGGAGCGGGCCGAGCAGACATTGTTCGACGCCGTCACGACCTGCGAAAGCAAAGTGTCACCGCTATTTGCGGCAGGCAACTACCAGCAGGCGCTGGATGTCCTGGCCACATTACGTGACCCCGTGGACACGTTCTTTGATCAGGTAATGGTCATGGCCGACGATGATGCCATTCGTCGCAATCGGCTTGCGCTGCTGGCAAGCCTTCAAGCGTTGTTCCTTGCCGTGGCCGATATTGCTCAGCTGCCCCAATAGGTAAAACGCTACCGGTTGCCATCGGCATCTCGGTAGCTTTCACGGTTCGTCGAAGCCCGGCTCTGCAAAGCGCCGGGCTTCTTTGTGACGATCTGCTCAATGTTCCACGTGAAACATTCGACTCTTGCACGCCTCATAGTAATCTGAGGCGCATATGACCGGTTCAACGGCCCGAGGACACCCATGTTAAACGCAAGCCAACTCGTCATTCTCGATCGCGACGGTGTGATCAACCATGATTCGGATGCCTACATCAAATCCCTGGCGGAATGGATAGCTTATCCAAATGCCATCAAAGCGATCGCCAGGCTATCTCAAGCGGGCTTCAAGGTGGCGGTGGCTACCAATCAATCGGGTATTGCACGGGGCTATTATAGCGAAGCCGCGCTGCAGGCAATGCACGACCATCTAGAGGCGTTGGTAAGCGCGCAAGGCGGTCAGATTGCGCATATTGCGTATTGCCCACACGGGCCTGATGACCAATGTGAGTGTCGCAAGCCCTTACCCGGCTTGCTTATTCAAATTCAGAACGCGCTTGGGTTAGAGAGCCTGAACGGCAGTTGGATGGTCGGTGATAGCTTAAGAGATATTCAGGCCGGCGAAGCCGTCGGCTGTCGTACGGCCCTGGTGAGAACCGGCAAAGGCGAAAAAACGCTGCTCAACCATATCGGGCTGGAAAAGTCGGCTGTCTTCCATGACCTTGCTGAGTTTACCAATTGGCTGTGCCAACCTTAACCCTTACCAACAGAACATAAAAACGCCGCTTCAGCATAAACTGGAGCGGCGTTTTTGATTTCCGCCTTGCTTGGCATGTTTCACGTGAAACACGCCAGTAGGCTTAGATATCCAGATTCGCGACCAGTGCGTTCGATTCGATGAAGTCTCGGCGCGGCTCAACTTCATCGCCCATCAAGGTGTTGAACATCATGTCAGCCGCGACGGCATCCTCTATCGTGACGCGCAGCATACGACGACCGTCTGGATCCATGGTAGTTTCCCACAGCTGATCCGGGTTCATCTCACCCAGGCCTTTATAGCGTTGTACGGACAGGCCACGCTGGCCTTCCTGCATTAGCCAGGCAAGCACTTCAGAGAAGTGAGAAACCGGCTTCTGCCGTTCGCCGCGGGCGATATAGGCTCCCTCTTCGAGAAGCCCGTTGATGGTCTCACCCAAAGCGGCAATCGCACGATAGTCGGCGCTTTCAAAGAAATCCAGTCCCCAGACGTAGTCGTTTGTCACCCCATGGGCAATTAACGACACGGATGGCAGGTACAGACCACGCTCCGCATCTTCATGAAGGTAGAACTGGTACCGCGGCCCGCCTTCATAGGCCACTCTATCGTCCATGGCTTTCTGCAGCTCACCAATCCAGTTTTCCATGGTGACACGGTCTTTAAGGCTTGCTTCGCCCTGAAGCCCGGTCGCATGAACGGCCTGCTTGAGCACCTCGATCGGGTACACTCGCGCCAGGCGGTCAATCCGCTTCATCACGTTGCGGTACTGGTTCACCAGGGTTTCCAGCTGCGAGCCCGTTATCCCTGGTGCATCCGGATTGACGTATAAACCGGCTCCGTCGAGTGCCGTGGTGGTCAGGTAGTCGACCATGGCCTGCTCGTCTTTAAGGTACAGCTCTTGCTTGCCGCGTTTGATCTTGTAAAGCGGCGGCTGGGCAATAAAGACATGCCCGCGCTCGATAAGCTCGGGCATTTGACGGAAGAAGAAGGTAAGCAGCAACGTTCGGATATGCGAGCCGTCAACATCCGCGTCGGTCATGATGATGATCGAATGATAGCGGAGCTTGTCGGGATTGAATTCCTCACGACCAATGCCGCAGCCAAGCGCCGTGATCAGCGTACCCACCTCTGCCGACGAAAGCATTTTATCGAAGCGTGCTTTCTCGACGTTGAGGATCTTACCCTTGAGCGGCAGAATCGCCTGAGTGCGACGGTCACGGCCCTGTTTAGCGCTGCCACCCGCCGAATCGCCCTCCACCAGGTAAAGCTCGGATTGGCTTGGATCTTTCTCCTGGCAGTCGGCCAGTTTGCCGGGTAGCCCGGCGATATCCAGCGCGCCCTTACGGCGCGTCATGTCGCGCGCTTTGCGTGCCGCTTCCCGCGCCCTTGCCGCGTCCAGCATCTTGTTGACGATCGCCTTGGCTTCGTTGGGCTTCTCGATCAGATAGTCCGCAAACAAGCGACCCATTTCCTGTTCAACCGCGGTTTTCACCTCAGACGAAACAAGCTTTTCCTTGGTTTGCGACGAAAATTTGGGATCCGGTACTTTGACGGAAATGATCGCCGTCAGTCCTTCACGGGCATCGTCGCCCGCCGTACTCACCTTGGCCTTCTTGAGCAAGCCTTCGGCTTCGATATAGTTGTTCAGGGTACGCGTTAGCGCCGTGCGGAAACCCGCCAGGTGCGTTCCGCCATCTCGCTGTGGAATATTATTGGTATAGCAGAAGATGTTTTCGGTAAACGTGTCGCTCCACTGCATGGCCACTTCTACTTCGACGCCATCTTCGCGGACGGCATTGAAATGGAAGACCGGGTTGAGAACCGACTTGTTTTTGTTGAGGTGATCAACAAAGGCTTTAAGACCGCCTTCATAGTGGAACAGCTCTTCCTTGCCGCTGCGTTCATCCATTAGACGGATGGCAACGCCGGAATTCAGGAAAGATAACTCTCTTAAGCGCTTGGCTAGAATATCGTAGTGGAACTCGATATTGCCAAACGTATCCGGTGACGGCCGAAAGTGTACGCGCGTGCCGCTTTTTTCCGTTGTACCCACGACGCCGAGAGGCGCTTGAGGCACGCCATGCCGGTATACTTGCTCAAACACGTCACCCTGCCGCCAGATCGTCAGCCGCAGCTCTTCGGAAAGTGCGTTGACCACGGACACGCCGACGCCGTGGAGACCGCCAGATACCTTGTACGAATTATCGTCAAACTTGCCGCCTGCGTGCAACACGGTCATGATGACCTCGGCCGCCGACACGCCTTCGCCTTCGTGGATCTCGGTCGGCACCCCTCGCCCGTTATCACTCACCGTAACGGATTCATCAGGGTGGATCACCACGCGGATTTCACTGCAGTGGCCAGCCAGGGCTTCATCGATGGAATTGTCCACCAACTCGAAGACCATGTGGTGCAGTCCGGTGCCGTCGTCGGTATCGCCGATGTACATGCCTGGACGCTTGCGCACCGCGTCCAGCCCCTTGAGCACCTTGATGCTTGATGAATCGTAAGCCTGCTCGCTCATTGACCACTCCGTCGTGAAGTCTGTCTCTATCCGTGTCGCCTAGCCTTCCGGCACTAGCTGGCTCAATCCATCGCTACGATGTTTCATGTGAAACATGCTAATTGTTGTCTGAGCCTGCCATGCCTGCCGTAAGGCTTCGGGTTCGACGCTGGTAATAAATACTTGGCACTGCATGTCTTCGAGTAACTGACAAAACTGCGACCGATGATGAGCATCTAGCTCGGCGGGTAGATCGTCAATCAGGTAGATGCAGTGTCGCTGTGATGCACTTTCCAGAAGCCGGCCCTGCGCTAATTTTAACGCACTGACTACCAGTTTCTGCTGCCCTCTGGAAAGTACTTCAATAGCGGGTTGCTTGTTGAGCTTGATACGCAAGTCAGCGCGCTGGGGGCCCTGCTGGGTAAAGCCCATTTGTTGATCGGTCGCCCGGCTAGCTTCCAACACATCGGCCAGCGATCTTTTTTTATCCCACCCTCTGGCATAATGAAGTGTCAGGCCCGGCAACGGAAGCAAACGCTCCAGCGTCTCTTCAAATACGGGAAGAAAGTCAGCAAACCAGGCACGTCTCAGCGTGTCCATTTGTTCACCCCATGTTGCAAGCTCCTGCTCCCAGACGCCGAGTTCTCTTGGGTCTATTCTACCATGCCTCAACATCGCATTCCGATGTTTCAACGCTCGCCGGGTGCGCTTCCATATTTCGAGAAAACGATGTTTCACGTGAAACACCCCCCAGTCCAGAAACTCGCGACGGCCGGCCGGGGGGCCTTCAAGCAAACGAAAGGCATCGGGGTTGATGAGCTGTAATGGCATCACCTCGACCAGGTCTGCCAGCCTGGCATTCTTGTCCCCCTTGACGCGCAATTCCAGCTCGCTGGAGCCTCGCAATCGACGCACCCCTAGCGAGACCTGAGGATCACCTTCCAGCCGCCCGTAAAGGGTCATATAAGGAGTATCAGCCTGTATCACGTTTTTAAGCTGACGTGCCCTGAAGGATCTTCCCATCCCCAGAATATGAATGCCTTCGAGCAGGCTCGTCTTGCCGCTGCCGTTGACACCATTAATGAGATTGATGCGCGGTGAGGGCGCCATATCGACAGACTGCAAATTGCGTACGCCGTCAAGATTGAGCTGGAGAAGACTCATTAGCCATCACTTATGCTGTGCGCTATAAAAAAGAGGCGGCGCATCCCTGTACAGAAGCGCCGCCGTGAGGAGCAGGATCATGAAGAGGGTGCTTACAGCCGCATGGGCATAACAACGTAAAGCGCGTCACCGCCGCCCGGCTCTTCCAGAAGCGCACTGCTGTTAGGGTCAGCAAGGGTGATCTGGACACGATCTTCGTCCAGCACGCTCATCACATCGACCAGGTAACCAACATTGAAACCAACCTCCATGGCAGATCCGGCATACTCGACCGCAATGTTCTCCTCGGCTTCTTCCTGTTCGGGATTGTTGGCCATTACCTTGAGGTTGTTTTCCTCCAGATAAAGGCGCACGCCACGATACTTTTCATTGGACAAGATAGCGGTTCGTGAAAGCACCTGGCGGAGTTCCGCACGTTCGGCAATCAATACTTTATCGCCGTTGCGCGGAACGACGCGTTCATAATCGGGAAACTTGCCGTCTATCAACTTGGACGTGAACGTAAAATCCCCGGTATGCACGCGCACGTGCGTCGCACCCAATGTCAAGCTGACGGGTTCATCACTGTCATCTAATAAGCGAGACAGTTCAAGGATGCCTTTGCGAGGCACGATCAGTTTTTGAGACTGGTCGACCACGACATCGACAGGCCGCGAACACATTGCCAGACGGTGACCGTCAGTCGCCACGGTACGCAGCAGATTACTCTGGATTTCCAGCAGCATGCCGTTGAGGTAATAGCGTACATCCTGCTGGGCCATGGCAAACGATGTCGATTCGATCAGGCGTTTGAGCGTCCCCCGGGGCACGCTCAGCGCCTGATTCCCCTCCCCATCTTCAATGGATGGGAACTCGGCAGCCGGCAAAGTGGACAGCGTAAACCGCGAGCGACCGCTACGCAGCACGGCGCGTCCTTCTTCTACCGCTAGCTGAATATCGGATTGATCAGGCAGTGATTTGCATATGTCCATCAATTTACGCGCCGGCACGGTAGCCGAGCCTTGGGCGTCGACCTGACTGGCAACGGTACGACCGACCAGCTCCACTTCAAGGTCTGTGCCTGTCAGAGACACCTGGTCGCCGTCCACCTGAATCAATACGTTAGACAGGACAGGCAATGTCTGACGGCGCTCTACGACCCCGGCTACCAGGGTTAGCGGACGTAGCAGCGCCTCTCGGGAAATCGAAAATTTCATCAATACTCCGTTCTATATCCTGAAAGACCTGCTAGAGACAGGTCCGTCCTGAGGGATTAACTGGTCAGTAGGCGTAACAAGTTCTTGTAGTCTTCGCGGATATCCGCGCTCTCTTCCTGCAGCGATTTAACCTTGCGGCAGGCGTGCAGCACGGTGGTATGGTCACGGCCACCAAACGCATCGCCGATCTCGGGCAGACTATGGTTCGTCAGCTCCTTGGCCAGCGCCATGGCCACCTGGCGTGGCCGGGCCACTGACCGCGAGCGTCGTTTGGAGAGCAGGTCGGCCACCTTGATCTTGTAATACTCCGCCACGGTGCGCTGGATGTTGTCGACCCCCACCTGCTTGTCCTGCAATGCCAGCAGATCCTTGAGCGACTCCCGGATAAAATCCTGGGTGATGGTCTTGCCCATGAAATGCGAATCGGCAATCACCTTCTTGAGCGCGCCCTCGAGTTCACGCACGTTCGAGCGAATCTTCTGGGCGATGAAGAACGCCGCGTCATGGGGCAGGTCGACCTTGGCCTGATCGGCTTTCTTCATCAGGATCGCAACGCGGGTTTCCAGTTCGGGTGGCTCGATGGCGACAGTAAGCCCCCACCCGAAGCGGGATTTCAGACGCTCTTCTACACCGCTGATTTCCTTGGGGTAACGGTCGGATGTCAGGATCATTTGCTGCCCGCCTTCCAACAAGGCATTGAACGTATGGAAGAACTCTTCCTGCGACCGTTCTTTACCAGCAAAAAACTGAATGTCATCTATGAGCAGCGCGTCTACGCTACGGTAGAAACGCTTGAAATCGTTGATCGCGTTGAGCTGAAGTGCCTTCACCATGTCGGCAACGAAACGCTCAGAGTGAAGGTACACGACGCGCGCATTTTCGCGGCGAACGGCCAGCCCATTCCCGACCGCATGCATCAAGTGGGTTTTACCCAGGCCAACGCCGCCATACAGGAAAAGCGGGTTATAGGCGCCACCGGGGTTTTCCGAGACCTGCCGCGAGGCCGCGCGGGCAAGCTGGTTAGATTTACCCTCAACGAAGGTGTCGAAGGTGAAATTGGGGTTCAGCCCGCTGGTATGCTTGAGACTGCCTTCAACCTGAACCTGGCGATCATTATTGCGACGGCCGTTATTTTCTTCGTTCTCTTCACGTAGCTGGTCTATCTCACGCTCATCGGCAATGTCACCACGCGGCGGCGTATGAACCGCCGGTGATGAACGCGGCGCCGGTGCGGCAGATACCGGATTGCCCAAATCACGAGGTTGGGGGGCTGGTGTGGCCGGCCGCCGGCTGCCGACCGTAAGACTGACCTTGGGAGGCTTCGAAGGAGATAGCTCACGCACCAGTTCGCTAATTCGCTTGGCATACTTGTCACTCACCCAATCACGCACAAACCGGTTGGGCGCCAACAAGCGAAGCTCATTGGACTCACTATCTTCGGCCTGCAATGGACGTATCCATGTATTGAACTGTTGGGAACTCAGCTCGTCCTGCAGGTAATCCAGGCACTGTTGCCAAAGCGCGAGTGACACTCATCTCACCATCGATTGAAAAAGGCCGACCATTGTAGCGCCCAACGGCGTGGTTATCCACACAGGCAAGAAGCGATTCAACAAGCTGTGGAAAACTTTAACCCTCGCCGTTTAAGTCGCCTCCCGAACTGACGGGAGCATCCCGAAAGTCAACCCTGACGACGCTTTAATTCACAGCTAATCAACTGCTTATCATCCACTTTAAGGACACTTGTCCACAACACTGAACCAACAGTAAGCATTTGAATAAAAACAATAATAGTGGGTTACTAACAAAAAGTATCCCCACTATTAGCCACAGCAAGGCGGTATCATCGCCTGTGCATCACTAGACGATATATTGCCCGCTTGGCGATGTCGATGCGACAGGCAAGCGCCTCTGCAGAAGGCATTTTTTGCAAGGAAAAATTGCACGCAACGCGGGAAGCCTCTACAATTTCGGGTCTTGAATTGAATCTCCCGGCTAGTTCCTCACTGGACCGGGCCTTTTGGAATTCATTTTCCGTCCTAAACCACGTGGGAATAACGAGTTATGAAACGCACTTTTCAACCTAGCGTTCTCAAGCGCAAGCGCGCGCATGGTTTCCGTGCTCGTATGGCAACCAAAAATGGCCGCGCCATCATCGCCCGTCGCCGCGCCAAGGGCCGTAAGCGTCTGAGCGCCTGATTTCGGCTTGCGTGTGCCACATCAAGGTTTTCCCCGGTGTTGTCGGTTATTGAACGCTGGGGATTACCGCTTCGTTTTTGAGCAGGCAGACTTCAAGGTTCATGGTAAAGGGATGATGGCGCTTGCGCGCTGGAATACCCTCGGGCATCCGCGCCTGGGCCTGATAGTCAGCAAAAAAAATGTGAAGCTCGCCGTTGATCGTAACTGCTTCAAAAGGCTCGTTCGCGAGTCAGCCCGCCTACGTCAAGACCAGCTTCCCGCTGTGGATATCGTGGTGCTTGCTCGACGTGGCGTCCAAGACATGGAAAATGATGTTGTCTACCGTCAGCTTCATGGCATGTGGAAACGGCTTCGGCGCGATGCCCAGTCGGCCAGTGCGCCGCCTGAAGGCTCAATACGCAACGCTTGATGGGCACCTCACCACTCGACCTCGGCCTGCCGCCTGGCAGGCTTTCGTGTGTCAAGGGTCGAGTAATTGACACTGCGCCATTAGCATGTTCACCACCCAGCGGGCAGAACCCTCATGGACGTAAAACGACTTATATTACTGATTCCGCTAGCCATTCTGGCCTATCTGCTGGTTGTCCAGTGGAATCAGGATTACGGACAGACGTCTTATCAATCGTCGTCGGAGATATCGCAAAGCCAAACCAGCAGCAATAATGCAGGGTCTGGCGGCGGCGATGCATCTCGTGGCGACGACGCGAATGATCTCTCTGTTCCCAGCGACGGCGACGCCTCACCTCAAGAGACGCTCGACAGCGACGCAAGCGATAGCGACAGCCGTGACTTCATCGCAGTCACCACCGACGTGCTGGATGTGCGTATCGACCCGCACGGGGGCGATATTGTGTATGCCGCGTTGCCCCAGCATAAGCAGACGCTCGACTCAAGCCGCAACTACATCCTGCTTTCCGATAACCAGACGCGCAGCTACGTAGCGCGCTCGGGCTTGCAGCTTGACGGCGAAGCGCGCCGCATTGCGTTCACGCCGGATAGCGACGAGTACCTGCTGGGCGATGACGAAGACCAGCTTGAAGTGAACCTCAGTGCTGAAGTGAACGGTATCGAGGTTATCAAGCGGCTGACGTTCGAACGCGGTAACTATGCCGTCGATGTGAATTATTACCTGGCCAACAACACCGACGAGCCGGTCAGCGCGCGCTTTATCGGGCAGCTCGCCAGGGATAACAGCCCGGATCCGTCTAGTGGCGTCAGTATGGGCATGAATTCCTATCTCGGTGCTGCCTATTCGACCCAAGAAGAACGCTACGCAAAAATCGATTTTGACGATATTCAGGCCGGCAACTTCAATAATCGCGAAGCACAAGGCGGCTGGATAGCAATTATCCAGCACTACTTTGTGTCGGCCTGGGCGCCCTCGCAGGATCAGCAAAACCTCTACTACGTTTCAACGGATTCCCGTGATCGCAACGTCGTGGCCTTTGCTGGCCCCACCAGCGAGCTGTCACCGGAAGAAGACGCCACTCTGGGTGCCACGCTCTACATGGGCCCCAAAATACAGGACCATCTTGAAGACGTAGCCCCCAATCTTCGCCTGACCGTTGATTATGGCTGGCTGTGGTTCCTGGCCAACCCGCTTTTCTGGCTGCTGGACAAGATCCACGACATCGTTGGCAACTGGGGCTGGTCGATCGTTCTATTGACCGTACTGGTCAAGACCGTGCTGTTCCCGCTTTCTGCCAAGGCCTATAAGTCGATGGCGCGGATGCGCAAGCTCGGCCCTGAGATGCAGCGTCTCAAAGAGATGTATGGCGATGACCGCCAGAAAATGTCTCAAGAGATGATGAAGTTCTACCAGAAAGAGAAAATCAACCCGCTCGGCGGCTGTTTGCCCATTCTGGTACAAATGCCGGTGTTCATCGCCCTCTACTGGATGCTGCTGGAATCGGTAGAGCTGCGCCACGCGCCCTTCATGTTCTGGATTCAGGATCTGTCGGTGAAAGACCCGTACTTCATCCTGCCGATCCTGATGGGTATCTCGATGTACGTGCAGCAGCTGCTGAACCCCACACCGCCCGATCCCATGCAGGCGAAGATCATGAAGATGCTCCCTATCATCTTTACGTTCTTCTTCCTGTGGTTCCCGGCGGGTCTGGTTATCTACTGGGTGGTCAACAACATCATCTCGGTGGCGCAGCAGTATTTCATCACGCGCAAAGTCGAGCAGGATCCCAGTATTGGGAAAGGCATGAAAACCAAGAAGTAAGCCGCTAGCGAAGACGTCCAGACCCCCGCCCTTGCGGGGGTCTGGCGTTTTAGGCCTGAAAAATTCAAACTAGCTATTTTTGCAGCGAGAGACCTCATGGCTGACCGACTCTATACCCCAGACACCATCGCCGCCCTGGCAACCCCTCCCGGTCGCGGTGGTGTCGGTATTATTCGTGTTTCCGGGCCGGCCAGCCGCGATATCGCCACTGCCATGCTGGGACACTGCCCCGCGCCCCGTCATGCTTACCATGGCGAGTTCAAGGGGGCCGACAACAGCATTGACGAGGGGATCGCGCTGCTCTTCCCCGACCCGCACTCCTTCACCGGCGAAGATGTCCTCGAACTTCACGGCCACGGCGGGCCGGTCATCATGGATATGCTACTCGAGCGCTGCGTCCAGCTCGGCGCTCGGCTGGCACGGCCTGGCGAATTTTCCGAACGCGCCTTCCTGAACGACAAGCTGGACCTAGCCCAGGCCGAGGCAATTGCTGACCTGATCGATGCCACCTCGCGCTCGGCGGCTGAAAACGCAGTGCGCTCGCTTCAAGGCGAGTTTTCCAACCGGGTGTCAGCGCTGGTACAGCGACTCATCGAGCTACGCGTCTACGTCGAGGCAGCGATTGATTTCCCCGAGGAAGAAATCGACTTTCTTGCCGACGGCCACGTGGCGAGCCTGCTCGACAACGTCCACCAGGAACTGATCGACGTGCGGGCCGCGGCCGGCCAGGGGGCGCTCATGCGCGAAGGCATGAGCGTGGTGATCGCCGGGCGCCCCAATGCAGGCAAGTCGAGCCTGCTCAATGCGCTCACCGAGCAGGATACCGCTATCGTGACGGACATCGCGGGCACCACCCGGGACGTGTTGCGCGAACATATCCACATCGACGGCATGCCCCTGCACGTCATTGATACCGCAGGCCTGCGTGACACGCCTGACGCCGTGGAAAAGATCGGTGTTGCCCGGGCCTGGGCAGAAATTGAACGCGCTGATCGTGTGCTGCTACTCGTCGATGCGTCTACTACTGAGGCCACCGACCCGATGGCCATCTGGCCTGAATTCGTCGCTCGCCTGCCCGATCAAACGCGTCTAACGCTGATCCGCAACAAGATCGATACCAGCGCTGAGCAACCGGGCATTGATTTATCCACAGCCCCGCCCACGTTGCGGCTATCGGCGAAAACCGGACGGGGTGTGGATAACTTGAAAGCCCATCTTAAAGACATCATGGGCTTTTCCGCCAATACCGAAGGGCGCTTCTCAGCACGCCGTCGCCACCTGGACGCCCTTGACCGGGCAATGCGCGCCCTGGAAACCGGCCGTGTTCAGCTCGAAGGTAACGGTGCAGGCGAGCTGCTGGCGGAAGACCTGCGCGACGCTCAACAGGCACTCGGCGAAATCACCGGCGAATTCAGCGCCGACGACTTGCTGGGCGAAATCTTCGGCAGCTTCTGCATCGGTAAATGAGCCTCGGGGATGACGGTGACGAGTTATTCGGGGACCCACCAATCCGCGTGATAGCGGCTCTGCGCGCCCAACAGCGGCGTCAGCTGATCCATGGCGCCGGCCATGCGTTCATCAAGCCCCCAGGGCGGATTGATCACCAGCATACCGCTGCCGAACATGCCGCGTTCAAGGCTGCCCGCCGGACGCAAGCATAATTCGCTGCGCCATATTTTACGTATGCCGCTGTGCGCTAGCGCCTCCAGCAGCACCTGGTGATGCCCGGCAGGCAGCAAGGGATACCAGACCAGGATCACGGCGTGACGGGCTTTCGCGAGTGCCTGGCGGAGCGCGTCCGCTACCTCCTGGTACTCGTCTTTACGTTCGTAACTAGGGTCAATCAGCGCACACACGCGGGGTGTCGGCACGGGCAGTCGTTGGCATAGCCCTGCCAGGCCATCTCCATGTATGCGCTCGGCGCCATCTGCCAGCGTCTGGTCATCCAGATGCTGATGCTCTCCGGGGTGCAGCTCGAACCCGTAGAGGCGCTCCTTGGCGCGTAGCGCCTGGCTTATCCACCAGGGAGAGCCGGGGTAATGGGTCAGCTTGCCTGGCGCAGGCTGAGCGCGGGATAACGTCGCCAGCCACTCGACGAGCAGCGGGTTGGAAAGCGAATCAGTTGCGTGCCAGAGCGGCCATACCCCTTCGCGATACTCCTGAAGCCGCTGGGTTTCTTTGCCCGATAGCGGATACAGCCCGCGCCCCGCATGGGTATCCATATAGGTAACCGGCGAGGGTTTACGCTGGAGATACTCAAGGGTCGCAAACAACGTCAAATGTTTATGTACGTCGGCAAAATTGCCTGCGTGGTAGGCGTGTTGATATGACAACATGATGATAGGTCGCTCATAAAAAAACCCGCTACGTCAGCATAGCGGGCTTGGGGTGGCGCATTGCAATCACACTGCTCAGCCTTGTTGCTGGCCATCTCCAGTGGGTGTCAGGGTAATTTCGACGCGGCGGTTCTGGCTGCGTCCGGCCTCGGTATTGTTACTGGCCACCGGCTGCGATTCGCCGTACCCCCGCGTATTTAACCGCGCTGGCGACACGCCATTCTGGCCCAGGTAGCTGCCCACTGCTTGAGCGCGGCGCTCCGAAAGACGCTGGTTATAGGCGTCATCACCAGTACTATCCGTATGGCCGGCAATATTGACCCGGGTATCGGTATATTGGCTTACCACGTTGGCCACTTCATTGAGCGCGCTGCGCGCTTCGCTGGTCAACTCGGCGGAATCAAAGCCAAAGGTCACGCTGCTGGGCATATTGAGGACGATGTCGTCGCCGCGGCGATCCACTTCAATACGCGAGCCCTGCAGGTTTTCGCGCAGTTGCTTTTCCTGGCGATCCATGTAGGCACCGATGCCGGCGCCGGCGGCTGCACCAACAGCCGCGCCAATCACGGCACGGTCACGACGGCTGCTGCTACCGTCCCCGGATAGCGCGCCGGCGACGGCGCCAACGGCAGCACCAATACCGGTGCCGGTGGCGGTGCTGGAGCGTTGAGTTTCACCACCGCCGTAGGGACTTGAGCTTGCACAGCCGGCCACCAACATGGCAGCCACCAACGGGGTCAGTAGTCGATAAATACGCATCGCTCACTCCTTAGCTTGTCTTGCGTCTATGAGGTTACTCATCGCTGATCAACGCCAGCAATTCATTCAAGAATAATAGACCTTGAGGGGAAGCTTGAAGCCTTTTGGGCATTTCCATCAAAAGTCCTTTTTTCTCAGCATCATGCAAGCGCGCCAACAGCACCTCATCGGCTAACCCGGTATGCGCAGACCAAATCGACAACGGCACCCCCCGGGTCAGACGCAGGGCATTCATGGCAAACTCCAGCGGCAGTTCGCACTCGGCGATCGCCTGCTTGCCGGCAACAAAGCCGCGCGGGTCATTGAGGCGCCGCAGGTAGGCATCGGGCTGGCGCGTTTTCCAGCGCCGTTCGATGTGCCAACGTCCCTCACGGTCAATATGACTCAGCTTGCCGTGGGCACCCGCGCCAATGCCCAGATAATCCCCGAACTGCCAGTAATTGATGTTGTGTCGGCTCTGACGAAGCGGCCTGGCGTAGGCCGAAATCTCGTAACGTGCAAACCCCGCCTGTTCAAGGCGTTGGTGGCCCAGATCCTGAATATCCCAAAGGGTTTCCTCCTGAGGCAATACCGGTGGGTGAGCATAAAACGCCGTATTGGGCTCCAGGGTCAGTTGATACCAGGAGAGGTGCTCCGGTGCCAATGCCAGGGCCTGGTCAATATCGGCCATCGCCTGATCCGCGCTTTGTTGAGGCAGGCCGTGCATCAGGTCGACGTTGATATTCTGAAAACCAGCGGCGCGCGCCTGTTCAACGGCATGAACCGCCTCGTCGCCACTGTGAATACGGCCAAGTGCTTCAAGCTGTGCGGCATGAAAGCTCTGCACACCCAGCGACAGTCGATTGATACCGGCTTCCCGATAGCCGACAAACCGCGTCTGTTCGGTCGTACCGGGGTTCGCCTCGAGGGTAATCTCGATATCGTTGGCTAAAGGCAGCCGCGCACCAATTTCATTCAATAACTGCCGATAAAAGTCGGGTGACAGCAGGCTCGGCGTACCGCCGCCAATGAAAACCGTCTCAAGCGTACGTCCCGCTGCCAGCGCAAGATCCGCATCCAGATCCTGCAGAAGCGCCTGAAGGTAGCGTGCTTCGGGCAGTGTCTGACTATGAGGTTCATGAGAGTTGAAGTCACAGTAAGGACATTTGCGGACACACCACGGCGTATGGATATACAGCGAAAGCGGTGGCAATGGCTCACCCATGGGCCAACCTTAAAACCTCCACCAGGCCGGCAAGTGCCCGGCCACGATGACTGAGACGGTTTTTGCTCTCGCTTGGCAGTTCCGCCACGCTCATTCCCTGGTCAGGCAGCCAGAACAGCGGATCGTAACCGAAACCGCCTTCTCCACGCGGGTGGGCCAGCACCTCGCCCTCCCAGCTGCGTTGCACGATGACCGGCACCGGGTCATGAGGGTGGCGCAGATACACCAGCACACACCAGTAACGCGCCGTGCGCTGCCCTTCGGGGCAGTCCTGTAACGCCTCGAGTAACTTGGCGTTATTGCGCTGATCGCTCTTGGGTTCGCCCGCATAGCGTGCGGAATAGATCCCCGGCGCGCCATGCAATGCGTCCACTTCCAGACCCGAGTCATCGGCCAGGGCAGGCAATCCGCTTTGCCGGCTTGCCTCACGCGCTTTGATCAGGGCGTTCTCAACGAACGTCACACCCGTTTCGGCCACGTCATGCACGCCAAAATCGGCCTGCGGTCGTACGTCAAAACCAAGCGGCGATAGTAATTCGTTAAATTCTTTCAACTTACCAACGTTTCCGCTGGCAAGCACGAGCGTTTGCGTGCTGGTCATCCGGCGACCTCCTGGAATGGATGATCAGTTTACATGCTACTGCCATGACAAAGGCAGTCATAATGTAACGGTATGTTTCTATAAAAACTATCTTTCAAGTATTATAAAAATAATATTTGTTATTATTCATATATTTAAATCAGAAAAACACTACTTAGGCGAATTTTAATCCTACAAATCAAGTAACATACATTTACATTTAAAAACTAATAGATACACTCAAGTGACTACCTGCTCATGCGTTCTTTCTACGAGGATCTCCCCAATGCCGCAGGAAAAGGCTACCAACACGGTATTTGTCGTTACCGAAAAAAGCCCACAGTCACAACTATTTGCGGAATATCTGGCGGCTCATACCGAGTGCCATGTGCAGATTCAGTCACCCCATGAAAAGGTCACTGCACCGCCAGTAGGTGACACCTTGATGCTGATCGATAGCGATCATATTGGCGTTGATACCCTGCCGGACTGGCAACATCAGTTACCCGAGGCGCTCAGCAACGCGCCATTGGCCGCGTTTAACATTCGCGATATGGATCACGCCCTTGAAGCTCTGTCGTGTGCGCAATTGAAAGGGGTGTTCTATCGCCAGGAGAGCCTGGATGTCATTTGCAAGGGGATTCATGCGTTGCTGGAAGGCGAATTGTGGATGTCCCGCGAACTCATGACCCGGTTGATCCTGTTCTATCGCAAGTATCAGAACAACGCCTTTCGCCCCGCCTGCGGCCTCACGAACCGGGAAATGGAAATTATCTCGCTGCTGAGTGCCGGCGCATCGAACCATCAAATCGCCGAAAAACTGTTTCTCAGCGAGCACACCGTCAAATCTCACCTGTACAACATTTTCCGCAAAATCAACGTACATAACCGTATTCAAGCGTTGAACTGGATTCATCAGAATCTGGGCCCGATTCTGCCCAACATCGAAACTGCACGAAGCCTGCAACGCCACTGATAACGTCTTACAAGAGTGAACTGGCTATGGCACCGCTACGTTACTGTCGACACGCCCTGACAGGGTTATTGATATGGATGAGTCTTTCACTGGTGCTAGCCAATGAACCTACGCCCCCAAATGAACCAGCGCCCGTCGATGAGCAGGAGGCGGTAGACGCCATTAACCAACTATCAAGCCCTGATGGCCCCTCCATCCAAGAACGCGGCAGCCCCAGTAGCGAGCTCACCGGTGTATTGGTCGACCGCACCATCACCATGGCAGGTAAAACCTTCTATCGCGCCTTCAGCCAGCGAGCCATGGGTAACATGATCATTGGCAACGCCACCATCACCATTCAGGAACGCCCCGACGCCCGTTGGGGAAGCCAGCTGTGGATTATGCAAGGCAACCAGATGTATTTCCGTACACAGCTCTCTCCGCGCATCAGCGAAGCTGACCGTGCCGCGGAGGAAGCCGTACAAACCGTGGAAGAAGCACTACTACGTCAACAACTGAGCTCAGCGCTATCTTCCGACAAAGACTTGGGAAGAGAGGAGTTACGATAATGAAAGCAAAGGCAATTCGCACCGCAGGTATAGGCACAGCGCTGCTGGCTGGGCTGTTAACGCTGCAGGCTCACGCGGGAGACCTCGTCTACGAACCCATCAACCCGTCATTTGGCGGGAACCCTTTTACAGGAAGTTATCTACTAGGCAAAGCACAGGCCCAAGATACTAATACCGACCCTAACTCTCGTCGCTCTGAACCGCTTTCATCGACGGCTCGTTTAATTCAGAGCCTGGAAAGCCGACTTATTTCACAGCTTATCAGCGATGTGGGAAATGGTGACGTTGGAGAAGGCAGTTTCGATAGCGACGAGTTTGGTGTGGTCGTCAGGGATGATGGTGGCCAACTGACCGTCCGAGTCGTAGATAAGATCACCGGCGATGTTACAAATATCAATGTTGGCGGTTTATTCAACCCTTGAACTCCACCGATACACCCAATCAAAAAAGTAGACACTATAAAACAAGGGGACAGTCATGAGAATTGTTATCGTTGCAATGCTGGCGCTGTGGCTGAGTGGATGTGCCAGCACTATGGCCACGTCAGAAAACCTGGAAGGCGCACCGGCAACGCTCACGCCAAGGGGCGCAACTTACCAGGATCTTGTATCACTACCGCCACCGGCTGGGCGCATCTTTGTCTCAGTCTATGATTTCAGAGACCAGACAGGCCAGTACCGACCGGCCCCCGCCAGCACCTTCTCCACTGCGGTAACTCAGGGTGCCGCAGCAATGCTGACCGGGGCACTGGCAGACTCGGGCTGGTTTATTCCCCTTGAGCGGGTCGGCTTACAGAACCTGCTAACAGAAAGGCGCATCATCCGTGCGGAATTCGAACGCTTTGGACAACCTGACACATTGCCATCGTTACGCGCCGCTTCCGTTATGCTGGAAGGCGGTATCATCGCCTATGAATCCAATATACGTACCGGGGGTGCCGGGGCGGAATATTTCGGTATTGGGGCCTCAGGCCAGTACCAGGTGGATCAGGTGACGGTCAACCTCAGGGCAGTGGAGATTTCATCAGGCGAGGTATTGGCGAATGTCACTACGACGAAAACGATCTACTCCAAAGAATTACGGGCGGGTGTCTACCGTTTCATCGACTTCAGCCGATTGCTTGAGCTTGAAGCGGGGGTTACCACCAATGAACCCGTACAAATGGCCGTCATGTCGGCTGTCGATGCTTCAGTTATCCATTTGATCGCAAAAGGGGTAGAAAACCGGTTATGGAATCTGCCCAACGATGTCAACTTCAATGACACCATTTTGGCGGACTACCTGAACGCGCCCATACCTCAGTTATAACGACGAATACCCCAACAAAAGCCCAGCCAGGCTCACGCTGAAGGTCATGCTTATACATGACCTTTTTTTATGAATAAAAATTCATATCCAGCTGTAAGAGGCCTGATGATAGATTACCTCCTCGTTAAAGTAGTGGTTTTTTCTATTTCTCATTATAAGCCTATAGCAAATCCTACCAGTATGAAAAAATTCACTTTTACTTCGCTCATGAACATGAGTTTTTTAACTTTCAATTCAACTTAAGTGTCTATGGTAACCGCGTCGATTCCCTCCATACTTAACTCAACAAACAATTACACAAAGTCACAAAAAGGCAGGATTGTAACCATGGAAATCAAATGGGTCGGCTCTATCGTTTCGCAACGTGGTATTACGTTCAGGGATACTCAAGCTAGCTTGTTTTTTGGGCTGGTGACAGTACTCATGGCGTTCTCCGTTACTGTTTCGGCAAAAGAAAACCAAGTTAATAATGAGCAAGCTCAAATGTTTATTACTGAGAATAGCGTTCAATTAGACAGTTTTGAAGAAGCTTTTGCTCAAAGCCGAGCCAATGTAGCGGTGATCCGGCAAATAGGTGATGGAAATACCAATCTCATCAACCAGGGTCGCAGCCGCCAAGATAAGGCTAATTTAGCTTCCATTGTACAGAACGGCAACTATAACGACGCCATGATTAATCAGAAAGGCTCGGACAACACCGGCCTGATACGTCAAGATGGTAATCGACACGAAGCCAACATTACGCAGATCGGTAACTCTCTTGACTCGCAAATCATCCAGAACGGTCAAAACAGTAACGTCAGCATTTCGCATTCGGGGAGTGGCTCCTACGGCATTAGCATTGAACAGCAAGCGTTTTCAGGCAATGCACGCTCGGTCACCGTCGAAACTTACTGAGCAACATGGGTTGTTTCAGTAATAACTAAAGCAAGTATATCGTAAAGGGGAAACACCATGAAACTGCAATTAACTACTATCGCTGCCGCTGTTGCCATCGCTTTAAGTTCTGCAAGCTTTGCTCAAACAACGCCAAGCACAACCTTCAACGGTAGTATCAATACCATTGATACCATGGCTGGATATACAAAAGGCAGCGGTGCTGGCAGTGATTCCTACATCACACAAACAGCTGGTAGCGATGACAACGTAAACAACGTGACCCAATGGGGAACTCAGTACTCACGAATTACACAAACCGGAGACCGTAACCGAGTAACGGTTGTTCAGGATGACGAAGTTGGAGTTGCGAAAGTGTCACCTGGATTCAATGAGTCAATTGTTCGGCAAGAAGGTAACGATAACAAAGTTAAACTCAACCAACTGGGTGAGTATAATGATTCATGGATCAAGCAGGATGGAAGCGATAACGACTCTTTAGTCGAGCAAGATGGCAACCGTAATGATAGCTATATTTCCTCAGTAGGAAATGGAAATATAGACCGTGTTTATCAAGGCGGTAATGAACTGGATAGTCACATCCTGACTGATGGAAATCGTAACTTTACTAAAATCACACAAACAGGAGAAGGCCACGATTCGTTTGTGCGCACCGTCGGAAATGACAATCGTCAAATTGTCAGTCAGTCAGGTGTTGGTGGACTAAGCAATGGTCAACACTTTAGCCAAATTTTGACCACTGGTAGCGGTAATACTAACAGTGTTTATCAAGGCTACTAATTAGAAGCCTTGCCTAAGACTACCGCCCCTTTTCAGGGGCGGTTTTTTTGTTAGCGGATCAATACCGTTAACGTGCCGCCCTTGCCCTGAGTGGATGATCGCGAGCGGTTAGTGCCTTTTTGAATATCCACTTCCAGACGATCACCGTCGCTCAACAGCGTTACCGTGCCCTCAAGTGCTTCGCCCTCATAGCTGAATTCAGCCGGTACGCGACCGTTTTCCTCAACGTGCTCGGTGGTTTCACCCTCGTGGGTCACTTTCCAACGGGCGGAAAACGCAGCGCCCTCAGTGCCTTCCATGGTGATGCGGATTTGAGACATTGATGCCTCCTGTGGCGTCTGTGCCGTAATCGGTGGATGAAAGGTCAGCCCAATGGCCAATAGCGCGGCGCCTGGCCACGTAAAGCAATGTTTCATAATGGCCCTCCCCTTACAAAAAGAGCCGCTGGTTGTCAGCGGCTCTTAGAGTATAGCGGGATACTCGTTACTTACTGTTACATGCTTGCAAAGGCTTTTTCTGCGGCGTCCAGGGTTAACTGGATATCTTCCGGCGTGTGGGCGCTGGACATGAAACCGGCTTCGAACGCCGATGGTGCGAGATAGACGCCGTGGTCGAGCATGGCGCCAAAGAAGCGGCGAAACGCTTCCGGATCACAGGCCGTCGCCTGAGCAAAGTTATCCACACGGCGCTGGCCGGTAAAGAACACCCCGAACATGCCGCCGGCCGACTGGGTCATCATCGGAACGTCGGCCGCATTCGCGCGTTCCTGCAGGCCATTGCACAGCGTTTCGACCCGCTGCGCCAACGCATCGTGGAAGCCGGGCACTTGAAGCTTGGTCAGCAGCGCAATCCCCGCGGCCATGGCCAGCGGGTTACCGGAGAGGGTACCCGCCTGATAGATCGGCCCCATCGGCGAGATGTTCTGCATGATCTCACGCTTGCCACCAAAGGCACCGACCGGCATGCCGCCGCCGACGATCTTGCCCAAACAGGTCAGGTCGGGGGTTACGCCGTAGTAAGCCTGAGCACCGCCAAGGGCTACCCGGAAGCCGGTCATCACTTCATCGAAAATCAACACGCTATCGTGCTCATTGCACACCCGACGCAGGGTTTCCAGAAAGCCCGGCTGCGGCGGAATACAGTTCATGTTGCCGGAGACCGGCTCGACGATAATACAGGCGATCTCATCGCCCATCTCTTCGAAACAGGCTTCGACGCCTTCGGGATCGTTGTAAGACAGCGTGATGGTATGCGCCGCCAGCGACGCAGGCACGCCCGGCGAGCTGGGCTCACCATGGGTCAACGCACCGGAGCCCGCCTTGACCAGCAGCGAGTCAGAATGGCCGTGGTAATTGCCTTCGAACTTGACGATCTTGTCGCGCCCCGTCGCGCCGCGTGCCAGCCGAATGGCCGACATGGTCGCCTCGGTGCCGGAGCTGGTCATGCGTACCATTTCCATCGACGGAATCATCTCGCAGATCAGATCCGCCATAGTGGTCTCGACCGCCGTGGGCGTGCCAAATGACAGGCCGTTGTCCAGCCGCGCACGCACGGCGGCAAGGACGTCCTGATCCGCATGGCCGGTAATCATGGGGCCCCAGGAGCCCACGTAGTCGACGTAGCGATTGCCTTCCACGTCGAACAAATGAGCGCCCTGGGCGCGTTCCATGAAGACAGGCGGGCGGTGCAGTCCTTTGAAAGCCCGCACCGGCGAGTTTACGCCGCCCGGAATATGGCGGCTGGCAAGTTCAAACAGTTCAGCGGAAGTCGTCATGGCGTCCTCTTGATTAATCGCATGGCGTCATAGAGTCAAAAACGTGAAGTATGCGGGGAACGGTTGGGTAAACACTGCCCGCTTGTCGGCTGATAGCCTTGTGACAAGCTATGCCAGGTAAAGTGCTGTGCCTGCTCGCAGGCTATAAGTAAGCGCTCACCATCAGCCAGGCGCGCCGCAATGGCGGATGACAGCGTGCATCCTGACCCATGGAACGTCTCGGGTAAGCGGGGCCACTGCCACTGCCGGGTGTTATCCGGCGAATGCAGCGTCAACACAACCTGATCGTCATTGCCGGGCAGCGGATCATCCGTGGCCGACACCAGGACGGCCTGGCAGCCAAGAGACAGCAGCGCCACGGCTCTCGCCGTATCGTCATCGCTTGGCGGACACTCAGGGGTGAGCATGGCCAGCTCAGCGCGATTGGGCGTCAATATATCCACCATCGGAAGCAGCTGCTCGCGATACTGCTGACGTAATTCAGGGGTCGAGAGCTCGGCACCGCCGCCGGCCTTCAATACCGGGTCGGCCACCACCGGTACGCCTGGAAAACGTCGAATGATCGCCACGGCGGCTTCAAGCGTCGCCTCATGGCTGATCAGGCCCAGCTTGATGGCCGCCACCGGCATGGAAGCGATCTCATCCACCATCTGGACCATCAGTTGGGCATCCGTCGGCATCACGCGAACGACGTCCTGGCAGCTCTGCACGGTCAGCGCCGTGGGAATGGTAACGGCCCAGCCGCCACACGCGGAGATCGACTGGCTATCGGCGATCAGCCCGGCGCCGCCGGTCGGATCATGGCCAGCCAGCACGAGTACAACAGGCGGTAATGGTTGGGGCATCAGAACGGTTTCACCACCGCCAACAGGATGATGCCGATCAGCGCGATCACCGGTGCCTCATTGAACCAGCGGAAAAACACATGGCTTTTGGTGCAGCGTGCCTGGCTGAACTGCTTCAGGTAAATCAGACACACGTGGTGATAAGCAATCAGCAGCACGATCAGCAGCAGCTTGGCGTGCATCCACCCCTGGCTTAACCAGACCGGCGCAAGAAACAGCAGCCAACCGCCAAAAATCAGCACGGCAATCATCGACGGCATCATGATGCCCCGATAAAGCTTGCGTTCCATTGTCGTGAAGTAGGCCATCGCCTGACTGTCACCTGCATCCCGCGCCTGGGCGTGATAGACAAACAGCCTGGGTAAATAGAACAGGGCGGCAAACCAGGTCACCATGGCGATCAGGTGAATCGCTTTGATCCATAAGTACATTGTAACTCCTTAGGCTGAGGACTCTTTGTGAGACGAATCGCTGTCGCGAGGATCGCGGTAGTGGTAGTAACGTTCGATAGCGCCCCGGGTGATGATACCCGAAATACGCTGTTGTTTCGGTCGATATCCATGCACCACGTAAAGCGCATCGAGGGTGTTGTTCTGCAAGGCCAGAAAAGCTTCCGACAGGGTTGCCTGCAGCGCAATCGGGGCCATTTCCAGCCGTTGACCGGGAATCTCCAGGAGATCGATCATGTCATCCGCGGGGGCATTGATGCCGTGAGTTTCGTCGTGCTCGATCAGCCAGCGCGCCAGCTCAGCTGCCTTGAGTCCGAGCACCGGTTTATCGCCACTGGAACGCTCGATCACCAGCCACACCGGATTGGTTTCAAGCAAGCGCCTCGCCTGGTCAGGGCTTATCATTCGCGTCGTCCGCACCAGGTTGCGCTCCATCACAGCCGGCACCGATACCCTCGATAACGCCTGCATCAGCGGTTGCTGAAGCGGGTGCAGGCCATAGCGTATGCTGCTGATGAAAAACCCCTCACAGCCGGTGAGCTGACGCGAGGTCAGGCACGCCACCACGACGACAAGCATGCCCGGCAACATGATACCCGGCGTATGGGTGAGTTCCAGGAGTGCCATCAACGCCGCCAGCGGTGCCTGGAGCACCGCGCCCATCATCGCCGCCATGCCCAGCATGGCATAGACACCGGGATCGGCCGCCTTGGCCTCCCATACCCAGGCGCCCAGCAAGCCACTGAGTGCGCCGGTGGCGGCCCCCATCACCAGTACTGGACCGATAATCCCGATAGGCACGCCGCCGGCCACCGTTAACCCGGTAACCACCAGCTTGACCGCCATCAGCGCCAGCAGCACCTGAACCGTCAGCTGGTTATTGAGCGCAGCAGCCACGCTGTCATAGCCGATCCCCTGCACCTCGGGAAACCAGAAGGCGGCAACGCCCGTTACCGCCGCCACCGTACCCAAGCGGAACCACAGCGGCCATTGCTGGAAACGCTGCAGCCGCGATAAATGAATGAAGCCGCCGGCCAGCAAACCAATCACCAACCCCAGCAGGATCACCCACGGCAGGTTCATCAGCGAACCCAGCGCAACGTCGGGAATATCGAACGCCGGCTGGTTGCCATACACCAGCTGCGCCACCAGCGCGCCCATCATCGACGCCAGGATAACGGGCATGAAGCTCATCAGGGTGTATTCCATCATGACCACTTCCATGGCGAAGATGACCCCGGCAATCGGAGTATTGAACGACGCTGAAATCGCCGCCGCCGTGCCGCACGCCACCAGCACCCGCAGGCTATTGTGGGGCAGGCGCATCCGCAGGCCCAGGCCGCTCGACGCGGCGGCGCCCAGATGAATGGCAGGCCCCTCCCGGCCTGCCGAGAGACCACCGAGTACCGCTATTACCCCCACCCACCACTGGTTAAGCCAGTTGCGCAACGGAAAGCGGCCCTGATGATACGTCAGACGCTCAATGACATGGCCGACACCGAGCTTGCGGGCAGCCGCTTTTTGTCGATAAAGCAATACACCGATCAAGGTGACGGCGAGAAACGGCAGTCCGGCGCGCACCCAAGGCGCCAGCCCCTCAAAGGCTTCCGGGTCGCCATCGGGCATCAACAGCAATCCCCCCGCCGACAGCAACAGGCGGAAGATGACCATCAAGGCGCCGGTGATCAGACCCGAGACCAGACCCAATACGCATAGCTGCGGCAACGCATCGACGTTTGCCAGCTGGCGTCGGAAACTGTCCAGGGTGAAATCGGATCGAGAAAAACGCGCCACAGGCAACCTTCCTTGCTCTTGTGTCTATACACTCTTGTGTATCATAGCTGGATACGCATAAACAGCTTGGTATCCTATGCTTAAGCCGTTGGCGATTCGATTTCCGCTCAGAGATCCGCAAGGAGTATGGTGTGATAAAGGTAGGTATTGTTGGCGGCACAGGCTACACCGGCGTTGAACTGCTGCGGCTACTCGCCCAGCACCCTCAGGTTAGCGTGGCCATGATCACGTCGCGCTCTGAAGCAGGCGTAAAGGTCAGCGACATGTACCCCAATCTGCGCGGCCATTACGACACGCTGGCGTTCAGCGAGCCGGATGCCGACCAGTTGGGCAGCCTGGACGCGGTATTTTTCGCCACTCCCCACGGGGTTGCCCATGCGCTGGCGGGGGAGCTGCTGAACAAGGGCACCCGTGTCATCGACCTGTCTGCGGATTTTCGACTACGCGACGCCGACGAGTGGGCGGCCTGGTACGCCCAGCCCCATGGCGCCCCTGAACTATTGGATGAAGCCGTTTACGGACTGCCCGAGCTGTATCGCGAACGAATCAAGACTGCGCGGTTGGTCGCCGTGCCTGGCTGTTACCCCACCGCCGTTCAACTGGGCTATCTTCCCCTGCTGGAAGCAGGCCTGGTGGATACCGGACGGCTGATTGCCGACTGTAAATCCGGCGTCACCGGCGCGGGACGCGGCGCCAAGGTCGGTTCGCTGCTCGCCGAAGCCGGCGAATCCATGAAGGCCTATGGCGCCTCAGGACATCGCCATCTACCCGAAATCCGTCAAGGCCTGGGCGATATGCATTCAGCGCCGGTAGGACTGACGTTCGTTCCCCACCTGACGCCGATGATTCGCGGTATTCATGCCACGCTTTACAGCCAGCTCACCGTTGACCCCGGCGACCTTCAGGCGCGCTTTGAACAACGTTACGCAAACGAGCCGTTTGTCGATGTGATGCCTGCAGGCAGCCATCCAGAAACGCGCAGTGTCAAAGGCATCAATACGTGTCGCATCGCCATTCACCGCCCTGAAAATAGCGACACGATCGTTGTACTCTCGGTGATTGATAACCTGGTCAAGGGCGCGTCTGGACAGGCCATCCAGAACCTTAACCTGATGTTTGGCTTTGACGAAACCACCGGACTCAGCGCGCCGGCGGTCATGCCCTGACATCGATCAGGTCGGGTAATAGTTGACCCTTTTGCTGGGTGTTACGCATAATCATTGCTAGTTCAGACTAATTGTTAAGGGGCGTGTGTTTTACACCAAGCATTAGCCGCCCCACTCGCTCACGGGAGGTAGCCATGAGCAGCGCAGAATCCTTCGTTCCTACGCCATTATTGTTGTCCGATAGCGCACAAAAACGGATCAACGCCTTGATGGCAGAAGAAAAAAATTCCACCTTGAAATTACGCGTTTACGTTACCGGAGGGGGCTGTTCGGGATTTCAATACGGCTTTGACTTTGCCGATACCGTTGCCGATGACGACACGGTGATCGAATTCGGCGATGCCGCCCTGGTGGTCGACCCGCTGTCTTACCAGTACCTGGTGGGATCAACCGTCGACTACGAAGAAGGCCTGGCAGGTGCCCGCTTTCGGGTACAGAACCCCAATGCCACCACCACTTGCGGGTGCGGCGCCTCATTCATGGTGTAGCCTCTCCATCGGCTGTTCCGGTGGTTCCGCACCGGCCCAGCGTTTACCACATGCCATTCCCGTGACTTGACGCCCTGAGCGTTTCTCGCCAAGGTTATAGTGTCAATAACAGACTCAGACGCCTGCTATGCGGCAGCCCTCGCTGCTCCAGACGTACTGAGCCATACAAATCACGGGAAAACTCATGAAATCACTACGACGCACCACCCTTCCCCTCTCGGCGCTTGCGCTGGCATTAAGCGGCGCGGCCCACGCCCAGGAAACTCCCAGCGTCAATGTCGCGACGGATCCAAGCTTCGTACCTTTCGAAATGATGGACGAAGATACCGGTGAAATGGTCGGTTTCGATATCGACATCATCAATGAAGTGGCTGACCGTGCCGGGTTCGACGTCAACCTGACCACCATGGACTTCTCGGGCATTATTCCTGCGGTGCAAACTGGCAACCAGGAAATTGCCATTGCCGGTATCACCATTACCGAAGAGCGGGCGGAAGTCGTTGACTTCTCTGATCCCTACTACGATTCCGGTCTGCGGATCATCGTTCGTGCCGATAGCGATGTTGAAGACATCGATGATCTGGAAGGCATGACCATCGCCACCAAGACGGGTTCAACCAGCTACGACTTCCTGGAAGACAAGTTTGGTGACGACGCTGACTTTACTCCCTACCCGGGCACCTCCGACATGTACATGGCGCTGTTGGGACGTAATGTGGATGCCGTCTTCTACGATGCCCCTAACGTCGCGTACTTCTCCCAGACCCGCGGTGAAGGCCGCACCAAGGTCGTAGGCCCGCTTTATGAAGGTCAGCAGTATGGCATCGTCTTCAACAAGGGCAGCGAATGGGTAGAACCCACCAACGACGCCTTGGCCGAGATGCGCGAAGACGGCACCTACGATGAAATCTATGAAAAATGGTTTGGGGAAGCCCCCAGCGACGACTGATCAGCGCTGATCATGATTTAACCATTTCATCAGGGCCGGGCGGCATAGCCCCCGGCCCTGTTCGTTTGTCTTCTCATCTCTCAGGAGAACGCGCGTGGATCCTAGCTTTGAGTTTAATTGGGAAGCGACCATCAACTCGATTCCCCACCTGTTGCCGGGGATTCCCTATACCCTGCTGATTTCGTTTGGCGGCCTCGCCATCGGCTTTTTTATCGGCATCTTTTTTGGTCTGCTGCGTATCAGCCCACTTCGCTGGCTGCGCTGGCCTGCCATCGTCTACGTTGAGGTGTTTCGCGGCACGCCAATTCTGGTCCAGGTGCTGTTTATCTTCTATGGTCTGCCGCAGCTGCTCGGAAGTCCTATCAATGCCCTGGTGGCCGGTATTGCCGCCATTGCGGTCAACTCCGGCGCCTATATCTCCGAAATTGTAAGGGGCGGCGTCCAGTCCATTGAACGCGGCCAGCGCGAGGCCTCCCTGTCACTTGGCCTGTCGCGTACCCAGGCGTTTCGTTATGTCATCTGGCCGCAGGCGTTTCGCCGCATGATCCCGCCGCTGGGTAATCAGGGCATTATCAGCATCAAGGATACGTCCCTATTTTCAGTGATCGGCGTGGGTGAACTGGTTCGCCAAGGGCAGGTATATATCGCCAGCACCTTCACGGCCATGGAGGTTTACCTGATGGTGGCCCTCATGTACCTCGCCATTACCTGGACCCTATCGATTGTCCTGCGCCAGCTTGAAAGCAAAGGCCTGGTCGGCCAATAAGGAGACGCACAATGAACGACACACCCCAGCGAATTGTGCGTATGCAGCAGCTCAATAAACACTTTGGCAGCCTGCACGTACTCAAGGATATCGACATGGAGATCACCCCCGGCGAAGTCGTCGTGGTGATTGGCGCCAGCGGCTCGGGTAAGTCCACCTTGATCCGCTGTATCAACGGGTTGGAAGAATTCCAGACCGGTAAGCTGGAGGTCGATAGCAACGAATTGCTACCCCATGGCAAAAGTGGCAAGGCGCTGCAGACCATCCGCACCGAAGTCGGCATGGTGTTCCAGCAATTCAATCTGTTTCCACACTTGAGCGTTATCGACAACATTACCCTGGCCCCGATGAAAGTACGCGGCTGGAGCGCGTCCGACGCCCTGGAGACTGCCAAGCGACTGCTCGAGCGGGTCGGCATCTCGGATCAGGCGGACAAGTACCCAAGCCAGCTGTCAGGCGGCCAACAGCAACGCGTGGCACTGGCCCGCGCGTTGGCCATGGAACCCCGGCTGATGCTGTTTGACGAGCCTACCTCGGCCCTTGATCCGGAAATGATCGGTGAGGTGCTGGATGCCATGCGCGAGCTGGCAAAAGAAGGTATGACCATGGTGATCGTTACCCACGAAATGGGTTTTGCCCGCGAGGTTGCTGACCGGGTGATATTCATTCACCAAGGCGAAATTACCGAACAAGGCCCTCCTGAACAGCTCTTCGATACGCCTCAGCACGAACGCACCCAATCGTTTTTAGCGCGGGTACTCAAGCACTGATTCAGCCAATTATCCCGCTCTAAAGACCGCGTTTCATGGCCTGTGATCTTCACAGGCCATTTTTTTTGCCTGTGGATAGTATTTTTTTACGATCCATGCCAATCCGCTGCCATCCAGCGGCACGCTGGCGTTAGGCGCGATACACCAGGTGGCTTGCCTCTTGTTCACAGTCGCGGTAACAACTCCGGTATGCAGCGGTGGACAAGGCGTGTTTTATTTCACCGGTGGATAAACTTGCATTTCATCCACAGGCCCAGCACCGTTTCTACGCAGCTAGTACGCCGTTTAATCACGTAAAGATCAACAATGCAATTTTCTGATAAATATGTGCTTTATAGACTTATCAACAGATTTTGTCCACACCAGTAATTACAGCATTAACAGAACTTCTCTTATTTTATATTTATGTTGTTATTAATAGAGGCCAAGGAACAAATCGGGGTGTGGAAAAACCTGACGGTTACCCACAGGGGGTTTATACTTGCCGACCTAGTGAATTAAGGTGCCTGTGCACCGGCTCAACTCATCCGTGCCTCAGGGCACAAGACGAGGTGTCTCTTGAATTACCCCGACCGCTTTGACGTGATTGTCATCGGCGGTGGCCATGCGGGAACCGAAGCCGCACTGGCCTCTGCTCGCATGGGCTGTCAAACCCTGCTGCTGACCCATAACATCGAAACCCTCGGTCAAATGTCGTGTAATCCGGCGATTGGCGGGATTGGCAAGAGCCATCTCGTCAAGGAAATTGATGCCCTGGGCGGTGCCATGGGGCTCGCCACCGACATGGGCGGTATTCAGTTTCGTGTGTTGAACGCCCGCAAGGGGCCGGCGGTACGCGCCACTCGTGCCCAGGCCGACCGAGTTCGTTACAAAGCGGCTATCCGTGGCATGCTGGAACACCAGCCCAACCTGACGATTTTCCAGCAGGCCGCCGGCGACCTGATGGTGGACAACAACACCGTACGCGGCGTGGTCACGGAAACCGGCATCCGGTTTCATAGCGAGACGGTCGTTCTCTCGACAGGCACCTTCCTCGGCGGGATCATTCATATCGGCCTCGATCAAAGCCGCGGTGGCCGGGCCGGCGATGCGCCTTCGAATGCCCTGGCAGAGCGACTGCGTGCATTACCGTTTCGGGTTGACCGGCTTAAAACCGGTACGCCACCGCGCATCGATGCCAAGACGGTGGACTTCTCGCAAATGGAGGAGCAGCCCGGTGATACCCCCACGCCGGTGATGTCTTATCTGGGCTCGCGGGATATGCATCCCCGGCAGATGAGCTGCCATATCGCGCAGACCAACCCGCATACCCACGAGATCATCATGGCGAACCTTGAGCGTTCGCCGATGTACTCAGGCGTCATCGAAGGCATCGGGCCGCGTTATTGCCCATCCATCGAAGACAAGGTGCATCGCTTTGCCGATAAAGCGAGCCACCAGATATTCGTCGAGCCCGAAGGCTTGGACACCAACGAGCTGTACCCGAATGGCATTTCAACGTCGCTGCCGTTCGATATCCAGTTGCAGGTCGTGCGCTCGATAAAGGGCCTGGAAAACGCGCATATCACCCGGCCCGGCTACGCGATCGAATATGACTTTTTCGATCCGCGGGATCTGCAGCACTCGCTGGAAACCAAATTTATCCACAACCTGTTTTTTGCCGGCCAGATCAACGGCACTACCGGTTACGAAGAAGCCGGCGCCCAGGGGCTGCTCGCCGGGTTGAATGCCGCGCGCCGCGCCAGGCAGCTCGACGCCTGGCATCCTCGCCGCGATGAAGCCTATCTTGGCGTGCTTGTGGATGACTTGATCACCATGGGCACCAAGGAGCCCTACCGCATGTTCACGTCACGTGCGGAATATCGTCTGTTGCTGCGCGAAGACAATGCCGACCTGCGGCTGACTGAAAAGGGCCGTGAGCTGGGATTGGTGGACGATGAACGCTGGTCGGCATTCAGCAAGAAACGTGAGGCCATCGAAACCGAATCAGCCCGCCTCGCCAGTATCTGGATTCAGCCGAAAAGTGCAGCGGCGACAAGCGTTGCCGAGTACACGGGCCAACCGCTGAACCGCGAGTATCGGTTGAGCGACCTGCTCAAGCGGCCAGAGTTGAATTATGCCGCCTTGACGACGCTTCCCGGGGTGGAAGGCTCGCCGGTTACCGACGAAGCAGTGGCCGAACAGGTCCAGATCCAGGCCAAGTATCAAGGCTACATCGATCGGCAGCAGGATGAGATTGATAAGCTTAAGCGCCATGAAGCCATGCCGCTGCCCGCTGACCTGGATTACCAGCAGGTGGAAGGCCTGTCCCACGAAATCCGTCAGAAATTGAGCGAGGCGCGGCCAGAAACCCTTGCCCACGCCGCGCGAATTTCAGGGGTTACCCCCGCCGCCGTGTCGATCCTGCTGGTTCATCTCAAGAAGCGCCGTCTGGTGTCAACCTCAGCGGTCGCCACCGGATGAGTCACTTGATGACGCTGTTGAACAGCTTGCCTGGGCAAGTGGCTCCGCGCCTGACGCAAGGACTTGATGCCTTGGGCACCTCGGTCACCGCCGAGCAGCAGGATCAGCTGCTCGGCCTGCTGGCGCTGTTGCACAAGTGGAACCGGGCTTATAACCTCACAGCGGTACGCGACGTCAACGACATGGTGTCACGCCACGTACTCGACAGTGCCGCGGTATTACCCTTCATCAAGGGGGTAACGCTGCTCGACGTCGGGGCCGGGCCAGGGCTGCCAGGGCTCGTTCTGGCGATCCTCAAGCCGGAACTGGCCGTGACGCTGCTGGACAGCAACGGCAAGAAAGTCCGCTTTCAACGCCAGGCGGTGATGGAGCTTGGGTTAGCGAACGTCACCCCGGTTCAAGCCCGTGTAGAAGCGTTTACCGAAAGCGCCTTTGATCAGGTGATTTCACGCGCATTCGCAAGCCTGGTGGACTTTGTTACGCTGACCCGCAAGCTGCCCGCCGCCCAGGGACAGTGGCTGGCGATGAAAGGCCCGGGTGCCAATGACGAATTGCTTGATCTGCCGGACGGTATTCAGCTTTGCGCCCGTCACACGCTGAATGTCCCCTTTGAGACGGCCGAGCGACAGCTGTTGATCCTGACCCCACAAGGAGTTGAGTAAGTGAGCCAGATCATTGCCCTGACCAACCAGAAAGGCGGCGTGGGCAAGACCACTTCAGCCGTGAACCTGGCAGCGAGCCTCGCCGGACTCGATCGTCGGGTACTGCTGGTGGATCTTGATCCGCAAGGCCACGCCAGCATGGGCAGTGGTATCGACAAGCACAGCTTGGATAAAAGCGTGCTCGACGTTCTTCTGGGGGAAGCCTCTGCCGCCGATACCATCGTCCGGCAATTACCGGTCAACTACGACGTACTGCCGAGCAACGGCGACTTGACCGCAGCGGAAGTGGAGTTGATGCACGCCGATCAGCGTGAAAGCGGCTTGAGCGCCGCGCTCACCAGTGTCTTTGCCGAGTACGACGTGGTGCTGATCGACTGCCCACCATCGCTCAACATGTTGACCGTCAATGCGCTGACGGCCGCCCACGGGGTGTTGATCCCGCTACAGTGTGAATTCTACGCGCTGGAAGGACTGTCAGCGCTGCTCGATACGGTTGAGCAAATCAAGCAAAGTATCAATCCCGATCTGGCGGTGTCCGGTATTCTGCGCACCATGTACGACAAACGGACGAGCCTGACCCGTGAAGTCGACAAGCAGCTGCGCGACTATTTTGGCGATGCTCTGTTGAAAACCACGATTCCGCGTAACGTCAAGGTGGCCGAAGCACCCAGCCATGGCCTGCCGGTCACTCAGTACGCGCGTTTTTCCCGCGGTAGCCAAGCTTACCGCGTGTTGGCAAAAGAACTCATTCGACGACTCGCGCTATAATCAGCGACGACGGACCTATTTATCACGAGGGAATGCCCATGACGCGTAAACCTGCGCTAGGACGTGGACTGGATGCTCTGATTGGTGCCGGTGCCCGCCGCCGCGATAGCCTGGACGTTGCCACGGGCGCGTCTCCGACGCCGGTCGAAAGCGCGAGCACCCCAGAAGTGGCACCTGCACAGAGCGAGGAACGCCTCGAACGTCTACCGCTTGGCCAGCTTACGCGGGGTAAATATCAGCCACGCCGGGATATTCAGCCCGAAGCGCTCGAAGAGCTGGCCGATTCGATTCGTGCCCAAGGGGTCATGCAGCCCATCGTCGTGCGCCCGATCGGCCAGGATCGCTACGAGATCGTGGCCGGTGAACGCCGCTGGCGTGCCGCACAGCTGGCCGAACTGGACGTTATCCCCGCAGTCATCCGCGATGTCAGCGATGAAGTCGCCCTCGCCCTGGCGCTGATCGAGAACATTCAGCGTGAAAACCTCAATGCCATTGAAGAAGCGCTGGCGCTGAAACGGTTAGGCGACGAGTTCGAGCTGACACAGCAGCAGATGGCCGATGCGGTGGGCAAGTCGCGCACCCAGGTCGCCAACCTGCTACGCCTGCTGGCGCTGGATAGCGAGGTTCAGACGCTGCTTGAACGCGGCGACCTGGATATGGGGCATGCGCGTGCCCTGCTGACGTTGAACAGCGCCCAGCAGCGTCAGGTCGCACATGAAGTCGTCAATAACGATCTCACCGTGCGTGCCACTGAGGCGCTGGTAAAAAAAATGCAAAGCCAGCCGATAGCGCCACCGTCATCGAAACGCCAAACCAAAAGCGCAGATGTGGCGCGACTGGAAACCCAACTGGGGGAACTGCTCGGTGCGCCGGTGTCCATTGATCATGGCCAGCGAGGCAAGGGAAAAGTCACGATTCGCTACACCAGCCTCGAAGAACTGGATGGTATCCTGGGGCATATTAAATAGCAGGCTTTGTATTTATCACTAGCAGGCTTATTAATAAAGCGACAAAAAACGACGATTTCTTCCCCTTTGGTCGCAGGAAACTGCCCGAACGCGTGAAATACGCGCAACGTCGGTTGAAGGTGTGGTAGCCCTTCCCTATAATCGCGCAAGATTTGTGCAGGCTGCCCAAGGATGTTCATGCCTGTGAACGTATTTCAATGGGCCTGAATGTCATGCAGCGATTGGAAACCTTACGACGACAGGCCTATGTCATTCGGTTGACCATCGCCCAGCTGCTGGTGGCATTGGTCGGTTCGCTGCTGGCATGGGCGGCAGTCGACAAGGGCAGCGCGGGATCGGTAGCGTTGGGGGCACTGGTGGCGTTTCTCCCCCAGGCGTTTTTTGTATATCGGATGGCGATCTTCCAGCAACGTGCGTCGGCATCGCGCAATGCGCTCAGGTTGTTTCGTGCCGAAGCAGGGAAGTTTGGTTTGACGGTGGCATTGTTTGCCATAGTGCTGAGCACAGTACCTCCCTCAAACCCCACTTTCTTTTTTAGTGCTTATGTCGCAGTTGTTCTAACGCATTGGCTGGCCCCCTGGCTGATGCCTAGAGAATTGCGCAACTGATCGAGGTGACAAGTCTATGGCCGCAGGAAACGAAGTCTCGCCGACTTACTATATCCAGCACCACTTGCAGAATCTGACCTTTGGTAACCATCCAGAGAATGGCTGGTCGCTGGCCAGTTCTGCTGAAGAAGCACGTGAAATGGGCTTCTGGGCGGTTCACTTGGACACCATGGGCTGGTCCATTGCCATGGGGCTGCTGTTCATCTGGCTTTTCCGCAAAGCCGGGAAAATAGCGACCACCGGGGTTCCGGGCAACCTGCAAAACGCCGTCGAAATGGTGTTCGAGTTCGTCGAAAGTATGGTTCAGGGCGCTTTCCATGGCCGCAACCCGCTTATTGCGCCGCTTGCCTTGACGCTGTTCGTGTGGATTTTGTTGATGAACACGCTCAAGATCATTCCGGTGGATTACTTCCCGGAGCTGTTTGCTCGCCTGGGCGTTGATTACATGAAAATCGTGCCGACCACCGACCCCAATGCCACCCTCGGCATGGCGTTAGGCGTGTTCTGCCTGATTCTCTATTACAGCATCAAAATGAAAGGCGTAGGCGGCTTTGCCAAAGAATTGTCGCTGACGCCGTTCAACCATTGGGCGCTGATCCCTTTCAATCTGCTGCTGGAAATCATTGCGTTGCTGGTCAAGCCGTTCAGCCTGGCAATGCGTCTGTTCGGTAACATGTTTGCCGGGGAAGTGATTTTCATCCTGATCGCCATGCTGCCCTTCTGGGCCATCTGGCTGCTGGATGTGCCGTGGGCCATCTTCCATATCCTGATCGTTACCCTTCAGGCTTTCATCTTTACCGTGCTGTCCGTGGTCTACTTGAGCTCGGCCCACGAACATCACTGACTAGAGCAATGCTTGCACGTTAACCCTTAACCTCAACCCTCAACCTTGACCTTAACCTTGAGAAACTAGGAGCAATACCATGGAACTTATCTACGTTGCCGCTTCGATTATGATTGGCCTGGGTGCCCTGGGTACCGGCATCGGCTTTGCCATCCTGGGTGGCAAGCTGATCGAGTCCACTGCACGTCAGCCGGAAATGAGCGATCAGCTGCAAACCAAAACCTTCCTGATGGCGGGTCTGCTGGATGCGGTACCGATGATCGGTGTTGGTATCGCGATGTACCTGATCTTCGTTGTTGCCGGTTAATGACAGCTTGACCGAGCGGTATCCCGCTCGGTTCTGTTTCACTCCGGTCGCCACGAACTTGTCAGAGGTACATCCCTGTGAATATCAACATGACGCTAATCGGACAGACGATCGCCTTCGCGATCTTTGTCTGGTTTTGCATAAAGTATGTGTGGCCGCCGATCAGCAACGCGCTTCATGAGCGTCAGAAAAAGATTGCTGATGGCCTGGACGCCGCTAGCCGTGCTTCGCGCGACCTTGAGGTCGCTCAAGAACAAGCCGAGCAGACGCTGCGTGAAAGTAAAGAACAGGCATCCCAGATCCTCGAGCAGGCCAATAAGCGCTCTGCCCAGATCGTTGAGGAAGCCCGCGAGCAGGCCCGCGCCGAAGGCGAGCGCCTGGTGGCAAGCGCCCGTTCCGAGATCGAGCAGGAAGTGAATCGCGCTAAAGAGGATCTTCGTTCCCAGGTCTCGCACCTTGCCATCATCGGTGCCGAGCGTGTCTTGGAAGCGTCGGTCGATGAACAAGCCCATCGCAAGTTACTCGATGAGCTTGCTGCCGAACTGTAAGGAGGTGATCTATGGCGGAATTACTGACCGTCGCTCGTCCTTACGCTAAGGCGGCGTTTGAATACGCGCGTGATCATGAGGCGCTGGATAGCTGGTCGAAAGCGCTTGACCTATTGAGCCAAGCCGTTACCCACAGTGACGTGCATCGTCTGTTGAGCAGTCCGAAACTAGCGGCTGAGCAGAAGGCCGAGTTGCTGGCGGGCATGTTGCCCGAAGATGGCGACAGTGCCCTGCGCCGGTTCTTGGATACGCTGGCAGACGAAGGTCGACTCCATGCCCTGCCCTCAATGTCTGATCAGTTCGAGCGCCTGCGCGCCGAACATGAACAGCGGGTTGAGGTGCTGGTGACATCGGCCTACAAGCTTGATAGCAAGCAGAAGACCAAGCTAAAGAACGCGCTCAAGAAACGTCTGAATCGCGAAATCTCCATTACCACTCAGGTGGATAAAACGCTGATTGGCGGCGTTATCCTGCGTGCCGGCGATACCGTCATCGACGGATCGGTACGTGGTCGACTGAACCGCCTAACTGACGCGCTAACCGCTTGAGTCTGAGGGACATGGCATGCAGCAACTGAATCCTTCCGAGATCAGCGACATCATCAAGCAGCGAATCGAAAAGCTTGACGTCGCATCCGAAGCCCGTAACGAGGGCACCATCGTCAGCGTTTCCGACGGTATCGTGAAAGTTCACGGCCTCGAAGACGCGATGTTTGGTGAAATGATCGAATTCCCCAACAGCATCTTTGGCATGGTACTCAACCTGGAGCGTGACTCCGTGGGTGCCGTGGTGCTGGGTGACTACCTGAAACTTGAAGAGGGCATGACCGCCAAGTGTACCGGTCGCATCCTCGAAGTGCCGGTAGGCCCCGAGTTGATTGGCCGCGTGGTCGATGCGCTGGGTAATCCCATCGACGGCAAGGGCGATATCAACGCCAAGATGACCGATGCGGTGGAAAAGGTCGCCCCGGGTGTTATCACCCGCCAGTCGGTCGATGAGCCGATTCAAACCGGCCTGAAGTCCATCGACTCCATGGTGCCGATCGGCCGTGGTCAGCGTGAGCTGATCATCGGTGACCGTCAGATCGGTAAATCCGCCATTGCCATTGATGCCATCATCAACCAAAAAGGCAAGGGCGTGACCTGTGTGTATGTGGCGATCGGTCAGAAGCAGTCGACCATCGCCAACGTGGTACGCAAGCTCGAAGAGCACGGCGCCATGGAGCACACCATCATCGTCGCGGCCGGCGCTGCCGACCCGGCGCCGATGCAGTTCCTGGCCGCGTATTCCGGCTGCACCATGGGCGAATACTTCCGCGACCGCGGTGAAGACGCGCTGATCGTCTATGATGATCTTTCCAAGCAGGCTGTGGCCTACCGCCAGGTATCGCTGCTGCTGCGTCGTCCGCCGGGTCGTGAAGCCTATCCGGGTGACGTCTTCTATCTCCACTCGCGTCTGCTCGAACGGGCCGCCCGCGTGAACGTCGACTACGTCGAGAAGTTTACCGGCGGCGAAGTGACAGGCAAGACCGGTTCCTTGACCGCGCTGCCGATCATCGAAACCCAGGGTGGTGACGTATCGGCGTTCGTTCCGACCAACGTGATCTCAATCACCGACGGTCAGATCTTCCTGGAAACCAACCTGTTCAACTCAGGTATCCGTCCGGCGATCAACGCCGGTCTGTCGGTTTCCCGTGTGGGTGGCTCGGCACAGACCAAGATCATCAAGAAGCTCGGCGGCAGCGTCCGTCTGGCCCTGGCTCAGTACCGCGAACTGGCGGCGTTCTCGCAGTTTGCTTCTGACCTTGATGAAGCCACGCGCAAGCAGCTCGAGCACGGTCAACGTGTCACCGAGCTGATGAAGCAGAACCAGTACTCGCCGATGTCGGTCGCCGAGATGGCGCTTACGCTGTACGCCGCCAACGAAGGGCACCTGGATGATGTTGACGTGAATAAAGTGCTGGACTTCGAACGTGCCCTGCACGATTACATGAAGTCCGAGCACGGCGATTTGCTCGACAAGATCAACCAGACCGGCGACTACAACGACGAGATCAAGGACGGCTTGAAGTCAGGTCTCGAGAAGTTCAAGGCGACTCAGAGCTGGTAATGCCCCAGCCCGTCTTGTCAGGCGGGCTTGCATGCTTTCTGAGAGCCACGAACGAAAGGTAGATCGCTATGGCAGCTGCAAAAGAGATACGCACCCAGATCGGGAGCATTAAAAATACGCAGAAGATCACCAGCGCCATGGAAATGGTGGCTGCATCGAAAATGCGTAAAGCGCAAGAGCTGATGAAGGCTAGCCAGCCTTACGCCAAGCAGATCCGCAACGTGGTCAGCCACTTGGCCGATGCCAACCCTGAATACCGCCACGACTATATGCTCGAGCGGAGCGAGGTGAAGCGGGTCGGTTACATTGTGGTATCCACTGACCGTGGTTTGTGCGGCGGTTTGAACCACAACCTGTTCAAGGCCGTGGTAAAAGACGCCAAGGCCTGGCATCAGGAAGGCGCTGGGCTTGACTTCTGCGCCCTGGGCTCAAAGGCCAGCGGCTTTTTCCGCAACTATGGCGGCAACCTGGTGGCCGCCAAGAGCGGATTGGGTGAGTCGCCGACGGTCGAGGGTCTGATTGGCAGCATCAAGGTCATGCTCGAAGCGTACGATGAAGGCCGTATTGACCGTCTGTACGTGGTGCATAACGAGTTTATCAACACCATGACCCAACAGCCGGTGGTACGTCAGCTTCTTCCGCTGACGTCGGATATTGGCGAAGACGCAGAGCAGGACGACGAAAACGCCCGTCCCGGAAGCTGGGACTACCTGTATGAGCCGGATGCCAAGGCGTTGTTGGATAGCCTGTTGATTCGTTTCATTGAATCGCAGGTGTATCAGGCGGTCGTGGAAAATGGGGCCTGCGAGCAGGCAGCCCGGATGATCGCCATGAAGAGCGCTACCGATAACGCAGGCAATCTGATTGACGATCTGGAAATGGTCTACAACAAGGCCCGCCAGGCCGCCATTACCCAGGAAATTTCCGAGATCGTCGGCGGCGCTGCTGCCGTATAACGCCTAGGGAGCCTCGATTGATGAAGGCTCCCGGCAGACAGGTTTCATTTGCAGGTTTTTGAGAGGAACCAAGATGAGCGGACGTATCGTACAAATCATCGGCGCGGTGATTGACGTAGAGTTTCCGCGGGACTCTGTGCCCAAGGTCTACGACGCGCTGAAGGTCTCTGATGTAGAGACCATCCTCGAAGTCCAGCAGCAGCTGGGCGACGGCGTGGTGCGCACCATCGCCATGGGCTCCACCGAGGGCCTGAAGCGTGGCATGGACGTGACCAGCACAGGTGCTGCAATTTCGGTCCCCGTGGGTAAAGCCACGCTGGGCCGTATCATGAACGTGCTCGGCGAGCCCATCGATGAAGCGGGCGAGATCGGCGAAGACGAGCGCATGCCAATTCACCGCAAGGCCCCCGGCTATGCCGACCAGGCAGCCTCTGAAGAGCTGCTGGAAACCGGCATCAAGGTTATCGACCTGGTGTGCCCGTTTGCCAAGGGCGGCAAGGTTGGCCTGTTCGGCGGTGCCGGTGTCGGTAAAACCGTCAACATGATGGAGCTTATCCGCAACATCGCCACCGAACACAGCGGCTACTCGGTATTCGCCGGTGTCGGTGAGCGTACACGTGAGGGTAACGACTTCTATCACGAAATGACCGAATCCAACGTTATCGACAAGGTATCGCTGGTCTACGGTCAGATGAACGAGCCGCCGGGCAACCGCCTGCGCGTGGCGTTGACCGGCCTGACCATTGCGGAAAAATTCCGTGACGAAGGCCGCGACGTTCTGCTGTTTGTCGATAACATCTACCGCTACACCCTGGCCGGTACCGAAGTATCGGCCCTGCTGGGTCGTATGCCGTCAGCGGTGGGTTATCAGCCGACGCTTGCCGAGGAGATGGGGGTTCTGCAGGAACGTATCACTTCCACCAAGACCGGCTCGATCACCTCCGTACAGGCCGTTTACGTCCCTGCGGATGACTTGACCGATCCGTCGCCGGCGACCACCTTCTCGCACCTGGATGCCACCGTCGTACTGGCACGCTCCATCGCCGAGCTGGGTATCTATCCGGCGATCGACCCGCTGGACTCCACCTCGCGTCAGTTGGATCCGCTGGTCGTCGGTGACGAGCACTATAACGTGGCGCGTGGCGTTCAGGGCGTGCTGCAGCGTTACAAGGAGCTCAAGGATATCATCGCGATCCTGGGGATGGACGAGCTGTCTGACGAAGACAAGCTGGCCGTTGCCCGCGCGCGTAAAATCCAGCGCTTCCTGTCGCAGCCGTTCTTCGTGGCCGAGGTATTCACCGGTGCCCCGGGTAAATACGTGTCGCTGAAAGACACTATCCGTGGCTTCCAGGGCATCCTCGAGGGTGAGTACGATGATATGCCGGAACAGGCCTTCTACATGGTCGGCTCGATCGACGAAGCGGTCGAAAAAGCCAACCAGATGAAGAAGTAATCCCGTCCATTAGGGGGATTCGCTATGGCGAATAGCTTCACTTGCAATATCGTCAGCGCTGAAGCGTCCATCTACTCGGGAACGGTCGAGATGGTGGTTGCGTCTGGCATCACGGGCGATCTGGGGATTTTACCCGGACACGCCCCGCTGTTGACGGAACTCAAGCCTGGACCGGTACGGGTGATTCACGATGGCGGCGAAGAAGAACACTTCTTCGTCACGGGGGGCTTCATGGAAGTCCAACCCAACATTGTGACCGTTTTGGCTGACGCCGCCTCGCGGGCCAGCGACCTCAACGAGGCGGCTGCCGAAGAAGCGCGTCAGCAAGCGCTGAAAGCGTTTAACGACAAGTCGTCCGAGCTCGACTATACCCGGGCTGCCGCGGAACTTGCCGAAGCCGTTGCCCAGCTGCGCACGATCCAGCAGCTGCGCAAGAAGGCGGGGAAAGGCTAACCGCCCCGTCTGGCGATTACGACGACGCCCCTTGATCCTGTCGCCAGGTTCAAGGGGCGTTTTTTTTTGTCTGGTAGTATGGCGTATGGGAATATCGGCGGCGGAGCGCTCGTCAGGGTAAAGGGGAAATGCCATGTCATTGAATGATGAAACCTTGCAAGCATTGAAGACGGAGCTTGTTGACGAGCTGAGAAAGGAAGCGCCCGACAAGACAATGCTGTCAGAACGCCTGTCCGAAATTCGCTCGGCGGATATTGGTGAGGTGCTTGAACAACTCATCGAGGACGATGAAGCGTTGAGCGACGCACTGGCGTTACTCGATAGCCTGTCGACCGAGCGTGCCGCCAACGTGCTGGGCTATCTGCCCGGCGAAAGTCAGTTGGAAGTGGTCGGTGGACTTTCGGATACCCATGTCCTGAAGCTGCTGGAGGAAATGGGTTCGGACGAACGGGCCGACCTGTTTAACCTGCTCGACGAAGACCGCCGTGAGGCATTGCTCCGGCGCATGGCGCACCAGGAACGCGAAGACCTCAAACGGTTGGCCAGCTACGAAGAGGGTACCGCCGGGGCCATCATGACCTCGGACTACGTGGCCATTGCCAGCGGCATGACGGTTTCCCAGGCCATGATGCGCGTGCGCCAGACTGCCCCCGACGCGGAGACCGTCTATCAGCTCTATGTGCTGGACAGCGACGGCCAACTGATAGGCACTATGTCGTTGCGTCAACTGATGGTCGCGCGGCCAGGCGCGCTGGTCGACGACATCATGATCAAGGACGTGATCAGTACACCGGTGGATAAAGCGCAGGAAGACGTGGCCAGAATCGTGGCCCGCTATGACCTGCTGGCGGTGCCGGTAATCGATGCCGATGAGCGCATGGTGGGTATTGTGACCCACGACGACGCCATGGACGTTGCCGAGTCGGAAGCGACAGAAGATATCCACAAGGGGATGTCCATCGGCCAGTTGGAGGACGGGGTCAGCCGGGTGCCGCTATGGTCGCTGTACCGCAAGCGGGTGTTCTGGCTGGTGTTGCTGGTGTTTGCCAACCTGTTTTCCGGCGCGGGGATTGCCTACTTTGAAGACACCATCGCCGCCCAGGTGGCGCTGGTGTTCTTTCTGCCGCTACTGATCGGCAGCGGCGGGAATGCCGGCGCCCAGGCGGCGACCCTGATGGTGCGCGGGATGGCGACCGGTGACGTTGGCGTGAAGGACTGGGGAAAGATGCTGGGCCGCGAACTGCTGGTGGCCGGCTCGCTCGGGATTACCATGGCCATTGCCGTGGCGCCCATCGGAGTGATTCGCGGCGGCGAGGCGGTGGCCGTTATCGTCGCGCTGAGCATGGTGACCATCGTATTGTTCGGCAGCCTCATTGGCATGTGTCTGCCGTTCGTGCTGGAGCGCTTCAAGGTGGATCCGGCCACGGCATCGGCGCCGCTGGTGACGACGCTGATTGATGCCTCGGGGGTACTGATTTACTTCAGCATTGCGACCGCCATTCTCAGCCCGCTTTGACAGACGCCTAGCGCATGCTGTAGCTGGCGGCGCGGGTAATGAACAACACTTCCACATTGCCCAGCCACTCGATATCACTGGCCAGCGCTTTCAACTGGCTGGCCAGGCATTGGGGGGGCTGATGGACGGCATCGCCAATGATCAGCGACACCGATATTTTATCGTTCAGATAATGCAGCTGCAGCTCGCTGAGCGTGCGCCATACCGGATGTTTGTACCAGCGCGCGTCCAGCGCTGCCTCGACTTCCGGGCGAAGTGGCAGGCCGGGCAGGCGGCTTGGGTCACCCTCACCGGCGTCGTCCTCGGGGTCGATATGGAAGATCACGTCGGTCAACGCCGGGAACTGATGGCGCAGCCGGCGGCTGACCTCGTTACCGATCTCGTGGGCTTCGGATACGGTAATCTTGGGGCCGACCACAATGTGCAGGTCGACCATCACCCAGCCGGCGGACTGGCGGGTACGCAGGTCGTGCACGCTATCCACGCCGGGCACCCCACAGGCAACATCGTGCATCTGTTGCTGGGCATCTTCGGGCAGGGCGGTATCCACCAGCTCACGAGCCGATTCCCAAAGCAGGTCCCAGCCCACCTTGCCGACCAGCAGCCCGACGATGATGGCGGCCACGGCGTCAAGCCACCCCAGGCCGAACTGGGCGCCTAGCAGCGCGATCAGCACGACGGCAGTGGACAGTGCATCGCTGCGTGAATGCCAGGCGTTGGCCTCGAGCAGTTTAGAGCCGTAGCGCTTGGCGATGCGCATGGTATAGCGGTAGATCCATTCCTTGGCGAACAGCGCGACAATGGTGATGACGATGGCGACAAGCCCCGGGGCGGAGACATGCGTACCGCTGAACAGCCGATCCAGGCTCGACCAGGCGATACCCCCGGCGACAAAGATCAGCACGCTCCCCAGTAATAGCGTGGTAAGGGTTTCGATGCGGCCGTGGCCGTAATGATGGTCTTCATCGGGTGCCTGGCGGCCGTAGTGAATCGCCGCCAGCACAAAGCCGTCGGTGATCAGGTCAGAAAATGAATGAACCGCATCGGCGACCAGCGCCGCTGAGCCTACCCAGAAGCCGACGAGGAATTTCACGATGCCCAGCAGCCCATCCAGCCAGGCGCCGATGTACGTAACGCGCTTGGCCTCGCGGCTTTGCAACTGCGGATCCTGGCTTATCGAGGAGTCGACGCTCTGAGTCATGAGGTACCTTGAAGGAACGCACATTGGCTAATAGGCCGACATTGTAGCGCACTCACCCGCGTGCCCTATAGTCCTTCGCTTTATCGATCGTCTCGGGCCGCCATGCCAATGGCGGACAAGCTTCGCAGGGATGTGTATCCTTAGGCGCCATTCACTCCCTCAATCAAGGTATCAATGAGGATCCCCCATGGATTGGCTTCAGATTGTGGTACTCGCCCTGGTTCAGGGGGTCTCCGAATTTCTGCCGGTGTCCAGCTCCGCCCATTTGATCCTGGTGCCGGTACTCACCGAGTGGCAGGATCAGGGGCTGGCGTTCGACGTGGCGCTGCATCTGGGGAGCCTGATGGCCGTGGTGATCTATTTTCGCCGCGAACTGTGGCAGATGATGACAAGCTGCATGGCGGCGGTAAAAGGGCAACGGGTCGATCACGATGCGCGCCTGGCCGGCTGGGTGGTCATTGCCACGCTGCCGGTCTGCATCGTGGGGTTCCTTCTGCGCGACGTGGTGGCGGACTACATGCGTTCTCCGCTGATCATTGGCGTGAGCCTGATCGTCTTTGGTCTGTGGCTTGGCTATGCCGACTGGCGCAAGCGCGGCACGCGCAGCGAGTACCAACTCACACTTAACGACGCGCTGTTGATTGGCGGGGCCCAGGCGCTGGCGCTGATTCCCGGCACGTCGCGCTCCGGGGTCACCATGACCGCAGCGCTGATGCTGGGAATGAGTCGCGAGGGTGCGGCGCGCTTTTCCTTCCTGCTCTCGATACCGGTGATTGTGCTGGCCGGCGGTCTGGAGGCGCTGGAACTCATCGGCCAGCCCAATCCTGTCGACGCGTGGGCAATGGTGGCCGGCGCACTGCTCTCCGGGGTGAGCGCCTACGCCTGTATTCACTTTTTTCTGGCGCTGATCAAGCGGATGGGGATGCAGCCCTTCGTGCTATATCGCGTGCTTTTTGGCATTTGGCTGCTATGGTTCTTTCATGGTTAGGGTGGGGTCACGATGATGCGAGAAAAGCGTACTTGGCGGCACGATGGCGTGCTGCTCATGGTGCTGCTGGTCATGCTGGCAGGCTGTTCGGAAACGGATCGGCCGCTGGAATCACCGGTCAAACTGGAAGGTAATATCTTCGGCACCTTCTACCAGGTGACCATGGTCGACAGGCTGACCCAGGGGCAGGTCAACGAGCTCGAAGCGGGGATCAAGACGGAACTGGAAAGCGTGGATCAGTCCATGTCGACATACCGTGACGACGCGGAGCTGATGGCTTTCAATCAGGCCCCGTTGGGCGAGTGGCAGCCGTTGTCCGATGGCCTCATCGACGTATTGGCGATCAGCCAGTCGATTGCCGAGGCAAGTAACGGCGCCTTTGACATCACCGTTGGTGACCTGGTCAACCTGTGGAGTTTTGGCCCTGAGGCGCGGCCCGAAGAAGTGCCCTCGGATCAGGAACTTAACGAACGCCTGGCGCGGGTGGGCCATGATGCTATCGACCTTGATCTGCAAGCACTTGAGGCGCGGCGCACACGGGATGTGTTTGTTGACCTCTCGGCCATTGCCAAGGGCCATGCTACCGACCGCGTGGCGGCGTATCTGGATCAGCAGGGGATCGAGAATTACCTGGTCAACCTGGGCGGGGACTTGATTACCCAAGGCTACCGTGACGTGGACGAGCAGACCGCCTGGCGCGTCGGTATCGAAGTCCCCGAAAACGGCCTGCAACGCGCCCAGCATGTACTGCCTCTTGAGTCGATCTCGGTGGCGACGTCGGGGGATTATCGGCATTACTTTGAAGCTGGCGGCCAGCGCTACTCGCATACCATCGATCCGCGTACCGGTCGGCCGATTACCCACGATCTGGCCTCCGTGTCGGTCTTTCATCCCTCCAATGCCTGGGCTGACGGCTGGGCCACGGCGCTGGACGTGGCAGGCGATGAGGAAGGCATGGCCATGGCCCGCGAACATGACCTGAATGTCCTGATGCTGGTGCGCGATGGTGACCAATGGCGAAGCGTGGCCAGTCCCGCCTTTGCCCGCTATTTTGGCGATGAGCTCGTCGATTCCTTGGGAATAGAAATTGCGGTTGCCCGCACGGACGAACGCGAAACCGCGACAGGTGATTAACATGCAGGAACTCGATATTGTCATTCTGGCGGCCGGTAAAGGCACGCGAATGCGTTCACAGACGCCCAAGGTGCTGCATCCGCTGGCCGGCAAGCCGATGGTTCACCACGTGCTGGATACTGCCACCGGGCTATGCCCGACACGTATCCATGTGGTTATCGGCCACGGGGCTGAGCAGTTGCGCCAGTCGCTGATCGATTACCCCGTACAGTTTGCGGTTCAGGCCGAGCAAAAAGGCACCGGCCATGCGGTCGCCCAGGCGCTACCACAGCTGGGCAATGGCAAGGTGCTGGTGCTTTATGGGGACGTGCCGTTGATTCATCGCGATTCGCTTGTGACCTTGTTGGCTGAAGTAGACGATCAGCACATGGGGCTATTGACGGTGACCATGCAAGACCCCACAGGCTACGGCCGCATTGTCCGGAATGCGGCAGGCGAGGCCGAAGCGATTGTCGAACAGAAAGATGCGAGCGATGAGCAACGGGCGATCACCGAGTGCAACACCGGGATGATGGCGATGACCAGCGAGCAGCTGAAACGCTGGATGCCGCGGCTTTCCTCAGACAATGCCCAGGGTGAGTATTATCTCACCGACGTGATCGCCATGGCTGCAAGCGATGGGGTCAAGGTAAGCACTGTGCAGCCTTCAACCGTCATCGAGGTGGAAGGGGTCAACGATCGTGCGCAAATGGCCCGCCTGGAGCGAGCTTACCAGTGTCAGACCGCCGAAAAGCTCATGCAGGAGGGCGTGGCGTTGGCGGATCCCGCGCGGCTGGATGTACGCGGTAAACTCACCTGTGGGCACGACGTCTTTATCGATGTGGGCTGCGTGTTTGAGGGTGAAGTGGAACTGGGTGAGGGGGTTCACATTGGCCCCTACTGCGTGATTAAAAACAGCACCATCGGTGCGGAAAGCATCGTGGACGCCCATAGCGTGGTGGACACCACCGTGGCTGCCGGGCTCAACCAGATCGGTCCCTTCGCGCGTTTGCGCCCCGGCACCCGGTTAGCGGTGAAGGCGAAAGTTGGCAACTTTGTCGAGACGAAAAATGTCGACGTGGGTGAAGGTAGCAAGATCAATCATTTGAGTTACGTGGGTGATGCAAGCCTTGGCCGTGGCGTCAATGTCGGTGCGGGCACGATCACCTGTAACTACGACGGCGCAAACAAGCATCATACCACCGTGGGGGATCATGCGTTTATCGGCTCCAATACCGCTCTGGTAGCCCCGGTGACGATCGGAGAAGGTGCCACGGTAGGGGCTGGTTCCACTATTGCTAAAGACGTCAGCGATCATGCCCTGGCGGTATCCCGAGGGCGTCAATTAGAGAGACGTGATTGGCAACGTCCGCGTGGACGTATAGCCCCCTAGTGCTAAGAATCATTAAAAGGACGTATTCATATTCCACTGCAGCCGGTTTACCGTTTGCGCGCATGGATGAGTAACTCAGGAGAGCTGTTATGTGTGGCATTGTGGCCGCCGTTGCCCTGCGCAACGTCCAAGAGATCCTGCTGGAAGGACTGAAACGCCTCGAATACCGTGGCTACGACTCCGCCGGCATGACGGTCTTTGATGGCCAGGGCCTGACGCGCCACCGAGCCGTCGGTAAGGTCGCCGCGCTGGCCGGCAAGCTCGAGGCGTCGGCACTGCCCGGCACATCGGGTATCGCCCACACCCGCTGGGCGACCCATGGACGGCCCTCGGAGGCCAATGCTCATCCGCATCACAGCGGTGAGGACGTCGCCGTTGTGCATAACGGCATTATCGAAAACTACGAGACAATCAAAGACCAACTGCAAGCCAGCGGCTATCCATTTAGCTCGGAAACCGATACCGAAGTTATTGCTCACTTGCTGGCTGATAAGCTGGATAGCGGTCTTAGCCTATTGGAGGCGACCCGGCAGATCGTGAATGGTCTGGGCGGCGCTTACGCATTGGGTGTCATGAGTGCCAAAGCGCCGGGGGTGGTGGTCGGCGCTCGCCAGGGTAGCCCGCTGGTGGTGGGCGTGGGCATTGATGAAGCCTTTCTGGCGTCAGACCCGTTGGCGCTTCTCCAGGTAACCGATCGGTTCATCTATCTGGAAGAAGGCGATCTGGTCGAGCTGCGCGACAAGGGCGCGATCCGAATCGTCGATGGCCGGGGCAATGACGTCGAACGGCCGGTTCAGACGTTTGAACACGGCGATGGGGCCGTGAATAAAGGCGACTACCGTCACTTCATGCTCAAGGAAATCTTCGAGCAGCCCGAGGTGATCCGTGCCGCGCTGGAAGGTCGCCTGAGCGATGACCATGTGCTGGTGGAAAGCTTTGGCCCCGATGCCCAGAATATTTTCCAGACGGTCAAGCAAATTCACATCATCGCCTGTGGCACGAGCTATCACGCCGGGTTGGTGGCACGCTATTGGCTGGAGCGCTACGCAGGCATACCGGTGCAGGTAGAGGTTGCCTCCGAGTACCGTTACCGCTATCCCATAGTGCCTGAAGGCACGCTCTTCGTGACGCTTTCCCAATCCGGTGAAACCGCCGATACCCTGGCGGCGCTTCGTTATGCCAAGCAGCTGGGTTACATCGGCACGCTGGCGGTCTGCAACGTGCCCGGCAGTTCGCTGGTGCGCGAATCGGACATTACCCTGATGACCCGAGCGGGGCCCGAAATCGGTGTGGCGTCGACCAAGGCCTTTACCACCCAACTGATTGGACTGATGCTGCTGACCCTGGCGATCAGCCGCGTTCAGGGCGGCCATCATCAGCACGCGGAGATCGTCGCGGCGCTCAAGGCACTACCAGCCCTTTGCCAGCAGGTGCTGGCACTGGATCCGGCGATCGAAGTACTGTCGGAGGCGTTTGCCGAAAAACAGCATGCGCTGTTCCTGGGGCGTGGTGCTCACTTTCCGGTCGCCCTTGAAGGGGCGCTCAAGCTCAAGGAAATCTCCTATATCCATGCGGAAGCCTATCCCGCCGGTGAGCTGAAGCACGGCCCGCTGGCGCTGGTGGATGCCAACATGCCGGTGATTTCCGTGGCGCCTAACGATGAGCTGCTGGAAAAACTCAAGTCCAACCTTCAGGAAGTGCGCGCGCGCGGCGGGCAGCTCTTCGTGTTTGCCGACGAGCAGGTGGGGATTGAAGAGCGCGACGATATTCGGGTGCTACACCTGCCGCATATCCACGAAGCCCTTACGCCGCTGCTGTATACCTTGCCGCTACAGCTGCTGAGCTACCACGTGGCGGTGTTGAAAGGCACCGATGTGGATCAGCCGCGCAACCTGGCGAAAAGCGTCACAGTCGAGTAGACGGCCTCATGGCCACCGTGGGGTACCCGCCGGCGGTGGCCAGCAGTGAACGATAATGTTGCATTGCCACATTCTGTTAGGCGGCTTATCATTATGGCGGTTTATCCTTCCTTCGTTCCACCGCTGGGATTTATCCGCCATGAAACCACCCGATAACGCCATCGCCGGGCGCTCGCAACGCCAAGTGATGGTTTTGCTGTTCGCGTTTTGCTGTCTTGCCGTTCCTTCCCTTTCTTTTGCCGCTGCCGGGTCGCTCGACCTGACCCGTTCCTTGGCCGGCATTCTCTCCGTTCTCATTTTTGTTCTGGCTTATGCGCTGGTCATGGCCGAAGAGCTGTTGCACATGCGCAAGTCGAAGCCCGTTCTGGTTGCGGCCGGCTTGATCTGGGCGCTGGTCGCCTGGGTGTATGTTCAAGCCGGCTTGCCCGACGAAGCAGAAATGGCGTTTCGCGAGACGCTGCTTGAGTACACCGAGCTGTTGCTGTTCCTGCTGGTGGCGATGACCTATATCAACGCCATGGAAGAGCGACGGGTATTTGATGCCTTGCGCGCCTGGCTGGTGCGCAAGGGCTTCAGCTACCGGAGCCTGTTCTGGATCACCGGCGTGCTGGCGTTTGGTATCTCGGCCATCGCCAACAACATGACCACGGCCATGCTGATGTGTGCCGTGGTATTGAAAGTGGCCGAGGGGGACGACCGATTTATAAGCCTATGCTGTATCAACGTGGTCGTGGCCTCCAATGCCGGCGGCGCCTTCAGTCCCTTTGGCGACATCACCACCCTGATGGTATGGCAGGCAGGCCAGGTCGCTTTCACCGATTTCTTCAAGCTGCTGGTGCCGTCGATCGTCAATTTCATGGTGCCGGCCGTGATCATGAGCTGCTTTATCCACAATCGAAAACCCGAATCGCTGTCGGAAAACGTGTGGCTCAAGCGCGGCGCGCGGCGGATTATCGTGCTGTTCCTGATCACCGTGGCGATTTCGGTGCTCAGCCATTCGGTGCTGCATTTACCGCCGGCCATGGGCATGATGTTCGGTCTCGGACTGCTGCAGTTCTTTGGCTACTATCTGCGTCGCAGCCTGCCGCGTTCCCTGGAGCGCAAGCGCGAGCGGTACTCGCGCCGCGGTGACTGGAAAAAGCTCGAGCAGCTGGGCAGTGTGGTGCCGTTCGATATCTTCAGCCGGATTGCCCGTTCCGAGTGGGATACGCTGCTGTTTTTCTACGGGGTAGTCATGTGCGTGGGTGGCCTGGGGTTCATTGGCTACCTCGGCCTGCTGTCGGAAACCCTGTACGGCAGCTGGAATCCGGTGTGGGCCAATGTGGTGTTGGGGCTGATGTCAGCGGTGGTCGACAACATCCCGGTGATGTTCGCGGTGCTCTCGATGGCGCCCGACATGTCCACGGGTAACTGGTTGCTGATTACCCTGACGGCGGGCGTCGGCGGCAGCCTGCTGTCGATGGGCTCTGCGGCAGGCGTCGCCCTGATGGGACAGGCGAGGGGGATTTATACCTTCGCACGGCACCTGCGCTGGGCACCGGTCATCCTGCTGGGCTATATCGCCAGTATCGGCGTCCATATGCTGATCAACGCCGGATTGTTCTAACGCGGGATCGCAGCGTCGTTCCTACCTGAAACGCCCTTTACCGACTGTTCGGTAAAGGGCGTTGTACGTCAGGGAGCCATCAGTGACGACGGCTTACAGGTCGTGACCGGTAATGACCTGGCAAATGTCGGCAAAGCTTTTCGCTCTGGGCACCGGGCTGATCTCCTTGCCGATCGCATTCTGGATATCGGTGGCGGAGACGAGGCCGCGGATTCTCAGTTCGTGGTCATCGTTCTGCTCGGTGATCAACAGGTGCTGGTCGGTGACCGCTTCCATCGACAGCACCAGATCCTCAATGGTCAGCGAGGCCAGCTGGGCGATCGGCATGGCACTGAGCTTGTGCCAGGGCGTCATGACCATTTCCGCAGTGATGTCTTCGCGAGACAGGTTGCGCTGCTGCATGGCGATATTGATACGCCGAGTGCCAATCACTTCTTTCGAGGTAACGATGCCGATGCAGTGCGCCGCCGTGTCCATCACGAAGAGCAGTCTCACGCCGCCATAGCGCATCTTGAGGTGCGCTTCGTCGATGGGCGTATCGGCATCGACCGATTGAGGTACCACCTGCGAAAAGTCGGTCAGTACGGCCATGGCCGGGCTAGTAGGTGCGAGGCGTCGTGCCGCCGGCATCGCCAGTAGCGGTGTTGAGCCGAGTTGGATCAATGGTTTGGGCGAAAAGGTGGCTTGATTCATTGGAACCTCCGTGTGGAGAAAAGGGTAAACCCTGATGGCTGGCTTACCATGCACTTCCACAGTTGCACGCAATTCTTATGGCAACCTTAAGAGATCCATCCAACGGATAAACAGAGGGTTCAGGGTGATTCTGTTGTGCGGCGTGGCAGATCAATACGTATCCGCAACCCGCCACCGGGGGCCTCATCAAGCTGCAGGGTGCCGCCGTGACGGGCAACCAGCCTCTCGACAATGGAAAGCCCAAGCCCAGAACCGGCGCCGGGCCCTGCACGCTGAAAGCGCTCAACGGCAGTTTGACGTTCATCCGGCGGGATACCAGGGCCTTGGTCGTCCACCCACACCACAAATCCCGGCGGCACCGTTGCCAGGGTAATGCGGATGGCACTCCGGGGTGGGGAGTGCTGGATGGCATTGCCCACCAGGTTTTGTATCAGGGTGTCCATGGCGCCGAGCTCTTCTTCGATTGACCAATCCGCCTGTTCGTCGGCGTCGAGCCGCAGTTCCTGTTCGCGCTCGGCGGCCAGCGGCGACAGCTTGGCCAGGGTCTCGCGAACCTCGACGAGCAGGTTGGCCGTCCGGTACTCGACGCGTAATGCGTCATCAGGTGCCAGGCGCGCCAGGGTCAACAGCTGGGTGACCAGACGTGTCGCCCGGGCAACGCCGCCGCGCAGGAGGTGGAGGGCTTCTTCACGATCCGCATGGTTATCCGCAGCCAGAGCATTCTGGGCGTGCAGATCGAGCACCGCCAGGGGGGTGCGCAGTTCATGGGCGGCATCGGCAATAAAGCGCGTCTCACGCTCGCGCATCATGCGGATGCGCGCCAACAGCCGGTTGAGGGCGCCGGCGATAGTGCCGAGTTCCTGAGGGAGCGCACCAAACGACAGGGGCTGCAGGTTCTGCGGGTCGCGATGGCGGATCTGCGCGGCCATGCGCGATAAGGGCGCCAGCCCCCACCCGATTGACCACCACAGCAGAACGGCGAGAAACGGCAGGCCAATCAGGTCGGGCATCAGGGTGCGCAGTGCCACCGCGCGGATAATATCGCCTCGAACATCCTCCCGCTCGCTGATCACGATGCGCCGGTTCGTATCGCGGACGTCATGGATATACAGACGCCACTCGTGATCGCCGATGAGGTCGCTGGTGAAGCCGGTGGGGTCATCGGCAAGCGCCACGTCAGGGGCATGGGCGGAGTGCAGCAGGCGACGCTTGCCCTGCCACAGCTGAAAGCCCAGTTGGCTATCCTTGCGGCGTGCGGTCGTGGTTTGTTCGCCGCTCGCCACCTTGCCAAGGGCCTGTTCCAGGTTACTAAGCAGTTCCTCCTGTGTCGCTTCGGGCAGCGGGGCTTGCAATACGCCTTCCAGCAGCCGGGCGGTTTGGGCAAGGCTTGAATCGTAAAGCGTTTCGACTTCGTGGGTGGCGTAGCGGTAGCTGGTAAACCCGATCACCAGCATGCTGATCCCGAATACCAGCAGCGAAAGCCCCAGCGTACGTCGGCGGATCGACGTCATATAACATCCTTGGGCGGTTTATCCATCACGTAGCCGATGCCGCGCACCGTGCGAATGACGCCGGGAAACAGCTTGCGGCGTAAATGGTGGATATGTACCTCGATGGCGTTGCTTTCGACATCCTCATCCCAGCCGTAGACCAGGCGGGTCAGCGTGCCGCGAGTAAACACTCGGCCAGGATGGCTCATGAACTCCTGTAGCAGGGTGAGCTCCCGGCGCGATAGCGCCACGTCTGTGCCCTGGTAGCTGACGCTCAGCGTGTGCGGATCCAGACGTATGCCCCAGCCGCTCAGGACGCTGCTGATCTGACCCTGGCTGCGACGTAGCAGGGCACGCAGGCGGGCTTTCAGCTCGGCCACTTCAAACGGCTTGGTCAAGTAGTCATCGGCACCGGCATCCAGCCCGGCGATCAGGTCGTCCACCGCATCGCGGGCCGTCAGCACCAGAATGGGCACCTGGCTGCCGTGGTGTCGAACCGCCTTCAACACTTCTCGACCGTCCAGATGGGGCAGGCCAAGATCGAGAATCACCGCGTCAAACGGCTCGCCTTCGGTCAAGGCATGCAACGCGGTGGCGCCATCGCTTATATGATCGACCGTGTAGTGCTCGGGCTTCAGGGCGAGGTGAATACCCGAGGCTAAACTTGCGTCGTCTTCTACCAATAAAATGCGCATGGCGCGGAGGTCTCTTGCCGATCCAGGACGTGCCAGCTTAATGAAAAAGGCTGGCATGCCAAGACGTAGACGGTCAGGATAAACGTATGAATAGTAACGTAGCACGCTTTGTTAAGTATTCGGAGCCCGCCCTTGATGCAATCGCCCCAGCATGCCGCCGACGCCTTGAACGTCATTTCCTGTCCGCCGGAACAGCGCCGTGAAGCGCTACTGCAGCTGGCGGCCGCCCACGATCCGGCACAGCAAACAGCTCTTGGCGCTGCGATCAACGCCATGACAGATCAGCCGAATGCCCAATGGGACGGGCTTTTGATCGGCCGTGCAGGGACGCGGCTTGTGGGCGCCATCTGGGTGCAAGCCCTGCCCCTGAACATGGCGCAGCTGTGGCTGCCCGACGCTCAGGGCGAACATCGCAACGCGCTCATCGAGGCGGCGCGCGCCTGGGTCATGGATCAGCGACGCACGCTCTGCCATGTCGAGATATCCCCTGACGCCACCCGCACCAGGGCGCAATTACTGGCCCACGGGATGAAGCCGCTTGTATCGCTGCACTGCTTGAAGAGCGCCACAGACAATCGTCTTCCCGGCAAGGCACCGGCGGCCTCACTGCGCTGGGCGCCCTGGGAAGCGCTGACGCCCGCGCAACAGCATGACCTGTTGGCAGCGGTGGAACATGAATCGCTGGACTGCTGCGTGTTGCGCGAGATCCTGTCGGTGGAGGATTTGCTGGCAGGCTTTTATCAGCAGGATGCTCTCGCCCCGGCGCACTGGTATGCGTTATGGGTGGATGACTCGCCGACGCCGGTGGGCGTGTTGCTGCTGGCGCCGCGTCACGAGATCAACCGTTGGGAACTGATGCTCATGGGCGTGGTGCCCGAATGGCGTCGTCAGGGGCTGGGCCAGCATATTATCAACCACGCCCTGGCACTCGCCGAGCAGGCAGGCGCCGAAGAGCTGCTGCTGTCGGTGGATCACGACAATACGCCGGCCTTTGATCTCTATTCCCGCGCGGGTTTCAGCGAATATGCCCGGCAGCAGGTGCTGGCCTGGCGCGGTTGACTGGGTGCTCTAGGCGTCGTTATCTCGTTGACCCACCAGGCGCGGTTGGTTTTGTCGCCCTTTCAATTGCCACTATACTGCTAATATTCGTTGACGAGGCGTCTCGGCAGCCCAGGGTATTTCAGCCGCCCAAACGCCGACAATAATAACGATGAGGTGGTGCGCGTGAATAATAAATGGAGTGTGAGGGGGCTTTTCGTGCTGGGGGTCGCCATGACGGGTGGCCCGGGCTTGCTGGCCGATACGTCGGATGAGGCCATTGCCGAGCGGCTGGCGCCCGTGGGGAGCGTTTGCCTGCAAGGCCAGGATTGCGGCACGGCGGCCGCCGAAGCGCAGGCTGGAGCAAACGACCAGAGCAGTGGCGGTGGCTCGGATGGTGCCGCGCTTTATGCCAGCACCGGCTGTGCGGCGTGCCACGACAGCGGGGCGGCAGGCGCGCCCAAGCTCGGCGATACCCAAGCGTGGTCGGCGCGGCTGGCGCAGGGTAACGAGGCGCTCTATCAAAGCGTGTTCAACGGCAAGGGCGCAATGCCGGCGCGGGGTGGCAGCAGCGCCTCCGATGACGAGATCGAAGCGGTCGTCGACTACATGGTGGCCGAGGCGGAATAAGCTATCCACAGGGTGTCGCAACAACCGGCTGTGGATAAGCTTGTGTCAACAGAGCGCCCTCAGCCCAGCAAGGAACGCAGCCCGGCAATGGCATCCTGGCCACGGGCCTGTTTTTTCTCGGGATTTTCTTTATCTGCGCGGCCTTCCCACTCCAGGTCTTCAGCAGGCAGCTCGTCCAGAAAGCGGCTGGGCTGGCAATCCATCAGCTCCCCATAGGCCTTGCGCTGGCGGGCAAGGGTCAGCGTCAGCGAGCGGCGGGCCCGGGTAATGCCCACGTAGGCCAGGCGCCGTTCTTCTTCCACCGTGCCCATTTCAATGGCGTTGCGGTGGGGCAGCAGGTCTTCCTCCAGGCCCATTAGATAGACATGCGGGAATTCCAGCCCCTTGGAGGCGTGCATGGTCAGCAGCTGCACGCGGTCGGAGTCATCCTCTTCGGCCTGCTGCTCGAGGATATCGCGCAGAACCAAGCGGGATATCGCCGCCTCGACGCCGTCGGTTTCGGTGCTTTCAGACGCCGTATCGTCTTCCGGGTCGCGGTTGAGCGATTTCTCCAACTGATCAATCAGTATCCACACGTTAGCCATGCGCCGCTCGGCGACGGTCGGCGCGCTGGCGTTTTGATACAGCCATGCCTCGTAATCCATATCGCGCAGCATGTCGCGAATCGCGGCAATGGCATCGCCTTGATCCATGCGCTTGCGCACGCCGTCGATAAAGTGGGTAAAGCGCGACAGGCGCTCCACCGCCCGGGTGGGAAGAACCTGCTCCAGGCCGAGCTCATGGCAGGCAGCAAACAGCGAAATGGAACGCTCTGTCGCATAATTGGCCAGCTTTTCGACGGTGCCGGGGCCGATTTCGCGACGCGGCACGTTGACGATGCGTAAAAAGGCGTTGTCGTCGGCGGGGTTAATCAACAGCCGCAGATAGGCCATGGTGTCCTTGATCTCGTTGCGCGAGAAAAACGACGTGCCGCCCGACAGCTTGTAGGGAATCTGGTAGTGCTGCAGCTTGAGCTCCAGCAGCCGCGCCTGAAAGTTGCCCCGGTAGAGCACCGCAAAATCCCGCCATTCGGCGTGTTCCTTGATCCGCCGGGTGAACATTTCGCTGGCGACCCGTTCGGCTTCGGCTTCCTCGTGGCGATTGACCACCACCCGAATGGGCGCGCCGTCGCCCATGTCTGACCACAGGGTTTTGGCATAGACGTGGGGATTGTTGGCGATCAATGTGTTGGCGGCGCGCAGGATGGTGCCGGTGGAGCGGTAGTTCTGCTCCAGCTTGATGACTTTCAGGCGCGGGAAATCCTCGCCCAGGGTGATCAGGTTTTCCGGCCTGGCACCACGCCAGGCATAAATCGACTGATCGTCGTCGCCGACCACGGTAAACGTCGCCCGCTCGGCCATCAGCAGTTTGACCAGCAGGTACTGGGACACGTTGGTGTCCTGGTACTCATCCACCAGCATGTAGTGAATCTTGCGCCGCCAGCGCTCAAGCGCGTCGGGGTCGCGCTGCAGCAGTACCACCGGCAGCAGAATCAGGTCGTCGAAATCCACCGCGTTGTAGGCTTTAAGGTGGCGCACGTAAGCCTCGTAGACCCGGGCGGCGAAGTGCTCGTTGTCATCCGCAGCAAACGAGAGCGCATCGCTGGGCAGCACAAGGTCGTTCTTCCAGGTGGAAATCTTGCTCTGCACCGCGTTGATCTGTTCGGCGTCCACCTGGGCGTCCTTGTTCATCAAATCGCGTAGCAGCGCCTTGGCATCTTCTGGGTCAAATAGCGAAAAGCCCGACTTGTAGCCCAGGGTTTTAAGCTCGCCGCGGATGATGTTCAGCCCCAGGGTGTGGAAGGTCGAGACCGTCAGCCCGTGGCCTTCCTTTCCCTTCAGCATCTGGCCCACGCGCTCTTTCATTTCCCGGGCGGCCTTGTTGGTAAAGGTCACCGCGGCAATCTTGCGCGCGCTCATGCCGCATTCCTGCACCAGGTAGGCAATCTTGGTGGTGATCACGCTGGTTTTGCCGGAACCGGCCCCCGCGAGTACCAGGCAGGGACCATCGATATAACGCACCGCTTCCTGTTGGCGTGGGTTCAGCCCGTTAATGCGGCTAAGAATGCTTTTTGGCGGTTGGGGCGTCATGGCGAAGCGTGACCTCTACAAGTGTTCCTGGAAGATATCCATTACAATCGGTGGCGCTGGTCGAATGCACAATGCGTCAATAATAGGCAGGTGGTGATGTTTGAAGTAGCGCTATTTGAACCGCGCATGGCCCCCAATACAGGGAACATCATGCGCCTGGTGGCCAACAACGGCTGCCGTTTACACCTGATTGAACCGCTGGGCTTTGATCTCGAAGAGAAAAAGCTGCGCCGCGCCGGGCTGGATTATCGTGATCTGGCCAACGTCACCCGTCACGCGGATTTTACGGCCTTTCAAGACGCCATGCAGGGGCGCACCATCTGGGCGATCACTACCCAAGGCCGCCGCACCCATAGCGACGCCGCCTTTGCCCCGGGCGATGTGCTGCTGTTCGGCTCGGAAACCGCCGGGCTCTCCCCCGAGGTACACGCTGCGTTACCCGACGCGCAGAAGCTGCGCCTGCCCATGCAGCCCAATAACCGCAGCCTCAATCTCTCCAACGCCGTGGCCATCGTCAGCTATGAGGCGTGGCGCCAGCAAGGCTATGCCGGTGCCGGGCTCGCCTCACCCTAACATCTAGCCCGCGATGCCGTAGCGGTCGCGGTAGGCGCGTACCGCTTCAGCGTAGGTGAGCATCTCGCCACCGGCATGCTCTTCAAGATACGTAAGCACCTGCTCAAGGGTGACGATACTGACCACCGGCATACCATACTGGGTCTGAACGTCCTGAATGGCGCTCTGCTCGCCCTGGCCGCGCTCCTGACGGTCGAGGGCAATGATCACGCCGCCCGCCCGGGCGCCGCTTTGTTCGATCAGGTCCATGACCTCACGAATGGCGGTGCCGGCGGTAATCACGTCGTCGATGATCAGAATATCGCCAGAAAGCGGTGCGCCGACGATATTGCCGCCTTCGCCGTGGGTCTTGGCTTCCTTACGATTGAAGGCATAGGGCATATCGCGGTCGTGATGGTCGGCGAGTGCTGCAGCCGTCACCGCCGCCAGGGGAATCCCCTTGTACGCCGGGCCGAACAGCACGTCGGCCTGCAGGCCGCTATCGGCGATCGCCTGGGCGTAAAAGCGGCCCAGCTTGGCCAGAGCACGGCCGGTTTGAAACAGCCCGGCGTTGAAGAAGTAAGGGCTCACTCGCCCCGACTTGAGCGTGAACTCCCCAAACTTGAGCACGCCCTGCTCGATGGCAAAGGCAATGAAATCGCGCTGGTAGGGTTGTAGAGTGTTGGCCACGGCGGTCTTCTCTTGTCAGTCGGCATGTAGGGCAAAGGCAACAATAAAAGCTAGGTAAATAGCAAGATTAGGTTTGTCTATTTACCCAAACGTCTAAACGTCGGGTATCATACAGCAGCGACGCAAAAGGGACGATTTATGAAAATTGCCAGCATCAATGTCAATGGTATACGTGATGCCGTTGATCGTGGCTTCCTGGACTGGCTGGCTCAGCAGGACGCCGACGTGGTCTGCGTGCAGAACATCAAGGCAAAAAGTTTTGAACTGGGTGACCATATTCTCTATCCGGAAGGCTACGAAGGCTATTTCCTGGATGCCGAGGAAGACGGTTTCTCCGGTGTGGCACTGTATTGCCGCAAGATCCCCAAGGCGATCATGTATGGCCTTGGGTTCCCCCAGTGCGACCACGAAGGGCGCTTTCTGCAGGCGGACTATGACCGCTTCAGTATAGCCACCTTCCTGATGCCTGATGGAAGCGACCAGAAAGCCAAGCAGGCGTTCATGGAGCAGTACCAGGAATACCTGACCAAGATGTCGCGCAAACGTCGCGAATACATCATTTGCGGAACCTGGCACATTGCCCACAAGACCGTCGACTTGGCCAACTGGTCGGACAACCAGCTCACCCCGGGGTTTCGCCCGGAAGAGCGCGCCTGGATGGATCAGGTGCTTGGCCCAACCGGGTTTATCGACACCTTCCGGGAAATCAACCGCGACGCGGGCGAATATACCTGGTGGCCGAAGCTAGACCAGGACGTGCCCCGTGAGCGCCAGGAAGGCTGGCGGATCGACTATCAGCTGGTCGGCCCCAACTTCCGCCGCCACGTGGTCGACGCGTGGATCGATTACGAGGCGACCTTCTCCGAATTCGCCCCGTTGATCGTCGAGTACGACCTGGTGCTTTAAGCACCCGACAGCGTACTTTCCCGCGTCGCCGCCTGGTAACGGGCAATCAGCAACACGCCGACCCTTGAGTCGGCGTGTTGCGTTGTGGCTGTGGGTGGGCGTTTAGCCACGAATCCCCAGCGCTTCGCGCTGCTGTTCGCGTAGCTCACCGCCCGCCTTTTCGGCCAGATCGAGCATGGCATTCAGCTCGGCGCGGTTGAACGCCCCTGCTTCCGCCGTGCCCTGCACTTCGATCAGCTCGCCGCTTTCAGTCATCACCACGTTCAAGTCCGTGTCGGCTTTGCTGTCTTCCGGGTAGTCCAGATCCAGCACCGGCACGCCCTTATAGATGCCTACCGAAATGGCGCTGACCAGCTGCTTGAACGGGTCGCCCTTGATTTTCTTCTCACGCTGCAGATAGCGGATCGCATCCACCAGGGCGACGCAGCCGCCAGTGATCGCCGCGGTACGCGTGCCGCCATCGGCCTGGATGACGTCGCAATCCACGGTGATGGTGAATTCGCCGAGCTTTTTCAAATTCACCGCGGCGCGCAGGCTGCGACCGATCAAGCGTTGAATTTCCAGCGTACGGCCGCCCTGCTTGCCGCGAGTCGCTTCACGGCCGCTGCGCGAGTGAGTGGCGCGGGGCAGCATGCCGTACTCGGCGGTGATCCAGCCCTGATGCTTGCCACGCAGCCAGCGCGGTACGCCCGCTTCCACGCTCGCGTTACACAGCACCTTGGTATCGCCAAACGCCACCAGTACGGAGCCTTCCGCGTGGCGGGTGTAGTCGCGGGTCAAGCGAATGTCGCGGAGCTGGTCGGCTTCGCGACCGCTGGGGCGAACAACATCAGGACGCATAGCACCTCACATCAAATCTTGGAGTAGGAAAGCCTCCTATTGTACACGTCAATGCCACCGCCGATGCGCCTATTCAAGGCGGACATCGCAACCGGCAGCAGATCGGGTAAACTGGCGTAAATGCGCGATTAACAGGAATCCCCCATGGCCAGCCCCCGTCACGTCCACAGCATGACCGCCTTTGCCCGCGCCGAGCAGGCCGCCCCGTTCGGCACCCTGCAGGTGGAGATTCGCTCGGTCAATCAGCGCTACCTGGAGCCGCACTTTCGCTTGCCCGACGCCCTGCGCGACCTGGAACCGCTGCTGCGCGACGCCCTGCGTAACCGCCTGGCGCGCGGCAAGGTCGAATGCAGCCTGCGTTTTGACGCCGCCGAGGACAGTCAGGCACCCGCCGTCAATACCCGCCGGCTGGCGGAAATCGCCGAAGCGCTGAGCGTGGTGCACCACCAGGTTCCCCACGCCGGCGTGCCCACTACGCTCGACCTGTTAAATCAGCCCGGCGTCATGGAGACCCAGCATCTCGACCAAGAGGCCATCAAAGCCGCTGCTGCCACGCTGTTTGAGCAAGCGTTGGACGAGCTGATTGACGCCCGCGCACGAGAAGGCGCAAAGCTCGCCGAGATGATCACCTCTCGCCTGGACGCCGTGAGCGAGCAGGTCGCCACCGTGCGCGGCCTGCTGCCGCAGATTCTGGAGCGCCAACGCGCCCAGCTGCTGGAGCGGCTGGAGGTCGCCAAGACCGAACTCGACCCGCAACGCCTGGAAGCCGAGCTGGTAGTGGTCGCGCAAAAAGCCGATGTGGACGAAGAACTCGACCGCCTAACGGCCCATGTGGAAGAAGTGCGCCGCCAGCTGGCCCAGAAAGGCCCCAAAGGCCGCCGCCTGGACTTCCTGATGCAGGAACTCAACCGCGAAGCCAACACGCTCTCATCCAAATCCGTGGTCGCCGACACCACCCGCTGCGCGGTGGAACTTAAGGTGCTGATCGAGCAGATGCGCGAGCAGATTCAGAATATTGAGTGATGTGCTTGAGTGTTTGATGTTGTTTTTAAGCCTTTATAAATCAGATGGTTATTAGCCTAGATTCCTCACAGCATCTCAACTAGCCCCGCAAGCAGGTCGTATGGCGCGCTTTGCGGGGCAACCTGAAGGGCTGTGCTCGTCTTTATCCTTGGCCCGGCCGTGAGCGACACGTTCAACAGACCCCGGATGTCACGTCTGCCGTTATCGTCTGCCACCCCTCCGATGAATAAACGTCGACGTCATCGTTGTGTAACCGAGCCAACCAAAGCCAACGGTGGTTGACCAAGTCTGCAAGCATCGAATGGCGTGCAAGGATTGCTTCGATGCGATCCTTGGGTGCGTCAATTACCACGGTTAGACGCAACGGTTCGTGGTAAAGCGTGTTGCCATCACGTATCGACTGATCCGGTAGGCCGATACGCAGTTGAGGCGAATTACCTTCGATTACACCCAAGTGCCCGCCCACCACCGAATGCAGGAGCTTGTTGCCAGCGCCGTATAGCGGGGGCATCACGGTGGACGCGTAGTACTGCAGATTGATCCAGCTCGCGACGAGCATGGGCGCCGTCATCAGCCCTTCCAACACCTTTCCATCGGGATCTTGAGCGGGATGATAGTCATGCAAGAATGTACGCCCTTCCAGTACCTTACCTTGGGTACGCGCTCTCGGCGCCAAAATCAACGCCGCGTTATTTACCAGTCCCCATTCAGGACGAGGTTGAGACCAGTCAGCACCGCGCATGGCCAGAGTACTCAAGCGCTCACGGTGGTTGGTTTCATCCACGCCCAGGGCGGGTGCGCGCTCTGACCGGGTGGCGTCGCCAGCGCGTTGCGCGCCGTTTTCGAATTCGGCTAAAGCGGGTTCCAGCGCCCTGGGCATCTGCTCATCCCGATAAACATGCACACGGTCGGTCAGGGTGCAGTGGGTCGCCGCCAGCACATAAAACGGGTTGGGTAATGATACGGCGACGTGTTGCAAGGCGTGCTGAACGTCCGGGTCGTTCAGGAGTGCAGCGGCGACCCGCGCATTCATGCTGCCGCCTTGCCCACCGCAGGCGCCGCAGGTTAGCCCTGCGTGGTGCGGATTATTGTCGCTTTGCGAGTCATGGCCTACCAACACCAGCAGCGAGGCAGTAGGACTGCCCAGCAGCGTCAGCAGATTTTTAGCCAGGGCTATTTTTTCATGGCGCGCAATGGGCTCGCCGTCGTAGGTATGGAAAAGCCCGGCGGGTGCCTCGCACTGTGGCACCGATGTCTGCTTGCGCAGAGTGTCTTTTATCAGTTTCCAGCCCCAGGCAAGGCCGGTCGTTTCGACGAGGGTGAAGGTCGAGAGCGGCGCGTACTTGGCATGGCGTACACTTTGACGCTGACTCTCTTTCTGGTAGCGCTGAACGCCGCGCTTTTGGGGCTGCGCAACGCCTACCCGGTAAGTGGGCTTTATCAAGCCTGGCACACGGGGCTGGGCCCGTTCTGGTCCAGTGGCAGCATCGGTAACCGGCATAGCAAAGAACCCTGCCACCCCGAGGGTTGCCACCGAGGGGGCAGCATGTTCTAAATGGCGACGAAAACGTTCAGAGCGCACGTCGATACAAAACGCGGCCTGAACGTCTGGCGCAGTGCTGTGGGTGGCGCTCGGTGCCGTCAACGTAGCGGCCAGCGCCCGCTGGTAGCCAAGCTCATAGGCGTGTTGCCAGCACCATAGCGCTTCATGCTGAGCGGGCAAAGTGGCATCGGCGGCTTGCCATTGGGCAAGCCACTCGCTCTGCTGAATACGCGGGAGTTGTTTAACCCCTAACCACTCCCAGGCCAGCACCATCGTGGCAAGCTGGGTAATGCCAGCCGCCGTCTGTTGGTGGGCCGAGTGCCAGCCAATGCCCTGACACCAGGAAGCCCAGCCGTTCACGCGCAGCAGCAGCGTATGGGCAAGCACTTCAAACGCTTCCGGTGTTAATGCCCAATCGGCGGCTATATGCTCAATGGCCTCGCTGGTTTCATTCGGCAGTGCTAGCAGTGCTTGGCGGAGCGCTTTGGGCCAGCGTAAATCGTGCTGCGCCGTACGCTTCCAGAAGCCGTAAAGCGACGCTTCCGATTGGTTTGGCCAACGCTGCTGATGCTGGTCGAAGTAGCTGGCACAGCTCTCCGCAAGCGGATCAAATCCCGCCGCGTTTTCTAGCGTGTCCCAGGCACTGCGTAAGGGCGTCACGGCGTCCGGGGGCGATGATAGATAGTCGACTAGACGCTGCTCGCTATAGGCGTAGCCGCCCAGGCGAAGGGCCTGCTTCACGTCGTGGGGGGTAATGCGCCCCGCTTCCCAAGCGCTGCGATAAAACGCGGCGGGCATGGTCATCGGCTGCCCAGCTCGGCGGCTCAGCGCGTCGCTCACCTGCTCGATAGGCTGGTGTCTCAGACCCCACCAAGGGTTTACCGCAATCCACTGATCCAGCGGCCACACCGGCGCAATGGCATTGGTCGCCCGCTTTAGCGACGCATGGTACGGCTGATATTGCGGGGTAGATGACATAAAGTTTTCAGGCACAGCCGGTTGACTCATGACCCCTCTCCTTTGAAACCGGGAACAAATGCCGCCGAATGCCGCCGTGGTCGCGAGGGAGCAACGCTACCCAGAGCTCGTTGAAACGGCATTGCCAGGTAGAGCCCCTGGCTAAAGTGCACGCGCCAGCGCGCCACCCAGGCTGCCTGGGGAAACACCATGACTACGCCGGCGGCCAGTATCAGGCTTGCCAGCATCAGTGAGCCAAGCAGCCCCGCCGTCAAGGTTAACGGAGCGTAAGCACTGGGAAGCGCAGGGGCCAGCAAGCTGTGCAGCAAGGCATAAAGCGGCACCAGGGCCAGCGCCATGACGAACAACGCCAGGCGCCTTGGTTTGGTCATCCCGACCGGCATCCCCAGCAGCGTGCTGCCCACCGCCAAGCTCAACAATACCCCTAATAGTGGGTTGTGACTGATGAGTGAAGGCCATGCCACCAGCGCCGCTGCGGCCAGTGCTGCCGCAGGCAGCGCGAGGGAAAGACGCTGCCGCAGCGGGGCAAGCGGCAAACGTTCGCAGCGCGCTGCCCTCACGGTACGACCAGAGGCCAAGAAGGAGTGTGCCTTGTAGAGGGAGTGTGCGAGCAGGTGGGCCAGCGCCAGGGTGTAAGCCCCCACGCCAATTTCAAACAGCATAAAGCCCATTTGTGCACAGGTAGACCACGCCAACGCATGCTTCACAGAGGCTTGGGTCAGCATCGTCATCACCGCCACCAGGGCGGTGAAGCCTCCCACGGTAATTAGCAGGTAGTGCCCCAACGTGAGGCCATCAAACACCGGGAAGAGTCGCAGCCACACGAATCCCCCCAGGTTAATCACCCCGGCATGAAGCAACGCGGAGACCGGCGTAGGCGCTTCCATCACTTTAATCAACCAGCCGTGCATCGGTACCTGGGCACATTTACACAGCGCCGCGATGGCCAGCGCCACCGATGCCGCTTCTACCTGCCAGCCGCCGGAAGTGACAGCCGCAGCGGCGAACAGCTCGGGCAGCTCAAAGGTACCGAAACGCGCGTACAAAAACGCCACCGCAGCGATTAGCGCGGCATCACCGATGCGGCTGACAACGAACTTCTGCCACGCAGCACGCTGGGCTTCGACACGCTCAGGGTATAGCGTCAGAAGATGATGCAGCGCGACGCTCACGCCGATCCAGGCAATCAGCATCACGACCAGGTGATGGGTAAAGACCAGCAGCATCACGCTAGCGAACACAACCTGACACCAGGGTAAGAAACGACGCTCGCCACGGTCACCCTTCAGGTAGCCTTCTGCAAAGTGCAGCAGCACCGTCCCTAACAAGCTGATCAGCATGGCCATCCAAACGGCAAGGCCATCTGGATAGAGACCCAACGGCCGCGCGGTTTCCGGCAGGCCGGTGGAAACGCCCAGCGTATCCAGCACAAACAGTATGCCGACCGCCAAGCTGGCCACCAACGCGCTCGCGGTTAGACCACGGCCGATTTTCCAAGCCCGCTGCAAAGATGCCGGGGTGCTAGCCCGTGCGCTTATACCCGCCATCACCAGCAGCGATATTGGAATCAACAACCATAGCGCCAGTAGTAATCGTACGATCACGTCGACAAACGTTGGCATCGCCTTTCCCCATAAGGTGTATGCGAACGACTATGCCCCTCTCGTCATCATATAAAAAATAGTTTATTTTTCATAAAACGTTCTTTAAAAAAGAACGAAAAGCCAAGCCACTGTCGAGGCCGCGATGTCATGAAGCTCAATTACCACCATCTTTACTATTTTTGGCAAGTGGCCAAATCGGGTCATCTGACCCGCACTGCCGAGTCGCTGCACGTATCGCAGTCGTCACTTTCCCAGCAAATTCGCCAGTTGGAAGCGCGCTTGGGCCAAGCGTTGTTTATCCGCGAAGGACGCCAGCTCCATCTTTCCGAAGCAGGTAGGCTTGCCTTTGATTATGCAGAGGCCATTTTCACCCAGGGTGAAGAGCTTAGCGCGCTGTTCGCTGAAGGCGGACACGCTCATCGAGAAGTGGTGCGAGTGGGAGCGGTAGCGACGCTCTCGCGTAACTTTCAGGAGGGATTTGTGCGGCCGCTGCTGGGCCGAGATGATCTGGATTTGATATTGCAAAGCGGTGGTATGGATGACCTGCTGCGGCGGCTTGCTGCTCATAAGCTGGACGTCGTGCTCTCGAACCAGCCCGTGCGTGGCGATAGCGAACATCCCTGGCACTCACAGCGCTTGGCACGCCAATCGGTGAGCTTGATTGCATCGCCCCATCTGTCGCCGTCACCGGTATTCCCTCATGGGCTGAGCGAGCACGCCCTTATCCTGCCCGGCGTCGAAAACGCCACCCGCCTCGCCTTCGACCAACTCTGCAGCCACTACCGGCTAATCCCCAATATTGCCGCCGAGGTAGACGACATGGCCATGATGCGCCTGCTGGCCAGGGATACCCAGCATATTGCCGTGATGCCACCTGTCGTCGTGCGTGACGAACTGCAGCAGGGTACGCTCACCGATTACGGCGCGCTGCCGGGCGTATGGGAAGAGTTTTATGCCATCACCATTCAGCGGCGATTTAACTCATCCGTACTACAAGAAATGCTCAATCAGCCTCAAGACTTGCTGTTAGGTCCTGGACTCATGGAATAACCACTGCAATCTCTCCGGCGCATCGGCAGCCCGCCGATAATCAACTCAAACGCTATTCCCGGCAGCGACCCCCTGCCCGGAATATCGTCCGTACTTTTAGCCATTAGTCGATGCCCCCGAGCGGGTTGCCGATCTGTGCTAACGCCCTTGCCCTGCGATGCGCATGATGAATGGCACCGCATTCCAACAAGCACTTGTCGAGGGCCACGAAATGAACAACAACACCAGGATCGATTTCATTTACCTCTCTGAGCAGGACATGATTCGGGCTGGCGTGACCGATATGGGCGCCTGCGTGGACACCATGGAAGAGGTCTTCCACCTGCTGCACATCGGCGATTACCGCATGGCCGGGCCCAACAACGACTCCCACGGCGCGATGATCATGTTTCCGGAGGAGTCGCCCTTTCCCACCATGCCGAAACCGACTGCGGACCGTCGGATGATGGCGATGCCCGCTTACCTGGGTGGCAGCTTCTGCACCTCCGGCGTGAAGTGGTATGGCTCCAACATCGCCAACCGGGAAAAGGATCTGCCCCGCTCCATCCTGATGTTCACGCTGACCGACCCGGACACCGCCGCACCGTTGGCGTACATGTCGGCCAATCTGCTGTCGGCCTACCGCACCGGCGCCGTACCGGGGGTCGGTGCTCGCCATCTGGCGCGCAAGGATTCCCGCGTTATCGGCCTGCTGGGTCCGGGGGTGATGGGCCGCACGAGCGTGGCCGCGTTCATGGCGGTCTGCCCGGAGATCGACACCATCAAGATCAAGGGGCGCAGCGAGAAGAACATCAACGGCTTTATCGACTGGGTGAAGGCGCACTATCCGCAGGTCACCAACATTGAGGTAGTCGACTCCGAGGAAGCCGTGGTACGCGATTCGGACATCGTGACCTACTGCGCCTCCGGCGAAGTCGGTAATCCCGACCTCTACCCGATGGTCAAGCGCGAGTGGGTCAAGCCCGGCGCCTTTCTGGCAATGCCGGCGCCGTGCAACTTCGATGCCGGCATGGAAGCGCCGGACATCCGCAAGGTGCTCGATGACACCGGCCTGTACGAAGCCTGGTACGAAGAAGTGCCCAAGCCTGCCCATAGCGTGATTCCGCTGGTCGGCGTCAAGTTCATGGACATGCTCCACGCCGGCAAGCTCGAGGCCAAGGCGCTGGAGGACCTTGGCGCCATCGTCTCCGGCGACAGTCCGGGCCGAAAAAGCGACGACGAGATCATCATGATGTCGGTCGGCGGCATGCCGGTGGAAGACGTTGCCTGGGCCACAGTCGTCTACCGCAAGGCCGTAGAGCAGGGCATCGGCGTCAAGCTGAACCTTTGGGATCAGCCCGCGCTGAAATAACGCACCGACAAGTTCCAGCGCGGATGCCTGGCTCGGGCCAGCGCCCGCGCTGCCCATCGACTGCATAGCGAGACTTCCATAATGAGCACGATCACCAAGGTCAAAACCGGCTCCAAATTCGAGGAACACGCCAGCTATTCGCGCGTGGTGGCCGTCGATAACTGGATCCTTGTCTCCAACACCGCCGGGCGCAACCCGGTGACCAAGGAGATTCCAGACGACGTCAGCGAACAGCTGACACAGGTTTTTGCCAACATCGAAGGCGCTCTCGGCGCGGTCGAAAGCGACCTGTCCGACATTGTGTCGGCGAGGATCTTCATCCAGACCCCGGCCGATACCGAAACGGTCATGACCCAGTTCGGCGAGACCATGCGCGGCGTCGACCCGGTCATTACCGTGACCTGCCCGCCGCTCGGCGCCGAGGTCTACAAGGTCGAGCTGGAAGTGACCGCCTACCGTGGCGCCGGCAGCGCCGAGACCATCCGGATCGACACCTCCGCTCAGTGAGGCGTCGTTCGGCTTCTAACCTGATCGGGCGGGTGTGACCGGCCATACCGGCTGGCGCCCGTTCGATCACCGACCGATCAGGACGCGTTCATGGCACCGACTATCGCCCCCGTCGAGACCTCTCACGACTTTCCCGCTTCGACCACCGTAGTCATCATCGGTGGCGGCATTATCGGCCTGACCGCCGCCCTGACGCTCGCCGAGCGTGGCGTGCCCGTCACGGTACTGGAAAAGGGCCGTATTGCCGGTGAGCAGTCCTCCCGCAACCTGGGCTGGATCCGCAAGACCAGCCGCCACGGCGAGGACGTGCCGCTGGCGCTGGCCTCCGACCGGCTATGGGCCACCATGGCCGAGCGCACCGGCAGCGACGTGGGGTATCGCCAGTCGGGCATCATGTTCCTGTCGCGTACGTCCGACCAGCTCGCCGTCCACGAAGCCTGGCTCGAGTCGGTTTCGGACCTGTCGCTTGATTCACGAATGCTGAGTGCGCGGGAGATCGATGCCAAGGTACCGGGCGGTCGCGGCGATTGGGCGGGGGCCATCCATACCCCCTCCGACGGCTACGCCGAGCCCACACTTGCCGCAAGCGCCATTGCCCGGGCGGCCATCGCCCGTGGCGCGGTGATCGTCGAGCACTGCGCGGTACGCACCATTACTCGCGCCAGCGGCCGGGTGAGCGGGGTGGTGACCGAGCGCGGCGAGATCCGGTGCGACCAGGTACTGCTGGCCGGCGGCATGGGGTCGCGGCGCTTTCTGGGCAATATCGGCATCTCCCTGCCGACGCTGCCGCTGATCCTGTCGGTGTTCAGAACCGCCGCCATGGAGGGCCCCACCGACTGTGCCGTGGGCGGGCCGGATTTCTCCTTTCGCAAGCACAAGGATGGCGGCTTCATCGTGACCCAGCGCGGTGCGCTCGATGCGCCGCTGACGCTGGATCATCTGCTGGTCGGCGCCAAGTACCTGAGCGCACTACGCGCCCAGCGGGGGCTTTTGCGGATGTCGCTGGGCAAGCATTTCTGGCGGGAGCTCGCGCTGCCGCGGCGCTGGAAAACCGGCCCCTCGCCCTTCGAGCGCGAGCGCACCATCGACCCGCCGATCAACCAGGGGCTGAACGACGAGGCCCACCGCCACCTGTCGGCGGCCTGGCCGGTGTTCGAAAAGGCGACCATCGAAGAAGCCTGGGCGGGCATGATCGACATCACGCCGGACTCCAACCCGGTCATCGATGCGGTACCCGGCGTGCCCGGGCTGACCCTGGCCTCCGGTTTCTCGGGGCATGGCTTTGGCACTTCGCCAGCCGCCGGCCAGCTCGCCGCCGATCTGATCATGGACAAGACGCCGATCATCGACCCAAAACCCTACCGCTTCGGACGGTTCTAGACCTCTGACGCCGCGTCCTGTTGGTCGGTGTCGAGCGCCCGCGCCCGAGTGGCTGAGGGCAGCTCCTGAAACAGGCGGCGGTATTCGCGGCAAAAGTAGCTTTGGTGGAAAAAACCCTGGCTCGCGGCAGCGTCGGCCAGGCGCTGGCTGGGGTCGTGTAACAGGCTGCGACGCACGGCGTTGAGACGAAGGGCACGCAGGTAATGCACGGGGGATTGTCCGACCTCGGACTGAAAACTGTATTGCAGCGTGCGTCTGGAAATCCTCAACTGATGGCACAGGGCCATCAGCGAAGGCGGTTCGTCCGGGCATTCGCGTACCCGTGCCTGGCAGCGGTCGACAATGTAGCGCCGAGTCCGGTAATTGGTGGTATCAGGCTCGTTCGAGAGAACGCAGTCGCCGAGCAGCCATTCGATGCTGTCGTCGAGCTGGCGCACCAGCGACTCCTGCAGCGCCGGGGTCATCAATTCATGGCGGGGGCGCTGGCGCAGGTAATCGGTCATCAACTGCCACTGCTCGCGTACCTGGTTCAACAGCACCACCGGCACGTCGAGCCGTCGCAGGCGATGTTCATCGCGGCCAAGCCAGGCATGACGGCAGCGGTTGATGGAGACCACCAGCAGATCGTAGTTCGAGGGCGCCACGCTCCAGAACTGATCGCAGCGCGGCAGGACGGTCACGGTATCGGCGCCGTACAGATCCTCCCCGGGCCAGCGAATGGGCGTGACCAGGTGCCACTGCGAGTCGGGAAAGTGCATCTGCTGAAAGAGCCCCAGATTGGCGCTTTCACGAAACAGCCGTATTTCTTGGCTCGATATGTCCACGATCTCGCCCGAGAAAACACCGGCTTCGATCTGGCTGGATTCCTGCTGCCAGCCCTCCAGACGCTGGGCATGCTCCGCCGCATCAAGACAGTGGTGCAGTGCAATGGTCATGAAAAGCCTCCCGCCCGTGGCGCTTGTGGCACGCAAATTGCTTTTTGCAAATGACCCGTGCAGTGCGAGCGCACGGTGCAACCAGGTAACCTGAAACTTGACCAATGAAGGGTGGTGCCAAGGCGCTTTTTTATCTAAAGTGAGTATAACCATTAAAATGTTAATAAAAATGGTGACCCAATGCTACACACGACTTCAACACCGACTCCTGCAACCTCTGCAACATCCATGCCGTTCGATGCCTGGCTGGGCGCGCTGCGCCAGACCTGCGGTCACTTCGACTGCACCCCTAGAGATCGGCGCAGTTTTCAGGGCAGCGTTTCGACGCGTACCAACGGTGGCATCGACATTGCCAACATCGTCACGAACGCCGAGAAGGTGACCAGCAGCCGTGCCCAGCGTCGCGACGAAGATCGTTACTGTTTTCTGGTCGTGCAGAAGCAGGGGCGCGCCACACTGGTGCAAAACGATACGGCGATTGTGCTGCGTCCGGGCGAGATGGCGCTGATGGATTCCATCGAGGCCTGTGACGTTATCCCCCACGGACTGATCGAGCACGATTCGCTTCACCTGTCGCGCCGTGAAGTCGCCCAGCGCTTCGGCGAGACGTCGATCCCCTTCATGAAGATCACGGCAGACTGCGCCAGCAGCCAGATTCTGCAACTGGTGGTTAATCGTATGGTGACCGAGCCGCTGGCATCGGCCGAACAAGAAGAGGAGGGGGTTTCGGACTCGCTGGTGGCGCTGCTGCCGACGATCTACCGACATCAGGCGCTGTCGCCGTCGTTCATGGAGCAGGCCGATGGCACGCTGTTCAATTGCGTGCAGCAGTTTATCGACCAGCACCTGCATGAGGACGAACTCGGGCCGGAACGCCTGGCGTTGGCCTTCCACATGTCGGTTCGCCAGCTTTATCGGCTGTTCGAACAGCACGGCGAAACGGTGTGCCGCTACGTTCAGCGTCGCCGCCTGGCGCGCTGTGCGGAGGAACTGGCAAGCCCGATGCTGATCAAGCGCTCGATCACTCAGATTGCCTACAAATGGGGCTTTACCGATTCGGCGCACTTCAGCCGTGCTTTCAAGCGCGAGTTTGCAAGCTCGCCCCGTGAATACCGTCGCGCGTACCTGGCGCGGGCCGCATGATGCGCGGCGTGCCGACCTGCGGGCGTACTGCACACCCGCTGATCGGCACCGGCCATCTTGCCAATCACACGGCGGCCGGCCGCTGTACGTGTCTATCTAGTAGGCGATGCAGACCGACTTGAGCTCGGTGTAGGCGTTGACCGCTTCGGGGCCGAATTCCTTGCCCAGCCCGGACATCTTGAGCCCGCCGAACGGCATGGCCGGATCCAGGGTGACATGGGTGTTGACCCAGACGGTGCCGGCCTCGATGCGTGGCGTCAACGCCATGGCTTTGGAAAGGCTCTCGGTCCAGAGGCTAGCCGCCAGCCCCAGCTCGCTGTCGTTGACCATCCGCAGCGCCTGCTCGTCATCGTCGAAGGGAATCACCGTGAGTACCGGACCAAACACCTCTTCCCGGGCGATTTCCATATCGTGATCGGCGCCGCTGATCACCGTGGGCGAGACATAGAAGCCCTCGGATGGCACCTTGTTGCCTACATGGACGTTGGCGCCCTGATCGCGGGCACGGTCGATGTAGCCCTGCACGCTCGCCTGCTGACGCTTCGAGACCAGCGGATTGACCTGTGCCTGCGGATCCATCCCGGGCCCTGCCTGCATGCCATCGACGGCCTGGGCCAGTCGCTCACAGAAGGTGTCGTGGAGGCTACGATGCACGTAGAACCGCGAGGCGGCCGCGCAGACCTGTCCCTGGTTGAACAATCCACCCAGCAGCGCGCCATTGACGGCCTTGTCGATATCGGCGTCCTCCAGCACCAGCATCGGATTCTTGCCGCCCAGCTCCAGCGAGAAGTGCGCCATGTGCTCGACGGCGGCATGGCCGACCTGCTTGCCGATCGCGGTGCTGCCGGTGAAGGTGACCTTGCCGACGTCGGGATGCTCGGCAATACGCGTCCCGACTGTGGCGCCAGAGCCCAGCACTACGTTGAATACGCCTTTTGGCACCCCTGCCTCGACCGCCAGTTCAGCCAGACGCAACACGCTCAACGGCGTTTCCGAGGCGGGCTTGAGCACCACCGAACACCCCGCCGCCAGCGCCGGCACCACCTTCCAGAGCGCGATCATCATCGGAAAGTTCCACGGCACGATAGCTGCCACCACGCCGATGGGCTGGCGAAGGGTGTAGGTATTGAACTTAGCGCCCTCGGGCATGCCGATGGACACCTCACGGGTGCTGCCCTCAAGCTTGGTGGTCCAGCCGGCCATGTAGCGAATGAAGTCGACCGAGAAGCCGACATCGACGCCGCGGGCGATATTGATCGACTTGCCCTGGTTGAGGGTCTCGATCTGGGCAAGTTCCTCGCCGTGCTCCTCCAGAAGGTCCGCAAAACGTAGCAGAATCCGCTCGCGGGCGGCGGGTGTCATCCCCGACCATCGGCCGTCCTCGACGCTTTGCCGTGTCAGTGCCACTGCCCGGTCTGCCAGTGATGTATCGCCCTCGGCCACCCGGGTCAGCGGCTGGCCGGTGGAGGGGTCGAGCACGTCGCGGGCCTGGCCGTCGGCCAAAAAGGCACCGTCGATGAACGAGCCCGTCGCTCGCGTGAAGAAATCCTGTACGACCTGTGATGCGGTGTGCTGATTCATGAGCGATCTCCTGCGCATGCAAGGCTTCAAATGAGGCGACATCGGCATGTCGCGCGATGTCGCAAAAGGGTTAGCTGAGCGTCAGGCTAATGCGCCATTCCCCCGACAACTTGTCCGTGTCTGCCGGTTGCATGACGCTATCTGCCAAGTTTAGAAATTAAATCCAACCAGCAACTGGCTGTAATAGTTGGTATCGCTGTCGCCCAGTTGGCTTCCGCCGTCGTTCGCGGAAACGTCGGGGCTGTAGCGACCCAGCAGCGGCATGACCCACCAGCGCTCGCTCGGCGACCACACGGCATACAGATCGATCTCGTTGCCGCTGAGATTCGGTCCCGCCTCCGTGGAGAGGGTATCGAAGTCGTAGAGCATCGCTCCGAGGCTCACGCTCGCCGACGGCGTCAGCGTCAGGTTGATCTGCTGCACCCGAGCATTGGTATTGAAGGGGCCGGCGTAGTTGGCGGCGACCTCACCCTGGAACCAGGTACCGAGCGCGCGTCCGTTACCGTAGAACAGCGGATCGTACTGCTCGGAAAAGCGGCTGAAGCGGTAGCTAACGGCAGGCGAGCCGGGCAGCTTGTCGAAGGTCCAGCCCGCCTCCAGATACCAGGCGTTCTCGTGGTCGTCGCTGCCGTTTTCCTGCCAGGCGTACTGGCCGGCGAGAAACAGGTTCTCGACGCCGGCGTTGCCCTGGCCGCGCAGGCTGTAGACCCGGGTATCCTCGCGCTCGGGGTAGAGAAAGGCGTAGTCGTCATCGATGTCGAGGACGTCGAGGTAGGTCGCTCCCAGTGTTCCCGCGTCGGAGACGTGCTCCAGCGTGGCGACGCTGAGTTCCGGCTCGGCCTGGGCGGGGTTGCCCGACGTCAGCCACATCAGGTCACCCCGCCACCCCTGATCGCCGCCGAGGCGCAGCACCGCGGTATTCTCGAAGGACTGGCGCGCTGCCAGATAGTAAGCGCCGCCACGGTCGAGGTCGCCGCCCAGCACCCCCTCGCCGAAATTGAGCGAATCCCCCGCGATCAGGAAGCCGTCGCCGACCTGGACATGCTGACGTCCCACGGACAGGTCGACGCCATCCTGGCCCAGCGCCGGGAACAACCCGCCGGACTTCCAGCCGGCGTAGAGATTCTCGAGATGGGTGCGCCGCTCATCGCCGGTGGTGAAGCCGGCGGCGTCGCCCTGGCCGAACGTTCCTCCCGAGACCCCGGCCACGTTGGCATAGAGCGAACTGCTGTCACCGCCCAGCGCGTGCGTGACATCGAGCCCGTACTTGACGAACCCCTCCTGCCAGTCTCGGCTTCCGGCCTCGGCGGTTTCGGATTGGGCGTAGCCCTTCTGGCTGTGAAAGGCCCCGGCCACGCCCGTGACGTTCAGGTTGATCTGGGTCTGTGCCGTGTCATGGATCTCGACAGCCGAGGCATTCCCGCACATTGAAAGCGTGATGATCGAGCCAACGGCAAGTCTTGTCAGTATGGGGCAGTAGCGTGAGGTGATCATGGGTCAGTCGTCCACGGTTGTTGTTGCGATGCGTGTTGATGCAAGGGTCGCCGCACCGAAGGCGTGCGACCGCTGATCCCAGGCTAGCGAGCTGTTGGAACCCGCGCTTGTCTGCCCCTGACGAAAACCTGCCTCGCGCTGCCGCCGCGCGGCTAATCGAGCCACACCAGCGAAAGCGCCGGCACCAACACCACGATGGCGATACGCACCATGTCCGCGCCGATGAACGGCAGGATGCCGCGGCTGACGGTGGCAAGCGAGGTGCCGTGGCTGTACTTCTGCACGATGAACAGGTTCATGCCCATGGGGGGCGTGATCAGGCCGATTTCCACCACCATCAGCGCGACGATGCCGAACCAGATCGACTTGGCGGTGTCGTCGAGGCCGAACAGGTCGAGCTCGAGAATGATCGGATAGAAGATCGGAATGGTGAGCAGAATCATCGACAGCGAATCCATCACACAGCCCAGCAGCAGATAGATCAGCAGGATGATCAGCAGCACCGTCAGCGGCGCCAGGCCGCTGCCCATGATCCACTCCGCCAGCGCCGTGGGCAGTTGGCCGAGCGCCAGGCCGCTGTTCAGCAGGTCGGCGCCGACCACCACCAGGTAGATCATGGCGGTCGCCTCCGCGGTGCCCGCCAGACTGCGGTAGACGCCCTGCCAGCGCATGCCGCCGCGCCAGACGGCATAGAGACCGCAGGCAGCGGCGCCGATCGATGCGGCCTCGGTGAGGTTGGCCCAGCCGCCGTAGAGCCCGTAGATGACCACGGCGAAGATCACCAGTATCGGCGCGATATCGCCCAGGCTTGCCAGCCGCTCGCCCCAGCCGTAGCGTGGCGCCCGCTCGACGTCGCGCATTGTCCGCGTCGCCACGATGCGGATCACCACCAGATAGCCCGCCACTGCCAGCAATCCCGGCAGGATCGCCGCCATGAAGAGCGCGGCGATCGACTCTTGGGTCAGCACGGCGTAGACGATCAGCGGTACCGAGGGCGGGATCAGAATCCCCAGGGTCCCTGCCGCGGCGATGGTGCCCGTGGCCAGTCGCTTGCCGTAGTGGTAACGCGCCAGTTCCGGCAGGGCCACCTGACTCATGGTGGTCGCCGTGGCCAGCGAGGAGCCACAGATGGCGCCGAAACCGGCGCAGGCCCCCGCCGCCGACATCGCCAACCCGCCCCGCCAGTGGCCAATCCAACTGGCACTGGCGCGGAACAGCGCCTTCGATAGCCCGCCGTGGATCGCGAACTGCCCCATCAGCACGAACATGGGAATGACCGCCAGGTCGTAGCTCGAGAATCGGGCATAAACGAGATTGTTGAGGGTGAACAGCAACGCCCGGGTATCGCCGTCATTGACCAGCCAGTAGCAGAGAGCCCCCGCCAGCAACATGGCGACCCCCACATGCCAGCGACAGCCCAGCATCACCAGCAGGACACCGAGCGCGATGGCGCCCACTTCCAGGCCACCGATCATGGACGCTCTCCTCCCGTTGCCGCTTCCCTGGCGTCCCCGGTCAGTTGGAGAACGCTCTTATGGAGCGCGCAGACCCCGAGCAGAGCGAGGCCCGGCAGCATGGCGACCTGGGGGATCCATTGCGGAATGCCTAGTTGCACGCTCTGGGCGCCGTAGTCGAGGCTGTCGACGGCCAATAGCGCCGTTCGCCATACCAGCAACGCGCTGACCAGCGCCAGCATAAGGTGCGAGATCGCCAGCAGGGCGCGATTGAGCCTGGCCGGGAAGAGCGTGGCAACGATATCGACCCGGATGTGTCGGTCGTTGACCTCGCACAGCGGCAGGAAACAGGCCACGGTGACCGCGACCAGCATCTGCAGCAGCTCGATGTCCCCCGTAATGGGCGTGGAGAAGAGCCGGCGGCCGAGCATCGAGACCAGCGACATGCCGATCGCCGTCAGCAACAGCACACCACCGACCATGGCCAGCGCCATTGCCGAGCGTTTCAATATGACACCCATCATAAAGGCCTCCGTGCGCCTTCGGCACGCCATTCGGTCAATCCGGTCATCGCGTCACTCCGCGCGTCGCAGGTCAGGGGCATGCTCGGCGACGACCGACGCGAGTTGCTCGACCAGTGCACCACGGTCAGTATCGTTGTCGCCGGCGGCGATCCAGTCCTCGACGATGCCACGGGTGGCGTCGCGCATATCGTCATAGGCGGCGTCATCAAGCGTTATCATCGTCTGGTCGGGGTCGCCTTCCAGGCGTGTCTTGACCTTGTCGATCGCTTCGTCCCAGGCGCGGCCGAAGCGAACTGACAGCGTCTCTCCGCTCAGCGAATCGAGTACCTGACGCGCCTTCTCGGGTAGCCGGTCATAGCTTTGCTGGTTCATCAGCAGCGCCAGCACCGTCACCGTCGGCGTCGCCTGATCGGCTGCCGTCTCGATGTGGTAGCGGGTAACCTCGTCGAGTTTCGTCGGTGGCACGACTTCCCAGCCAGCCGATGCGCCATCAATAACGCCCTTGGCCAGTGTGTCGGCGATCTGGGCCGGTGGCATGCTCACCGCCGAGGCGCCGAGCATGTCGATCACGTTCGAGGCCATGCGCGTGGGCGCGCGCAGTCGCAGCCCCTGCATATCGGCGCGGTCGTGGACCGGGGTTTCCCGGGTATGGAAGACGCTGCCGCCATCGCTATGTACGGCGAGCACCTTGTAATCGGCAAAGTCCGCCGCGGCGGGCCCCTGGGTGAATGCCCAGGCGATACGGCTGGCCTCGACGCCACCGGCAGGCAGCATGAAGGGCAGTTCCAGCGCCTCGCTGCGCGGGAAGCGACCTGCTGAATAACCCAGTGCGGTCCAGGCGACATCGACGACCCCGTTGCGCACCATGTCGGCGAGCTGCGCCGGGGTGCCGCCCAGTTGCATGGACGGGTATATCTGGCAGCGCAGCTCTCCCTCGGACTGGGTTTCGAGAACCTCGCACCAGGGCTCGATGACGTGCTGCTGGGCGTTGGACATCGCCGGCAGGAAATGCGCAATGCGCAGGGTGGTTGCCGCCGACGCCGCCTGGCTGGTCAAGCTGAGTACCAGACAGAGCCCCCACACCCGTTTCAAGCAGTGCATCATGGTTGCCGCGTTTTTCATTGTCATTGGATTGCCTCCTAACTCCGTTGATAGGACCTCTGGGCGGGTGCCAGTCGCGACACCGGCGTCCTCAGGCCGGCAGCTTTGCCTCGCTCGCCACCAGGGCCAGCACGCCCTCTGCCCAGTCCAGCGCCACGTCCGAGGCGGCAAGCGCGCCGCTGGCATCGTGGCGGCCGTACTCCCCGATTTGCGTTGCACCGCAGGCTATCAAGGCCTCGGTGAGCCGTTCGCTGCCCCGGGAATAGGTCTTGGCGTAGCTGCTGTCGCCCAGCCCCAGGCTTGCAAAGCGAATCCCGGCGAGGTCTGGCGCGTCATCGCGCAGCGCTTCGTAGAATCCGCGTGCGCCGCTGGGCACCTCGCCGTCGCCGTAGGTCGAGCAGACGATGAGGTAGAACCGTTCCGGGTCGAGCGAAGGCGGGTCGGTGTCGGCGAGATCCGCCACGCTTACCGCGCAGCGCCCGTCGAGGGAGTACTCGAGTTCCTCGGCGACCAACTCGGCGTTGCCGGACTCGGTACCGAACAGAATGCTGATCGTGAGGTCGCCCAGACGGTCGCCGCCGTCAGTGGTGCGCTGCGCGTCATATTCGACCACCAGCGACTCATCCCGCGCCGCCGCCAAAAGCGCTTCGAGCGTGGCCAGTTTGGTGCGTACCCGCCCCCGCGGGGGTTGCATGCGCTCCAGATGATCGATCCGCCGCCAGCCGTCGATGTCGGTTGCTCCCGAGTGGGGGACGAGCCCATCGCGCTGGCAGCGCACCTCGCCGGCGGCGATATCGGCGCCGATCACGCCGGCAAGCGCCCGGGCGTCGGTGCGCTGGTCTGGGATCGTGCCCCGGGTGCCGCGCCGCCGCCAGCCGGCCAGATAGAGCCCGGCCTCGACGCGCCCGGTCTCGGAAGCTGCCGGCAGCTCGGACAGCGCGCTTGATATAGCGTCCGCCGGGTCGGGCACGAAGCCGATGGCGGTAATCACCGCGTCCACCGCCAGCGCGACGGTCTCTTCATGGTGGTAGAGCACGACACCCTCGACCCGGGTCTGCCCGTCGATGCGCTCGGGTACCGCCTCGAACCACCACTCGACCGTCATGCGTGGCGCTCCTTCGACCTCGACCCTGCCCACGCCCGGCAGCGTACGCAGCGCGTCCAGCCGGGCGTCCTTGCCCTCCGGCGCGCTGTCAGGGTTGACACCGTGGAGGCGATGTTCGATGCCCGAAAAGCGGCTCAGCTCGCGGATCATCACCGGATCGAAGCGTGCCTGCTGTGCGCTTGAGCGACCGATGATATGAAGGGTGTCGATCTCACGGGTCAGGGCACCGTGCACGGCATCGTCGATGTCGCTGCCCTCGAGGTCGGCGGCGCGAATCGACAGCAGTCGCAGCACGTCGATGGCCACATTACCCTGCCCGATAATCGCCACGCGTCGGCCTAGCCTCGGCGTTTCGGTCTCGTCCGGGTGGCCATTCAGCCGCCGGGTAATGCAGCCCGCGCCGTACACCCGGGCCAGGGCATCACCAGGGATCTCCAGCCGACGATCCGCGTGTACGCCGGAGGCGAGCACCACCGCGTCGTAGCTAGCCCGCAGGTCATCGACGGTGACATGCTGGCCGATGGTGGTGTTGCCGATAAAGCGCACCTTGGGGGAGTCGAACAGGCGGTCGAACTGGCGCGCCACGGCCTTGGTGCCCTGGTGGTCGCCGGCGACGCCGTAGCGCAGCAGCCCATAGGGCACCGGAAGGCGGTCAAACAGGTCGATGTGGGCGCCGGGCATGCGGCGCTGGATTTCCTTGGCGGTGAAACAGCCCGCCGGCCCCGCCCCCACAATGGCTACATGCGGGGTCGCCTCGGATTCGGCGGCAGATCCCACCTGACCACGGACCGACATGGATACACCGCTGCCTTCGAGCGGACGCACGTCGTGCCAGGTCACCGGCAACGAGAGCATGCCGCGAAACACCCAGCCGCCGATGGTGGGGGCGCGGTCAGGATGCAGTTCAAGGCCATTCAGGTGATTGAACAGCAGCGGCAGCGCCACATCGGCAATCTCCGCCCGCGCTGCCCGGGCACCCAGGCAGACATGGGTGCCCTTGCTGAAGGCCAGGTGTGGCTTGACCTCGCGATGGATATCGAAGGCGTCCGGGCGATCCCAGATCGATTCATCGCGGTTGGCCGAGAGAATGCAGATGCCCAGCCGCGCCCCTTCCGGCAGCTCGACGCCTGCCAGCACGGTGCGTTTCGTGGTCTGGCGCGAATAAAGCCCGATGGGCGCCACCCAGCGAATGGTTTCATCGAACACCGTCGGCCAGAGGCTGGGGTCGCGTTCCACCGCGCGGCGCTGGTCGGGGTGGGTCAGCATCGCCCAGGCGGCCACGCCCAGGGCGTCGCGTGGCTCGTTCAAGCCGCCGCCGATGCTCATCTTGATGTTGGCGCGAATCTTCTCCAGCGGCATCTGTTCTTCGGGCGAGGAGAGCAGCGATGAAATCAGGGAATGATCGCGGTGGTGGAGGTGCCACGCGAGCATCTCGTTGAGGGCGACATCCACCTCGTCGAAGGAGCGCCTGCCCGCCGCCCAGACCTCCGGGTCGTCGCCGTAGTTGCCGGTGGCGTCGATCAGCGTCTGCGACCAGCGCTGCAAATCTTCCGCCGAGGCGTTATACAGCCCGAGCAGCGATTTCAGACATTCGGCCGCAAAGGGCGCCGCGAAATCCCAGATCAGGTCCGCACCCGGCCCCTTGTCGATGAAGCGGGCCAGCTGCTCGCGGCCCTTGTCATGGAAGGTCTGCGTCCAGACGTTTTTGACCGCATTGGGCTTGAACACGGTCTGCCACTGGCGCCGCTCGCGGTAGTGTTCCGGGTCGTCGCGGCGCAGCATCGAGTGGCCCATGGCGCGGATCTGCAGCGAGTCCTTTTCATTGGCAGAGTAGGTTGCCTGGTCGTGCTCGGTGGTGATCACGGCGTCGTAGCTGGTGATCAGGTAGCGGTTGACGCAGGGCACCCAGTGCACGCCACCCTCGCGGCGTAGCCGCTTGTAGATCGGGAAAGGATCCTGATAGAGCGTCTCGAGATCGACCCAGTCCGCCACGGGGGCGGGGCGCGCGTTGATTGGCTTGTTCATACGATCTCCATCAAGTCGGCGCTGACGCCTATCGTTATTTGATTAATAATCTACGCTAGATGATCGTTAATAAATTAACAACTAGACTTTATGCACAAGCCGACATACCCGTGCGCTTCGAGGTTTAACATTAAGATTGCATCTTTCATCGTCCTGGCTACCTTTTCCCGAGCCTCAACGAAAATGGCCGCACACCTGGGCGTACGGCCATGGGTAGACATTGCCTGTGCCCGAAAGGCGAGGTCGCCTCAGGCCATTAGGCGCTGGAAGAAGGCCGCCAGCCGGTCGACCTCGGCGAGCGGCAGCACGTCGGCGACGTACTGGTCGGGGCGCACCACCACGACCGCGCCTTCGCGGTCGATGCCACGCGTCTCGAAGATGTCTTCGTCAGGGGCCACGCCGTAGACGTTTTCAAGGTCGATCAGCGCGAAGGGGCCTACCTCCGGGATGAACACGTCGGGCACATCCTGGATCGCGACGTCTTCGTGACGCTGCTGGTAAATCACCTTGATGTCGAACCAGTCAACCCAGGCGCCGCCGGGCAGGTTCGCGTTGAGCGGCGAGTCGGCCGACTGGGTCAGCCACTCGGCAAGGCGCCGGGTGGCTGAATCGCCCGTCTGGGCGGCGGCGTCGGCAAACACGTAGAGGCGCCAGCGCCCGTCGGCCTGGGCCTGATGGCCCAGGTGCAGCGGGTTGCCATCGCATACCCGCGAAACCATGGCCGACTTGAAGCGCTTGCCGACGGGAAAGCCGGTGGCACGCGCCTGGTGCGCGGTGTCGTGGGTGATCAGGGACGGCTCATATTCGGTCATGAAGCCTGCCGGAAACTCGATGGTGCGCGTGTAGAACGCCTCGAGCTCGCCGGGATCCTCGAACTCTTCGGGGCGTTTGGCCATCATCGTCGACCACTCCTTGTCGAACGCGATCAGGTTCCTGGCCACCACCTGGCGCTCGGCGGAGTAGGTTGAGAGCAGGCGGGCCGTGCTGCAGCCGGACAGCACGTAGCCCAGCTTCCAGCCCAGGTTGAAGCCGTCCTGCATCGAGACGTTCATGCCCTGGCCTGCCTTGGCGCTATGGGTGTGGCAGGCATCGCCGGTGATGAACACCCGTGGTAGCTGGCCGGACGCCGGGTGCTCGACGTCGTCAAAGCGATCGGTCAGACGGTGGCCCACCTCGTAGACGCTATGCCAGGCGACGTTGCGCACGTCGAGGGTGTAGGGCGCAAGAATCTCGTTGGCCTTGGCGATGATCTGCTCGATAGGCGTGTTGCGCACGGCGTTGCTGCCGTCGGCGGGCACTTCGCCCAGGTCGACGTACATGCGGAACAGGTGCCCACCCTCGCGGGGAATCAGCAGGATGCTGCCACCGGCATGGGATTGGATGGCGCACTTGGTGCGGATGTCGGGGAAGTCGGTGCGCGCGAGTACGTCCATCACCCCCCAGGCGTGGTTGGCCTGGTCGCCGGCCAGGGTACAGCCGATGGCACGGCGCACGCCGCTGCGTGCGCCGTCACAACCCACTACGTACTTGGCGCGCACCCTGCGCTGTTGCCCTTTTTCGGGGCCGGCCTCCATGCGCAGCGACACGCTCACCGGGTAGTCACCGTCGTCTGCGACCTCGAGGTCCTCGAACGCAATGCCGAAATCCGGTCGAATCCGCGCCGGGCCGTTGGACGCGGACTCGGCCAGATAGTCGAGAACCCGCGCCTGGTTGACGATCAGGTGGGGAAACTCGCTGATGCCTGTGGGGTCATCGGGCGTTCGGGCGGTGCGCACTATGTGCTCGGGCCGGTCGGGATCCGGCTTCCAGAACGCCATCTCGGTAATGCGGTAGGCCTCGGCCGTGATGCGGTCGGCAAAGCCGAACGCCTGGAAGGTTTCGACGCTGCGCGCCTGGATACCGTCGGCGTGGCCGATCTCGAGCCGCCCCGGGCGACGCTCGATGATGCGGGTCCGGAGGTGGGGAAACTGTGACAGCTGCGCCGCCATGATCATGCCGGCCGGGCCGGTGCCGACGATGAGCACATCCACCTCGTCGGGCAGCGTCTCGGGTCGGTCGAGCCCTTCGCCGCGCGGGGGTTGAATGCGGGGGTCGCCTGACACATAACCGTGATGGTGAAATTGCATAGTCTATTCCTCATTGAGCGTGACGGCCCCGGCTGGCCGTGCATCGCGCAGCGGCCTGGTCGTTCGACAGCGCAGCCGGGTGCCCTGACCCTTTTCATGCTGAACACTCGCCGAGGCGGTGAGGATGTGTTTTACGCCCCCTTGATTGTACTTTTCATAAATATGCCCCCTACCTTGGTCGGTATGCCGCCAAATAGCCTCGATTGCTCGTTAATCTATGAATGAGATAGTCGGGAAGCGTCCTTAAAGGCACTTTTTAGACGCATTTCCCGTCGCTGGATTGCGCATGCGATATCTGTCGAAATGATTGAGCATGGTTGCTTGACACAGCATTACCGGATAGTCATTAATATATTAATAATATCGGGCTGGCCCCGGCCGTTTGCCACCCATGCAGGCTTTCAAGGAGAACGACGTGCCCCATCTGCATATCGAATATTCACCCGGTCTCGCCCAGCGTGTCGACGTTCGTGAGGTCTGCCGGGCCGCCCATGGGGTGATGACGGCGTCCGCGCTCTTCCCGCTGGCCGGGATCCGTATACGCGCCTTTGCCGCCGATCATTGCATCGTGGCCGATGACCACCCCGACAACGACTTTCTGGCCATGACATTGAGCGTGGGCAGCGGGCGGTCCCAAAGCGATCTCCAGGCCGCCGGTGAGCAACTCTTCTCCGCCGTGCAGCAGATGCTTGCCGGCCCGCTATCCACCCCGCATTTCGCCCTGTCGCTGGAAATCCGCGAAATCGATGCCGCGCTGAGCTGGAAAGACACCCCGATCCATGCCCGGCTATCCAAACAGTGAGCCCCATGCCCCTTCCGGAGGATTCTTGATGAGCCAATTGAACGATAATATCGCCCGCGCGCAGGACTACATGAGACGGTTTCGCGACCGCGGAGTCTTGAACCACATCAACGGTGAGTCGCTGGCGGCCGATTCCGGCAAGACCTTCGAGACACTCTCGCCGGTGGATCTTGCCCCGCTGGCCAACGTGGCCCGCGGCGGTGCCAGCGATATTGACCGCGCCGTTCAGGCCGCAGAGAAAGCGTTCAAGACCTGGAGCAAGACACCGGGCAAGGAACGTCGCGCGATTCTGATCAAGGTGGCCGAGGCCATCGAAGCCCGCGCCGAGGAAATTGCTTTCACCGAGTGCATGGATACCGGCCAGTCGCTGCGCTTCATGTCCAAGGCAGCCATTCGCGGGGCGGCCAACTTCCGTTTCTTCGCCGACAAGGCACCCCAGGCCGAGGACGGTCAGGCACTGCGCAACGACACCCAGATGAACGTGACCTCCCGGCGCCCGCTCGGGCCAATCGGCGTCATCACGCCCTGGAACACGCCGTTCATGCTGTCGACCTGGAAAATTGCCCCGGCGCTGGCCTCCGGCTGTACCGTGGTCCACAAGCCGGCCGAGTTCTCGCCGATGACCGCCAAGCTGCTGGTCGAGATCGCCGAGGAAGCCGGGCTGCCCAAGGGGGTGCTGAACCTGGTCAACGGCTTCGGCGAGGACGCCGGCAAGGCGCTGACCGAGCATCCGGGCATCAAGGCGGTCGCGTTTGTCGGTGAAAGCCGCACCGGCCAGCTGATCATGGCTCAAGCCGCCCCGACCCTGAAGCGCTTTCACTTCGAGCTCGGCGGCAAGAACCCGGTCGTGGTCTTTGACGACGCCGACATCGATCGCGCGGTCAACGCGGCCAGTTTCATGATCTACTCCCTCAACGGTGAGCGCTGCACCTCGTCCTCCCGCCTGCTGGTGCAGGACACCATCTACGAAGAATTCACCCGCCGTGTGGCGGAAGTAGCCAACGGGGTGAAGGTCGGCCACCCGCTGGATCCCGACACCGTGGTCGGCCCGCTGATTCATCCCGAGCATGAAGAAAAGGTGCTGTCGTACTTCGACAAGGCGCGCGAGGAAGGCGCCACCGTCGCCGCCGGCGGTGAAAAGGTTGGCGACGCGGGCTGCTTCGTGCGCCCGACGCTGTTCACCAACGCCCGCAACGACATGACCATCGCCCAGGAAGAGATCTTCGGCCCGGTGCTGACCGCCATTCCCTTCAAGGATGAAGAAGAAGCCCTGCGCCTGGCCAACGATACCCAGTACGGCCTGGCCGCCTATCTGTGGACCAACGACCTCGACCGCGCCATGCGGCTGACCGACGAGCTGGAAGCGGGCATGATCTGGGTCAACTCCGAGAACGTGCGCCATCTGCCGTCGCCGTTCGGCGGCGTCAAGGCGTCCGGTATCGGCCGCGACGGCGGTGACTGGTCGTTCGATTTCTACATGGAGACGGTCAATGTCTCTTTCCCGCGCAAGGCTCACGCCGTACCGAAACTCGGCTGATGCCATTTTCGCAGGGCGGATGCGCCGCCCTGCCTGTCGAACAAAGGAGACGTTTCATGCCTATTCCAACGCCCAATCTTTACCCTCCGTTCAATATCATTCGACTGAGCCACGTTGTGTTTGGCGTGTCCGACCTTGCCAAGAGCCGTCATTTCTACGTTGACACCCTGGGCCTGCAGGTCACCGATGAGGACGATCAGCGCATTTACCTGCGCGCCATGGAGGAGCGCGGCCACCACTGCATCGTGCTGGAGCAAAGCGCCAGCGCCACCGTGCAGTCGCTGTCGTTCAAGGTCTTCGACGAGCAGGAGCTCGACAAGGCGCACGACTGGTTCAAGGCGCAGGGGCATCCGGTGGAATGGGTCGAGCGGCCCTATCAGGGACGCACACTGCGCACCACCGACTGCTTCGACGTGCCCATCGAGCTGTACTTCAAGATGGAGCGGCTGGCCCCGATTCATCAGCAGTACGCCCTCTACAGAGGCGTCAAGCCGTTGCGCATCGACCATTTCAACCTGTTCTCGCCCAACGTCGACGAGGCGGTCGCCTTCTACAACCGCCTCGGGTTCCGGGTCACCGAATACACCGAGGACGAGGAAAGCGGCAAGCTGTGGGCGGCCTGGACCCACCGCAAGGGCGGTGTACACGACATGGCCTTCACCAACGGCCGCGGCCCGCGCCTGCACCACACGGCATTCTGGGTACCCACGCCCCTGAACATCATCGACCTGTGCGACCTGATGGCCACCACCGGCTACGTCGACAACATCGAGCGCGGCCCGGGCCGTCACGGCATCTCCAACGCCTTCTTCCTGTACATCCTCGACCCAGACGGGCACCGCATCGAGATCTACTGCTCGGACTACCAGACCGTCGATCCGGATCTGGAGGCGATCAAGTGGGACCTGAAGGATCCGCAACGCCAGACGCTGTGGGGTGCCCCGGCACCGCGTTCCTGGTTTGAGCACGGTTCGCTTTTTGAAAACCTTGAGCCTGTGGATGCCGAGCTCAATGCCACGCCCATCATCGCGCCCTGAAACGGACGCGGGTGCGTATCGCCCATGACTCAACAGGCCCGGGAACGCTCGGGCCGTCTGGAGACTGTCCATGAGTAACCCCCTTCCTCCCCGTCTCGCGGCCTTTCGCGCCAGCGGTGCCGACCGCTTCGGCGTTGTCACCGAGGACGGTATCGTCGACCTGACCCCGGAATTCGGTGCCCGCTTCAAGGGGCTCAAGGAAGTTATCGAGGCCGGCGCCATCGACGAGCTGCTGAGCGTCGCCGCAGGCCGCCGCCCGAGCTACCGCGAAGCCGACGTCACCTATCTGCTGCCAGTCGCCAATCCGGAAAAGCTGATCTGCGTCGGCGTCAACTTCCCGTCGCGCAACGAAGAGTACAAGGACGGTCAGGCCGCGCCGAGCAAGCCGTCGCTGTTCATTCGCTTTCCGCGCAGCTTCGTCGGTCACCGCGCGAACCTCGTGCGCCCGCCGGAAAGCGAGCAGCTCGATTACGAAGGCGAGGTGACCATCGTGATTGGCAAGGGCGGTCGCCGTATCCCGCGCGACAAGGCCTATGAACACATCGCCGCGTTGACGCTGTGCAACGAAGGCACCATCCGCGACTGGGTGCGTCACGCCAAGTTCAACGTCACCCAGGGCAAGAACTTCGACGCCACCGGCGCCATCGGCCCCTGGCTGGTGCCGTTCAAGCGCGCAGCGCAGCTGGATGACATCGAACTGACCACTCGGGTCAACGGCGAGGTGCGTCAGAACGATCGCACCTCGCGGATGATGTTCGACTTCCGCTACATCGTGAATTACGTCTCGACCTTCACCACCCTGGCGCCGGGGGATGTCATCGTCTGCGGTACGCCCACCGGCGCCGGTGCCCGCTTTGACCCGCCCGTCTGGCTCAAGCCGGGGGATGTGATCGAGGTCGAGGCCGACGGCATCGGCACCCTCGTCAACGGCGTGGAGGACGAACAGCATGGCACTGACTGACTCTCAGATCGCGGCGGCGGCCGACGCCCTGCTCACGGCGGAGGCGCGGCGCGAGCAGGTCGGCCTGCTCTCGAAAGCGTACCCGGACATGACCCTGGACGACGCCTACGCAATTCAGACCGCCCAGATGGCACGCAAGAAAGCCGATCACGAGATCATCGGCTGGAAGATCGGGCTGACCTCGAAGGTCATGCAGGACGCACTGGGCATCGACACGCCGGACAGCGGCGTGCTCTATGACTACATGCGCTACGCCACCGATGCGGTGATCCCGCCGGGCCACTTCATCCAGCCCCGCATCGAGGCCGAGATCGCCTTTGTGATGAAGGCGCCGCTGGATGGCGACGTTACCCGCGACGACGTGCTGGCCGCCACCGACTACGTGGCGCCGGCCATCGAGATCCTGGATACCCGCATCGTGCGCAAGGACGAAGAGACCGGCCAGACGCGCGTGATTGTCGACACGGTCTCCGACAACGCCGCCAACGCCGGCATCGTGCTGGGCGCCGAGCGCCACGATCCCCGGGCGCTGGACCTGCGCTGGGTCGGTTCGATCGTCAAGCGCAACGGCGAGGTGATGGCCACCGGCCTCGGCGCCGGGGTGCTGGATGACCCGGTCATCGGGCTTGTCTGGCTGGCCCGCCGCATGGCGACCTACGGTCAGCGCATCGAGGCCGGCCAGGTGATTCTCTCGGGGTCGTTCATCGGCCCCATCGAGTGCCCGTCCGGCAGCCGGATCGAGGCCGATTACGGACCGTTCGGGGCCGTGTCACTGACGTTCGACTAGGCGGCCTGTCCGCCGTCAATGGCCAGGCTGGTCACGGCGATAACCCGAGGGAGTGGTGCCCGCATGACGTGCAAAGAAGCGACAGAAGTAACCGGGATCCTTGAACCCGAGCTGGTAGCCGATCTCGTTGACGCTCATGCGGGTAAAGGTCAGCAGACGGCGCGCTTCCTGCATCAGCCGGTCGTGAACCACCCGCTTGCTGGGCACTCCGGCGATGCGCCGACAGACGTTGTTGAGGCGGGCCTCGGTGACATTCAGGGTGCGCGCGTAGTCCAGCAGCGTCCAGTGCGCCTTGTAATGGGCCTCGATTGCCAGATTGAAGCGGTGAAACAGCGCCAGCTCGTCGCGGCGCACGCTCTGGGCGGGCAGCGAGTTGGCCGAGAGCCGAAAGAGGCTCACGAAGATCAGCCGCGTCAGCGTGGTGAGCGCCAGCTCCCTGCCCGGGCGGTCGGCCTCGAACTCAAGACGAAGCTCGTCGAAGAGGCGTTCGACGCGGGCCACGTCGAGCCTTGCCTCGTCGCTGACGTGCCCCGTCGCCACGCAGACCGGGGCAACGCGCTGGGCGGCCCCCAGATCCGGGCTTTCCTCCAGCAGCGACCACACCAACTGCTGGCGCACCGTCAGCACGTGGCCGTCGCTGCCTTCCTCGGTAGTGAAGGAGTGGGGGACGGTCGGCGGGGTCAGAAAGAACATCGGCCCCTGCTGATGGAAAGGCCGCTCGTCCAGATAGACACGCACCATGCCGCGCTTGACGTAGTGCACCTGAAAGAACCGGTCGTGATGATGAACCGGCATGTTGCGACCGTAAAAATCCGCCATGCGACCCAGCGCATCGTAATGCACCGTCGCATCGGCATACCGCTGGTCGTATTCCTGACCGATGGTGATGTTGGGAATGGGATCCAACGCCATGCTTGCGCTCCTGAACTCGTGCGGGGCGTCCGCCCGACAAGCCCCTATGGTAACCACCGACGGGCCTCTTGCTCCATGGCATTGACGACCTGCGGTTCAGGTTGCGCTGCTCCGCCCACTCTCGCCGACGTTTTGCACGCTGCTGCACGGCCAGATCGGCTGATGTAATGCGACACGCCAACCTTTGAGGAGCCTCCTAATGGACATGCCCATCAATACCTTCAAGCAGGCCCTTGGCAACAAGGCCCCCCAGATCGGTCTCTGGCTCGGGCTGGCCAACGGCTACTGCGCCGAACTGGCCGCCAACGCCGATTTCGACTGGCTGCTGATCGACGGCGAACACGCCCCCAACGACCTGCGCAGCATCCTCGCCCAGCTGCAGGCCATCGCGCCCTATCCGGCTCAGCCGGTGGCGCGCCCTCCCGTCGGCAACGCCGCGACGCTCAAGCAGTACCTGGATCTCGGCGTGCAGACCCTGCTAGTGCCCATGGTCGACACCGCCGAGCAGGCCCGAGCGCTGGTACGTGCCACGCGCTACCCGCCCGATGGCATCCGCGGGGTGGGCAGTGCGCTGGCCCGCGCCTCGCGCTGGAATTCGATCCCCGACTACCTGGATCACGCCGACAGCCAAATCTGTCTGCTGGTACAGATCGAGACCCGGGAGGGCCTCGAGAATCTGGATGATATCGCCGCCGTCGAGGGCGTGGATGGCGTCTTCATCGGTCCGGCGGACCTCAGCGCCTCGCTCGGCCACCGAGGCAATCCCGGCCATGAAGACGTACAGCGGGCCATTGAGGATGGCATCGCCCGCATTCAGAAAGCCCACAAGGCCGCCGGCATTCTCTCGGCCAACAAGACGCTGGCCAGGCGCTATCTCGAACTCGGCGCCACCTTCGTGGCCGTGGGCGTTGACACCAGCCTGCTGATGAATTCGCTGAAAGCGCTCTCCAGCGAGTTCAAGGGCAGCGATGACGATGCGCCATCGGCTCCCTCGGTCTACTGACTCCCCTTCGCTTTTACCCGGGCCTGCTTCAGGCCCCCAACGCCAGGAAAACACATGCATCTCACCGATCCGCAACTTCTGCGCCAACAGGCCTACATCGACGGCCAGTGGCAGGACGCCGACAGCGGCGACACCTTTGACGTGACCAACCCGGCCAATGGCCATACCGTCGCGACCGTGGCCCGCGTGGGCATCGCCGAGACCCAGCGCGCCATCAGTGCCGCCGCAACGGCGCTTCCGGCCTGGCGCGAGATGACCGCCAAGGCCCGCTCGGCCATTCTGAAACGCTGGTTCGCGCTGATGCAGGAACACCGGGAAGACCTGGCGCGCCTGCTGAGCGCGGAACAGGGCAAGCCGCTTACCGAGAGCCGCGGCGAGGTCGATTACGGCGCCAGCTTCATCGAGTGGTTTGCCGAAGAAGGCAAGCGCGTGTACGGCGATGTGATTCCCAACGACAAGCCGGATCGGCGGCTGGTGGTAATCAAGCAGCCGGTCGGCGTGGTGGCCGCGATCACGCCGTGGAACTTCCCCATTGCCATGATTACCCGCAAGGCTGGACCTGCGCTGGCCGCCGGCTGCACCATGGTACTCAAGCCCGCCTCCGAGACGCCGCTGTCGGCGCTGGCGCTGGCGGAGCTTGCCGAGCGGGCAGGCGTGCCGGCTGGGGTGTTCAACGTGGTAGCCGGGCGTGCCGGTGAGATCGGCACGGAGCTAACCCACAACGTGGCCATCCGCAAGCTTTCCTTTACCGGCTCCACCGACATCGGTCGCCAGCTGATGGAAGCGTGCGCCGGCACCATCAAGAAGGTCAGCATGGAGCTTGGCGGCAATGCGCCGTTCATCGTGTTCGATGACGCCGATCTGGACGCGGCGGTCGAGGGCGCGATCGCCTCGAAGTTTCGCAATAGCGGCCAGACCTGCGTGTGTACCAACCGCATTCTGGTGCACGACGCCGTGTACGACGCCTTCAGCGACAAGCTGGTTGCCGCCGTGAAGGCGCTCAGGGTCGCCTCCGCCGACGACGAAGGCGCCCAGCAGGGCCCGTTGATCAATCCGAAGGCCGTGGCCAAGGTGCGCGCCCACATCGACAACGCCGTCGGGCATGGTGCGACCGTGCTCTGCGGCGGCCAGCTCCACGCGCTGGGCGGCAATTTCTTCGAGCCCACCGTGCTCGGCGACGTGACCCAGGCGATGGACGTGGCCGGTGAGGAAACCTTCGGCCCGCTCGCCCCGTTGTTTCGTTTCAGTACCGAGCAGCAGGCCATCGACATGGCCAACGACACGCCTTTCGGCCTGGCCGCCTACGTCTACACCCAGAACCTGGGGCGCAGCTGGCGCCTGGGGGAGGCGCTCGAATACGGCATGGTCGGCATCAACGAAGGCATCATCTCGACAGAAGTCGCGCCCTTCGGCGGGATCAAGGCCTCCGGCGTCGGCCGGGAAGGCTCCCGCTACGGTATCGAGGACTATCTCGAGATCAAGTACCTATGCATGGGGATCAAGTGATTCATCACTACCTGTCGAACGGAGTACGACGAAAGTATATCTTTTTAACTTATTGATAAGCATGCTAATTAAACCGCGTGTCAGCCAGTGACAATGGCTCGGCACGCTCGGTCAATTGATCCCGCCCCGGGCTTCTTACGCTGCTCCTTGACGCGCCCCTGGCGCTCTACAACCTCAAGGAGACACCATGCAACAAGATTACGATTACATCATCGTCGGCGCCGGTTCGGCCGGGTGCGTGATGGCCCACCGCCTGATTCAGGCGCTGAACGTCTCGGTGCTGCTGGTCGAGGCCGGCGGATCCGATTCCAGTCTGCTCATTCGAATGCCCGCCGCGGTCGGCAAGGTGATCCCGACCCACACCTGGCCCTATATGACCACCCCCCACGGCGCGACCAACAACCGCGCCATGACCATCGCCCAGGGGCGGCTGATCGGCGGCAGCAGCTCGGTCAACGGCATGATCTACATCCGCGGGCATCGCACCGACTACGACGCCTGGGCGCACGACCACGGCTGTACCGGCTGGGATTACGACAGCCTGCTGCCCTATTTCATTCGCAGTGAGGGCAATGAGTCTCTGTCCGACCCGCTCCACGGCAATGACGGCCCACTCAAGGTCAGCGAGAACCGCTACCGCCACCCGCTGACCCAGGCGTTTGTTCGCGCCGGCCAGGAGTGCGGCCTGCCCTACGTCAACGACTTCAACGACAACGGCCGCCAGGGGGTCGGCTATTACCAGACCACCACCTTCGAAGGCGAGCGCTACAGCACCTCGAAGGCCTACTTGAGCCAGGTACGCCAGAACCCGCGCCTGACCATCATGGCCGATACCGACGTGGAGCGGGTGATCATCGAGCAGGGCAAGGCCACCGGCGTCCAGGCCCGTCACGTCAGAAAGGGCGCGTTGACCCTGCACGCCCGCCGGGAGGTCATCGTCAGTGCCGGGGCGATCGGCAGCCCCAGAATCCTGATGAGTTCCGGCATCGGCCCCCGCGATCATCTGGAAGAGCAGGGCATCGAGTGTCTGCGGGACCTGCCGGTGGGTGATAATCTTCAGGATCATCTGCACCTCTCGATCAACGCCACCCTCAAGGAGCCGACTTCCCTGTACGGTGAAGACGCCGGCGTGAAGGCACTGCGCCATGGCGCCGAATGGCTGCTCCACCGGCGCGGCCTCATGACCTCCAACGTCCTGGAGGGCGGCGCCTTTCTCGACACCGCCAATGAAGGCCGCCCGGACACCCAGATTCATTTCATGCCGGGGCTGGACACCTGGGACGACCCCAACGGCATCGGCCGTGGTCGCACCCATGGCATTACCCTCAAGGTCGGCCACCTGCGGCCTGCTTCCCGGGGCACAGTGCGCCTGAGCGGCTCAAGCGACGGCCATCGGGCGGTTATCAACGCCAACTACCTCGACGCGCCGGAAGACCTTGCACATCAGGTTCGCTCGCTGCGTGCCGGGCTCGAACTGCTGGATACGCAGGCGCTATCAAGCGTCATCGACGATGTCTTCTCACCTCCCGAGGCGCGCCACCTGATGGCGCAAAGCCGCGCCGACAGCCAACAGGCGCTCGAGGCCTTCACGCGTCAATACTGCAAGACGACCTATCACCCGGTGGGGACCTGCCGCATGGGGCCAGACGCCGACCAGTCGGTCGTCGATCTCGCGCTTAACGTGCATGGCGTGCCAGGCCTTCGGGTCATCGACTGCTCGGTGTTTCCTGCCCTGCCCGGCGGCAATACCAACGCCCCGACCATCGCGGTGGCGGAGAAGGCTGCTGACCTCTTGATCAACGCCGGCTGAAAAAGCAGCGGGGCGCCCCTCATGGAGCGCCCCGTCGTCTGCCTCGAACGGCGCTAATCAGTTAGGTCCGGCTCGAAGAGGCCTTTTTTCATCTTGAACTTGACCCAGAGGATGGCGATCAGGCTGACGATGCCCAGCACCACCGCCAGGAGCGTATAGATCAGGGCGGTCATGTCCGGCGAGGGAGACGCGTTGGCGGCCACGTAGGCCATGCCAACGATACCCAGTATCTGCGGCAGCGGATAAAAGGGCGTGCGGTACGGGCGGCGGTGCGCGGGGCGGCGGCGACGCAGCACCATCACATCGATATGCGCGACGATGTAGGCCAGCAACCAGCTGGTCGCCGCCGCGATTACCAGGGCGATGATCTGATCGGGTTTGATCAGCAAAAAGGGCACGATCACGCCCAGCGCCAGAAAGAGGATGCCGACCCAGGGGGTGTTATAGCGCGGATGCAGCTTGCCCATGATGGCAAACGCCTGGCCGTTATCGGCCATGCCCGACAGCATGCGCGGGACGGCGGCAAGCACCGTGTTGACCGTGCTGCAGGTCGCGGTGACCCCCATCACGGTGGCAATGATCAAGCCGGCCTGGCCAAACACGCCGTCGACCAGGTCGAGATACGGCAGGGGCGAGGTGGTCAGGGTTTCAACGGAAAGATAGTGGCCGGCGCCGAGGCAGAAGATCGAGAACAGCACGAAGATGATGCCAAGCGACAGGAACATGGCACGGGGAATCCGCTTTTCCGGCTGGCGAATGTCGTTGATCATCGGACAGACGAACTCGCAGCCGACGAACATCCACATGGCCAGGGCGACCAGGCCGATAAAGCTGCCATCGACAATCCCGCCGATGCCCCAGTCGATACCTGCCGCGGCCTGGGCGACCTCCGGCGACGGCGGCTGGAGCAGGGCGGTGGCGCCCACGAGTAAGATGGCAACGATCATGGCGAAGGTGAACACGTTCTGAAGCTTGGCAAAGACGTCGGTGCCCAGGATATTGAGCACGGCAAGGATCACCAGCAGCAGGATCGGCACCAGATGCGAGGGCAGCGTTTCAGGGAACAGCGTCTGCAGCAGGGCATCCACCAGCAGAAATTCGGCAGGAATCGCGAAGATGGCCACTACCACATAACCTGCAAACACCGACACGATGGCCGGAAAATGGCCGATGGCCTTCTGTGTGTAGGTGGCCAGCGTGCCCGCCTGCGGGTACATCAGCGCAAGCTCCGAGAAAGACATGGCGTTGCAGACGGCGAGCAGGGTGGCGACCAGCATGGCGGCCAGAAAGCTCAAGCCGCCGATGCCAAAGCCCATCAACGCCGAGGCCATGGCGCCCTGCACCACCACGGTACCCACACAGATGGCGATCATGGTTCTGAAGCCGATGTGCTGACGCACGGGGGCACTTGCCTGGGGCGCTGGGCCCGCCTTCGAGGTGTCGAGCATGGTGAGTCATCTCCTGGCCGGTTGAGTTCTTGTTCGGTTGATACGGACAACCTGTCACTCAATCTGCGCCTTACCCGACTCGCATTCTTGTTTGGTGCTGCCAGAAATTTTCCTCTGCCTGCCTGCCGCCGTCTCGATCGCCCCGGCCCGTGGTCGACCTCCCCCATCCGGGGGATACCCCGGGGGCGAAACAGCGCCGACGATACATGGGTACATGGCCATTTGCTGCCGTACACCTAATCCCGGTCCCAGGAGACAACCCCATGACAACAACCTCTTCCCCCACTGACTGGATCTCGGTTGCCGACCTTGAAAAGGGCTTTGCGACGGGTTCTTATGCGCTGGATAACTCGGCCGACCTCACCGGCAAGCAGGTCGAACTGCACGCCGCCGACGGCACCGTGCGCCGCCTCGAGTTCGACCAGGAGCAGTTGTCCATCGATGGCGGCGAGGCGGCCAAGGTGCGCATTACCTCGGTACGTGAAGGCGTCTATCTGCTCGACTGGCTGGATGAACGCACCAAGCCCGCTACGTCCTACACCGTAGTGCTGGATACGCTGACCGACAGCTACACCCAGGTCATCGGCACCCTGCCCACCTTTGACGTCATCAAGACCGGTCTGTACGAGCGTGCTCTGGGCGGCCGTCCGCTGACCGACGTCAAGGTCGACATCAGCCACGGCGCGGTGAACACACCCTACCGCGACGGGGCCTGCCCGCATGCCCAGACTGACGAGCTGATCGGCGTGCGCAATCTCTACCACTACAGCCCCACCGAGGTGTATGAGCACGTCTACCTGAACGCGCACTTCTACACCTGGCACTGCCTGAAAGGCGTGGAGCAGGGCCTTTGCGACACCGACGCCTGCCACTACTACAAGATTACCGATGCGCTGTACCTGTTCATCTGGCGCGAGAAGATCGTCCCGACGCTGGGTATCGTCATGGTCGACGAGCGCAATCACCGCAGCGACGGCAAGATCTTCGGCGTGGGCGACACCGAAGACGCGCCGCTGGCCAACTTCCCGATGGCCTCCTACTGCCAGCGCCTGACCGATACGGAGTATCCCGATGACCTCTGATACCAAAACCATCGTCATTACCGGCGCCGGTACCGGCGTGGGTGAAGCCTGTGCGCGCCAGCAGGCCGCGCTTGGCCATAACGTCGTGCTGATCGGCCGCCGCAAGGCACCCCTTGAAGCGCTGGCGGCGGACACCGGCGGACTGGTGCTCGCCGGTGATGCCGCCAGCGCCAGCGAGTGGGACGGGTTCTGCCAGCGCATTATCGAGACCTTCGGCCGGATCGATAGCCTGATCTGCAGCGCGGGCGGCCACGGCCTGGGCACCGCCACCGACATGACCGACGACGACTGGCATCAATCGATGCGCCTCAATCTGGATACGGCGTTCTACAGCGCCCGCGCCTGTCTGCCGCACCTGGTCGAGCAGCAGGGCACCATGGTGCTGCTAGGGTCACTGGCCTCGTTCCAGGCCGGTGGCGAGGTCTGCGGCTACACCACCGCCAAGCACGCCATCGTGGGGCTGACGCGTTCCATGGCCCGCGACTTCGGCCCGCGAGGCGTCCGCGTCAACTGCGTCTGCCCGGGGTGGATTCGAACGCCCATGGCCGATGAAGAAATGCAGCCGCTGATGACTCATTATAATGAGTCGCTCGACGACGCCTACGCCCGCGTGACGCAGCACGTGCCCCTGCGGCGGCCAGCCAGTGCCCACGAAATCGCCGAGGTCTGTCATTTTCTGATCAGTCCGGCTTCCGCCATCATTACCGGCAGCATGATCATGGCCGACGGCGGCTCGCATATCGTCGACACCCCCACCCTCGCTTTCGAGGCCCTCTAGAAGACGACAGGGCAGCCGGGCCCGGTTGCCCTGTCCCGGATCAATGGAGTCCGTTCATGAGTATTCGTATCGATTACAGCGGCCAGCACGTACTGATCACCGGCGGTGCCCAGGGCATCGGCGAGGCTATCGTGACCCGTTTTGCCGAGGCCGGTGCCCGCGTCACGCTGGCCGACATCAACGGCGACCAGGCCACGCGGGTGGCTGACAAACTCACGGCCGAGGGGCATCAGGTGCAGGCCTACGCCGTCGATCTTTCCGACGAGGCCGCCACCCGCGCCATGATCGAGGAAAGCGACCCGGTCGACGTGCTGGTGCACAACGCCGGTTACTTCCCGCTGACGCCGTTTGAGGAGCTCACCCGCGAGCGGGTCGAGCGCACCTTCGCCGTCAACGTGCAGTCGCTGTTCTGGATGACGCAGGCCCTGCTGCCGTCTTTCAAGCAGAAGGGGCAGGGCGTGATCCTGTGTACGTCGTCGGTGACCGGCAATCGGGTCGCGTATCCGGGGCTGACCCACTACGCCGCGTCCAAGGCGGCGGTCAACGGCTTCATCCGCAACACCGCGCTGGAAATGGGCGGTTCAAACATCCGCATAAACGGCGTCGAGCCGGGCATGATCCGCACCCCGGCGATGGACAACCTTGGCGACGACGCGCACAGCCAGCGCCTCGAGCGCGGCATTCCGCTGGGCCACCTGGGGGCACCGGAGGACATCGCCAACGCCATGCTGTTCTTGGGCTCTAACCTGGCCGGGTACATCACCGGCCAGACCATCATCGTCGATGGCGGCGCCCTGCTGCCGGAAAGCGTGACCGCGCTCGACTGAGCCGCCAAGGCGACAGATTCCCGTTGCTTGCACCCGGCCGACTCGTTATGTTGAAGGTATCGATCAACATGGAGTCGGCCAGCCATGTACTCCCACCAGGAACTGGGCGTCAACTGCCTGAATGCCTTCACCCGAGCCGTGCCCGCCTCGCTGGCGGCGTTCTATCGCATCGACGACGGCCTGAGCGCGGTCGATTTCCAGCTTCACGGCGATCCCACCCAGATGCACGACAGCTACCTGCGCCGCTATCGCCACCTGGACCCGCTTCAGCCGGGCTACTGTCAGCGCCTCGGCAGGCAGGTCGTCCCTCTGCGCGACGCCCAGGCGCTGCAGTCGAGACGGCACAACGAAGGATATCAGACGTTTCTGAGCCAGCACGACGTGGTGGACGTCACCGAGGTGCTGTTTTACACCCGCGACCGCCCGGTCATGGGCATGTCGCTGCTGCGCAAGTCCCGCTACGGGCGCTTTACCCCACGGGAACTCGACACCTTGCAGTCGCTGCAGGAAATGCTTCAACTGGCGGTGTCGGCCAGCGCCGTCGAGCCGGCACCGGCGCAGATCCAGGACGCACGCGTGCCCTTGACCGAACGCGAGGCGCAGTTGGTGCCGCTTTTACGCCAGGGCCTGAGCAACAAGGCCATGGCGCGTGCGCTCGGCATCGCCCCTTCCACAATCAAGACCCATCTCGACAATCTGTACCGCAAGTTCGAGGTCACCAACCGCACCGAGCTGGTCGGTCGGCTGTATCCGTAGTCGGCACCACCCCGGCCGCCTGGCTCATGTCGCCGCCTTCCATACCTTGGAGCAGGCAATTCATCAGCGCCAGCCGGTGGGTGCCGGGCCCCGTTCGCTGCCCACGAAGGCGCGGTTTTCTGGAATGCCTGTTGCTGGGCGGTCAGGTCGACAAAGCACCCGCTCGGTGACGTAGTCCGAGTCGTTGATGCCGTCGTCGCGCAGAACGTCGCAGAGGCTCCAGAGCTTTTGAACGATGTCGTTATGGGTCGTGAATCAACCGATTGGCCTTGCCTGCACGGCAAGGGTGTCAAGAACGTTGCTCGGCGAGTGCGCTGCGCACGTCGACCACGGAGGCGTTGGTGGCCGCCTGAAGCACTGGGCGTGGGAAGAGGCCAGCGTAGGCGGCGGGTTCGGTGTGGTGTGCCGCCAGCCGTGGATGCAACCGATCTTTCAACTGCTGAGCCGTTTCGTGATCGTTCACTCGCTCGTCAAGCGTCTCTAAGAGCGCGCCTTCCAGGCAGGTCGGCGACCAGAGTATCAGGCGAAAACCCTGCTTTCGCGCCTTATCGCGCTGTTGCTGCGTGAGCGGCACATCGGCGTCCAGCACGATAAAGCGCCGGTCGAAGTCCTGGCTATCGTACTTTCTGGCGGCGTTGTCGATGATGTTACCCGGCGAACCGCCGGACTGCTTTTCGATTCTCGGCTTGATGCAGCTCTGCGGTGAGCGAAGCTGTTGGTGCATGTGCTTGATAAAGGCCTGGTCGTCGGCGCCTTCACCCACGATCAAGAGGGTGGTCTGGCTGACCTGGCGCGGTCGTTTTCGGGTGGTGTGTTTTCTAGCCATGGTGCGTTACAGCTCCGGGGTGGCGCCAAGGCCTCCGGCCATGTATTTGGCATACAGATTATCGTCGGCGCGCAGCCCCGTCATATCGTCCAACCGCCAGGCGTCACTCTGCTGATTACGCTTCTCGATCAGATAGATTTGATGCTTTTGCAGCAGGTTCAGCACTTCCGGCGTGTGGCAGGTAAAGATAAGCTGCGCCTGATGAGGGTTGGTGTGTTCAAACTCGAACCATTCCAATAGATGCGGCACCAGGTGCGGGTGCAGATCGTTGTCGATCTCGTCGATCACCGCGACGCCGCCGTTATGCAGCGTGTTCAGGATCGGTTCGAGCAGCACAAAGGCGGACTGGGTGCCGCTTGACTCTTCAAAGAACGAGAGCTCGAAGGAGCGGCCATCCTCGGTGGTGTGAGTGCCAAAGGGGAGGTAGATCTCTTCCTCCTGGCCTGTTTCGTCGAGGACGGGAAGCTTGCGTATCTCGACACTGTCCAAGCCCAGATCAAAGGTGCTCAGTGCCTTGGACATGCGCTTTTGCAGTTCCGGCGCTTTTTGAAAGGACGTCGCTGCACCCACCAGCGCACCATGATGAAAGTGACGCCGCCCATCGCTGACAACGTTGGTTTCGATACGTGAAAAGAAGTCGATAAACGGCTTGGCCGCTTCGACATCATAGCTATGCGCCGCGCTGATCAGCGAGGTGTTTCCCCGCAGCTTTTCCGCCTGCGCTTTGGGAAAGGGGAAACCCTTGTGCTTGAAGCGGTAGCCCTGCTCGCTTCTCTCGCGCTTGAAAAGGTAGCTGAACTGGGTGCTGGTCTTCTCATAGAGCGCTTCGAAGAGCACTTCCTTGGGGGTGAGCTCGAGCTGGTAGCGGTAATCAGTGCCCCCCACCATGAATTCAAGTTCAAAGCGGCTGGGCTCGTTGCCATTGAGCGCATGCCCACTGATAGGGATATCTCGCTCGGGGTCGCTGCCCAAAAAGGAGTTGGCGATAAACCAGCGCAAGAACGCCAGCGGCTTGAGAAAATGGGTCTTACCCGAGCCGTTGGCGCCCACCACTGCGATGGCCTTGTTGTAGCGTTCACCGCCGACGTCGATATCGTACCCCGAAGGCGTTGGCTTCTTGCCCAGGGCAAAGTCGATGACGGTGTCGTCGGCAAAGCTATAGAAATTTTTGAAGATCAGATTTTTAATCATATTCAGCGATAACCAACGAAATTTCGTTGATTCTGCGCTTTCATTTTGTCTTGTTCAAGCGTCTATTAGCCTGCTGACGGCCACATCGCCTCGTTGAGTTCTTCCAGCACGTTATCCAGCTGTTCGCTGAGCACCTTGACCAGCTACTTGGCCAGACGCTGCAGCCACTTGCGCTGGTTGGCGTTCCAGGCGTGCTGGGTGAGGATAGTATCCATGGCCTCGGCCACGCGAGGCTCTCTTTGTTTGGCACTCGAACCGCTTGGCCGACGAGGCGGGGGCGAGCGGTCATTCAAGTCAAACCTACCTTAGCGGGCGGCGCGGTGGAACCGCGTACTACCAGCCGGGGAGGGAAGTTCTGGTGGGCAATGGCCTGCTCGGGCTGGTCGATAAGCGCGGTGATCAGTTGAACCCCATAATTGGCCATCTCTTCCACCGGGGCGTGGATCGTGGTCAGGCTAGGCACCATGTGGCGTGCGTACATCTCATCGTCGTAACCCACCACCGATATATCGTGGGGTAGCGCATAGCCCTGCGCGCGCAGGGCGCCCATGGCGCTGATGGCCATCTCGTCGTTGCCGGTAACGAGGCCGGTAAAGGCCACGCCGCGTTCATGGAGCGTCCTGACGCCAGCGGCACCGCTGGCTTCGGTGAAGTTGCCTTCCACAACGGCCCCCTCCGGCACGTCCAGACCGGCTTCGTCCATGGCGCGTTGAAACCCGGCCAGGCGGTGGTGAGCGTCCTGCTTGAACAGCGAGCCGGTCAAGCACGCAATCCGCTGATGGCCCAGGTCGATCAGATGCCGTGTGGCGAGATAGCCGCCAAGGACGTTGTCCGCCACGACACACTGGTCGGCCAGCGCGTCGACGTGGCGGTTGAGCACCACCAGCGGTACCCGGTCGGCCAGCTTGCCCAGCGCGGCGTCGCTCATGCCGTCGGCGTGGACGAGCAGGCCGTCGCAGCGCTTGCTGAGCAGGAAGTGAATGGCGGCCTGCTCCTGTTCCGCATCGCTCTGGCCGGAAGCGACGATGAGCGACATCTGCCTGTCACGTAGCGTCGTTTCCACCGTGGTGAGTAGCCGCCCGATGAAGGGGCCTGCCAGGTGGGAGATCAATAGCCCTACGCTGAAAGATCGATTGAAGGCCAATGAGCGCGCGAAGGCGTTGGGGGCGTAGTCGAGCGTTGCCATGGCGCGTTCGACGCGCCGACGGGTCTGTTCGTTGACCGGCGCATCGCCCGTCATAACCCGCGATACGGTGGCGACCGATACGCCTGCCTTTTTCGCCACATCACGAATGTTTGCCATGAGGCTCCCTGTTGTTGTCACCAGGCCGAAGTATGCCGCTCATCGAGATGAGTCGCTATCGACAAAAGGTGTATACCTGTCGACGGGGGCTGCTACTAGCATGTAACCAGTTACTTATGTAACGCGTTACATGGTGGGGAGTGATTTATGCTGACACGACAAGAAAAACTAAGCTTTGGCATCGGGGATTTTGCCTTCGCGTTCACCTGGGCCTCCATATCGCTTTATCTGATGTATTTCTATACCGATGTGTTCGGCATCAACCCCGCGCTGGTGGGGACGCTATTTCTTGCCGCACGGCTCTGGGATGCGATTACCGATCCGCTAGTGGGCGTGCTTAGCGACCGGACGCGCACCCGGTTTGGCCGCCTGAGGCCCTATCTGTTGTGGTTTTCGCTGCCGCTGGGGGTGTTACTGTGGCTGACCTTTACCACGCCTGAGCTCAGTCCAGCGGCCAAGGTGGCGTATGCCTTTGCGACCTACATGCTGCTGATGGGGTTTTACACGCTGGTCAATATTCCCTATTCGGCACTGCCGGTATCGATGACGACCGATAATCAGGAGCGACGGGATCTCAGCAATCTGCGCATGATCTGTTCGTATGCCGCTTTCGTCGGGTTGAGCTACGCCACCCTGCCGCTGGTCCACTGGTTGGGAGGCGGCGACGACGCCCTGGGGTTTTCGCGGGTGTTCGCGCTGTACGGCACGATCACGTTCGGGGTGTTGATGCTTACCTTCAAGGGTGTCAAGGAGCACCACACCGAGGGTGAAAGCGCGGGTAACCCGCTGACCAGCTTTAAAGACGTCGCAAAGACCAAACCCTTCTGGCTGATGTTCGCGACCTGCACGTTGATTTTTACCCTGATGCTGATGCCCGACTCGGTGGCGGTCTACTTCTTCAAGTATTACCTGGGTGATGAAGAGGGCGTCTCGCTCTTTCTGGCCTGTGGCTATCTGGCATTGATCGCCGGTGTACTGATCAACCAGTTCGTCTTGAATCGCTTCTGCAAGCGCAGCGTCATGCTCTGGACCAATTTGGGATACGCGGTGGCGCTGGTGGGCTTTTTCTTTGCAGCCGACATGGCGGCGCCGATCTACTTTGGGGCTTTCATGCTGATCAAGCTGCTTTCCGGCATCGTGGCCGCCACCATGTGGGCGATGGTGGCCGATATTGCCGACTACGTGGAGTATCGCTCGGGGCGTCGGGCAACCGGCGCCTCGACCAGCGCCGTGACCTTCAGCCATAAATTTGGCATGAGCGTCGGCGGGCTGTTGACCGGCACCCTGTTCAGCGTTTTTGGCTATGTGGCCAACGCTGAACAGAGCGACGCCGTGTTGCTGCTGCTGAAGTCCATGATGAGCGTGCTGCCGGCGGTCGGTGCGCTGGGCGTGTTTGGCCTGATGCTGCGCTATCCGCTGAGCGACGCCGTCATGGCCAAGGTAAGGCGGCAAAAGCCGACCACCAACTGAGCGCGTTTGGCCGAGCCGTCGTCGGCCAACCCTGAATGAGCAACAGCGCGACCCACCACTGCAAGGAAAAGGAGCCGTCCATGCGTCCGATCAATGAAACGCTTGCCGCGATGACCCTCGAAGAGAAAGCCGCCCTCTGTTCGGGTCAAGATTTCTGGACAACCCGTGCCATCGAGCATCTCGATGTTCCTGCCCTTATGCTCTCCGATGGCCCCCATGGCCTGCGCAAGCAGCCCGATGGCCCCGGCGCCGACCATGCCGGGCTGCTGGATAGTGTACCGGCGACGTGCTTTCCCACCGCAGCGGGTCTGGCAAGCTCCTGGGATACGGCGCTACTGACCACCCTGGGCGAAGCGCTGGGCGACGAGGCACAGAGCGAGGGCGTGGATGTGGTGCTGGGGCCGGGCACCAATATCAAGCGCTCACCGCTGTGCGGGCGTAACTTCGAGTACTTCTCGGAAGATCCGCTGCTTTCCTCCCGGCTTGCCAGCGCGCATATTCAGGGCGTGCAGGCGAAGGGCGTGGGCGCATCGCTCAAGCACTTTGCGGCCAACAACCAGGAACACCGGCGTATGTCGGTGGATGCGCGTATCGATGAGCGCGCCCTGCGCGAAATTTACCTGGCGAGCTTCGAAGAGGCCGTCAAGCAGGCCGAACCCTGGACGGTGATGTGCGCCTATAACCGTGTCAACGGCCCCTACTGCAGTGAACATGCGCGGCTATTGAGCGAGATACTGCGCGAGGAGTGGGGGTTTGACGGCGTCGTGGTGTCGGACTGGGGCGCGGTCAACGAGCGCGTGGCCGGACTTGAGGCGGGTTTGGAGCTGGAAATGCCGGGCAGCGGCGACACCCGCACCCGGGAGATTGTCGCGGCGGTGGAACAGGGGCGTCTCGACGAGGCGGTGCTGGATCGAGCTGTGGAGCGTTTGCTGAGGCTGATTCAACGAACGTCGACACGGCGCCGTCCCGAGTCCCGCGTCGATCTCGACGACCACCACCAGCTTGCCCGGCGCATTGCCCGTGAGTCCATGGTGCTGCTCAAGAATGAGGGTGCGCTGCCGTTGGCTGCCGGTCAGCGCGTGGCGGTAATCGGCGAGTTTGCCGCCCGGCCCCGTTTTCAGGGCGGCGGCAGCTCCCACGTCAACCCGTACCGGGTCGACACGCCGTTGGATGCCATGCAGGCCCGCGGCGAGCAGGTGGATTATGCCCAGGGCGTTGCCATCGACCGGGACGATATCGATCAGGCGCTGCTCGATGAGGCGGTTAAATGTGCGCAAAACGCCGAGGTCGCGGTGCTGTTTCTTGGCCTGCCTGAGCGTTATGAGTCAGAGGGTTATGACCGTCAGCACCTCGATATGCCCGCCAACCAGCATGCGCTGATCGAGGCGGTGCACGCGGTTCAGCCCAATATCGTGGTGGTGCTGGCCAACGGCTCGCCGGTGACGATGCCCTGGCTTGCCAAGGCGTCCGCCGTGCTGGAAGCCTACCTGGGTGGCCAGGCGATGGGGGTGGCCGTCACCGACCTGTTGTTTGGCGATTCTTCGCCCTGCGGCAAGCTCGCCGAGACCTTCCCTCAGCGCCTGGAAGACACGCCTTGCCATCTGGACTTTCCCGGCACCGGGGACGTGGTCAATTACAGCGAGGGCATCTTTGTCGGCTACCGTTATGTTGAGGCGAAACGGATGGCGCCGCTGTTTCCCTTCGGTCACGGGCTGAGTTATACCACCTTCGAGTACCAGGACCTGACGCTGTCGAGCCGGGCCATGAGCGCCGATGAAACGCTAGAGGTGCAGGTAGCGGTAACCAATACGGGCCGGCGGGCAGGGAAAGAGATCGTTCAGCTTTATATCAGCGACCATTCCCGGACCTTGCCGGTCGCGCCCAAGGCGCTGCGCCACTTCGCCAAGGTGTATCTCGTGCCGGGCGCGTCGACCACGCTGCGTTTCACACTCTCCCGGCGTGACTTCGCCTATTTTGATGTCGAACGCAATGCTTGGCGGGTGCCGAGCGGCCAGTTCGTGGTGCGAATAGGTGCCTCGTCCGCGGATATCCGGCTTAGCCAGTCGCTGCAGGTGCGCGGTGATGCCCCCACCGTGCCGCATCTGGACCGCAATACCCTGGTAGGCGACCTCGAGGGCTTTCCGGCCCTCAAGCAAACCCTGCGCGATGAGCTGGCGTCACTTGCCAGCCAGAGCCCGCTACTCACGGCATTGGCCGAGGAGCCAGCGGATGAAGCACAAGGCGATGAGATGATCGCTGCCATGCTGCGCTATATGCCGCTGCGCTCGCTGGTGGCGTTCACCGCAGGGGCCTTAGACGAGACCCGGCTCGACCGGCTCGTGGCGCGTCTTCGTCAGAGGGCTTGAGGCCAATGAACATTATCACAAGGCGTTGTCTTGCATCCGCAGCGATGGCGGGTGTGTTGGGCTGGTCGGTGAGCGCCCAGGCAAGCGTTACCGCCTTTGACGTGCAGGCAGTCACGGAGGCCTATCCAGAGCACGGCGATAGCCGGGTTGCCGGCTACGAAAAGATTGAAGCGGTGGCGTACTTTGCCGTGAATCCGGATTCGCCAAGGGCCAGCAAGGTAGTGGATATCGATCGGGTACCGGTCAATGAGCAAGGTGAGGTCGTCTTCAGCACCGACGTCGTCATACTCCGCCCGAAGGCTCAGGGCACAGGAATGCTGATGTATGACATACCCAATCGAGGCCGCAACTTGATGTTCCCGCTCATGAACCTGTCCGCGCCCGATGAGGCGTTTAGCGTTCAGGATCCGGGTGACGGTTTCTTGATGCGCCAGGGCGACACCATGGTGTGGAGCGGATGGCAAACGCATTTGGGCGATAAACGAATAGCGTTGAAGCTCCCAGTGGCCGACGGGGTGGCGGGCATGTCCCGGGAAGAATTTATCTTTGATAACCATGAACCGGTCAGCGTGGCGACGCTCTCGTACCCGGCCGCCAACCAGCAGAGGGAAGCGGCGAGCCTGACGGTGCGACCCACGCCCGATGCGCCAAGGCAGGTGCTGGAAGGTCTGTCGTTTCGATACCTGGATGATACGCACATCGAGATTGTGCGGCCTGAGAGCATGGATGGCGGCGCGATATATGAATTTATCTACCCTGCTCGAGACGCTGAGCCGAGCGGGTTAGGCATGCTGGCGACCAGTGACCTCGTTTCTTTTCTGCGCGGGTCGCCCGGGCATGATGTGCCATCGCCGCTGGACGATATCGCGCACACGATGGCGCTGGGGATTTCTCAGTCGGGGCGTTTTCTGCGCGACTTGATTTACCAGGGCTATAATGCGGATGCATCGGGCAACCGTGTTTTTGACGGCGCCATGGTGCACATCGCGGGGTCAAGAAAGACCTTCACCAACTATCGTTTCGCCCAGCCCGGAAGGTTCTCACGGCAGCACGAAGATCACGATGCGCCTGGCGATCAATTCCCCTTCAGCTATGTCGAGACAGAGGATCCCTACAGCGGTCGCCGCGATAGTATCCTGGCAGCCTGTCGACAAACCGAGACATGCCCCAGGCTGATGCATACCGACACCTCCGCCGAATTCTGGCAGGCACGGGCTTCCCTGGTATCAACCTCGCCGCAAGGGCAGCCGTTACGCATGCCGGATGACGTCAGGCTTTACTTCTTCTCTGGCGCGCCTCATTTCAATGCCTGGGGCGCCCAGTCAACGACCAACGACATATGTCAGTACCCGACTAACCCTCTCAGCGTCGCGCCCAGCATGCGGGCACTGATCCGCGCGATGCAGGCATGGGTGATGAATGACCAGCCACCTCCCGCAAGCCACTATCCAGGGTTGGCGGGTGACGACACCCTGGTTGCCCCGGGCGCTCTAGACCTGCCTGCCTTTTACGAAGAGGTGCCTGAACCGCCGATCAATACACTGCTGGCCCGCCGCCATGACGTGCTGCCGCCGTCGTCGGGTGGTTCTGCATATAGCCTCAGCGTTCCCCGCGTCGACGAAGATGGCATCGACCTTGGGGGGATCCGTCAGCCTTATGTGGCGGCGCCGCTGGGTAGCTATCTGGGGTGGAACCTGCGTGATGAGGGATATGCCAAAGGCCAGCTATGTAACTTGGCGGGCAGCTTCATTGCCTTTGGCAACGACACCCCCCGCGATCCCAGAACACCGGTACGCGAGCGCTATCCCACGGCGCAGGCGTATCGAGAGGCGTTGAACACGTCAATTGAGGGACTCGTCGAAGAGGGGCTGATGCTTGACGCGGATCGTTCCTGGGTGCTGGAACAAGCGCCCCGGTGGTGACTGGGTCGCTCGGTGGCGTGGGATCTGCCCATAGCGTTTAGGGCGAGTTGACCACTTCGGTGTCGACGGTGCTCGTCGGTGTCTATCTTTTGCAGAGTACCGTCACAGAGGCCACCCCATGCCCACCCTTCGTCACATGATAGTGAACCTGCTCCTCGTGCTACTGGGCGCGCTGCCGCTCGGTGTTCAGGCCAACGAGGCCATCTGGCAGGCGCTCGAGGAGGGTGGCCTGGTGATGCTGATGCGCCATGCGCTGGCGCCGGGCATCGGCGACCCGCCCGGGTTCGAACGTGGCCGCTGCGAAACCCAGCGCAACCTATCTGAGGAGGGGCGTGCCCAGGCGCGGGCGATTGGTGAGGCGTTTCGCGAGCGGGATATCCCCATCGGGGCGGTGTACGCGTCGCGCTGGTGTCGGGCGCTGGATACCGCCGAGCTCATGGAACTGGGCGACGTCGAGCCTGCGCCGTGGCTGGACTCGTTCTTTCGCGGACGCGGTGATCGGGACGTCATCACCCAAGCCGCCCGCGAGCAGATAGTCGCCTGGGAAAAGTCAGGCAATATGCTGCTGGTAACCCATCAGGTGAATATCTCGGCGCTGGCCGGGCGCGGCGTGGGCTCGGGCGAGATGGTGGTGGTGCGCCCGGCTGCGGATGGGCTGGAGGTGGTGGGACGACTGGACGTTCGCGCGCCGTAGCCGGTTCCTAGCAATTTCCTTCAATGAAACGAGGCAAATTATTCGCTCCTCATGGGGGCGTTGAGGTTTTACGCTGGGGGATATTAATAAGGAGATGGTTATGTCCTCGAATAGCACCCAGCAAGCGCGTCATGTCATCGCCCAGCACCCGGCCAGGCGCGACGATATCGGCGATCTGGTCACCCGGCGGCCCTTGCCGGGGCCGCAGCTCGAGCAGCTCGATCCGTTTCTGTTTCTTAACCACCACGGCCCCCAGACGTATCCGGCCCATAACCAGGGCCTGCCGTTCGGCCCACACCCGCACCGGGGCTTCGAGACGGTTACCTTTATTCTGGAAGGCTCATTGGCCCACGCGGATAGCACTAAGCATCAGAGCGTGATCCACGCGGGCGGCGTGCAGTGGATGACGGCGGGCAGCGGCATCGTGCATGCGGAAATTTCGCCGGAGGAGTTTCTGCGCGACGGCGGCCCGTTGGAGATCCTCCAGCTGTGGGTCAACCTGCCGTCGCGCCTGAAGATGAGCGAGCCGCGCTACGTCGGCCTGCAGCAGCCGGACATACCGGCCATCGCGTTGCCGGGCGGCGGCGAGCTGAACCTGATTGCCGGGCAGTGGCAGGAGAGCACCGGCCCTATCGACACGCTGACCGGCGTTTTCATGTCCACGCTGCTGCTGCCGGCCGGTGGCCACGAACAGTTACCCGTGGCGCCGGGGCGGCAGGTATTTCTCTACGTGGTAAGCGGCGAGGTCACGGTGGGCGGCTCCGCCATCAAGCCGCACCACCTGATCGAAGTGGATCGCGATGGTGACAGCCTCGATATCGACGCCGACAGCGACGCGCGCCTGCTGTTTGGCCACGGCGAGGTGATCGATGAGCCGGTGGTGTCCCACGGGCCTTTTGTGATGTCGAGCCGTGAAGAGATCGTTCAGGCGGTGGAGGACTACCAGAACGGCAAATTTGGCGGCCTCGATGCCTGACGGGCGCGTCAGCAGCCTGAACGACGTTTGGCGCTCCAATCCGCTTCGGGCGGACGCACGCCGTGGTGGCCGCGATAGTCGGGCGGCGTCGACGGCGACCAGCCCTCCAGAAGCTTGTCATCGAGCGCGTAAATCTCGATGCCGATAGGGTGGCAGGTGGCCAGTAGGTCGTCGTCGGTGGCGTCGCTGCCCCATAGATCCACCGAAAGATCGCCGCCCGGGCAGCAGGAAAGCGCACAGAGCAGGTCGATTTCGGCAAACAGCTCCAGATAGTCGCCTGCTTGTGCGGGGCAGGCTTTCATGAAGTACTGGTCCTGTTCGTTCAGGCCGGTGCACTGGAAGACGTTGAGCACGTCGTGGATATCGAATTCGGTGAGACCGAACGGCGCCACGGCCCGGGTCAGGTTGGAGTGGCAGTGGAAGTCGAAATCCTCACCGGTCAGCAAATGGTTCACGTAGGGGTCGCAGCGCGTCCCTAGTAGATCGTGAACGCGCCCGCCGTCCTCGTCGATACCGTAGTGTTCGAGCGTGTCGGCGGTGATGGTGGCCATGGGGCGCAGATAGGGGAGGGTCGACCATAGGCGGTCGTGGACGCTGACGTGGGCGCGCTGCAGTTGGCGAGTGCGCGAGGCCCAGAAGCGCTCGCGAGGGTTGTGCAGCGACCAGAGGTTGAAATCGCCCACCTGAGGGCCCTGGCGGGTACAGATGCGCATCACGTGACCGGCGGGCACTTTCCAGGCGCGCGCGTCGCGAATCGGCACCTCCAGCGTCTCTACCAGCCTTCGCTGATCCGTGGCGTTGGCAATACGGTTGTAGAACGCCGGGTCAACGCTCAGGGGAGAGCCAGGTTTGGCGCGGTAGGCGGGGGCTGGGTTGGCCATGGTGAGTGACTCCTTGAAATGGCGATAAAGCGAGCACCGGGTGCTCAACGGCGGCGTCCCTACAGCGGTTCGCCACGATAGTAGTGCCACAGGAACAGCGAGCCCACGCTGCGCCAGGGCGACCAGTGTTCGACCAGTTGGCGCGCCTGCTTGGGCGTGGGTTTGTCGTCCATGCCTTTCAAGCGACCCAGCGCCACGCGCAGGGCGAGGTCGTCGGCGGGGAAGATGTCCGGGCGCTGAAGCGAAAACATCAGGTAGATCTCGGCGCTCCAGCGGCCGAAGCCGCGCAGCTGGGTGATGGCGGCAATCGCCTCGTCGTCGCTGAGCGCGGCGAGACCATCGGCGCTGAACGTCCCGGCCAGTTCCGCCTCGGCCAGCCCCTTGGCGTATTCGATCTTGCGCCAGGAGAGCCCGGCATCGCGCAGCGCCTGCCCCTCCACGTCCATCACGGCCTGGGCGTGCAGTTCGGGCAGCAGCGTGTTGACGCGGCCCATGATGGCGCGGGCGGCCTCGGTGGAAATCTGCTGGCTGACGATGGTAGCGAAGAAGGTTGCAAAGCCCTGGTCGCGCTGGCGTGGGGCCGGGGCGCCCACCAGCGGGTAAGCGCGGCCGATGTCCGGGTCGGCGCTGGCCAGTACCTGCATGGCCTCTTTGATGGTGTCGGGCGTCATGGCAACCTCGCGCGGCTTGATTGTGCCGTATTGTGGACAGACTCGTCGTCAAAGCTCAAATCATGGTCGGGTGGTTGACTAACCATAGGCCATTTCTTCGCGCGCTAATTTTTTTGCCGCGTTATATTTATACTTTCGTCTAGTCCTGCGATCATTCCACTCTAAAGGCCGTTTTGTCAGCGGGTGCCGAGGTACCCGGGGGAGTGTTATGCAGGCATCGTCATCGGGGCTGGCGCGAAATCCGCGGCTGGCCGAATTTTTATTGGCGCTGGGTGGCTTTGGTATCGGCACCAGCGAGTTCGTGATCATGGGGCTGATGAACCGCGTGGCGGGAGACCTGGCGGTCAGCGTGCCCCAGGTGGGCTACGCCATCAGCAGCTACGCGCTGGGCGTGGTGGTCGGTGCGCCGCTGATCTCAGCGCTGGCGGCCCGCGTCCCCAAGCGCGCGCTGCTGATCGCACTGATGCTGGTCTTTGCGCTGGGCAACATTGCCAGCGCCATGGCCCCCGGGTTCTGGTCGTTTGTGGGACTGCGGTTTATCGCCGGGCTGCCCCACGGTGCCTACTTTGGCGTGGCGGCGCTGGTCGCCGCCGGGGCGGTGCCGGTCGACCAGCGCGCGCGGGCCATTGCCCGCGTAATGATGGGCCTGACGGTGGCGATCCTGATCGGTGCGCCGCTGGGCACCTGGGCGGGCAATCTGTTCGGCTGGCAGGTAGCTTTCGGGGCAGTGGGGGGTATTGCGCTGTTCACCGCGTTGTTGATTCGCCTGTGGGTGCCGGTGCAGCCGTTCGATGCCCATGCGAGCCCGCTTCGCGAACTCTCCGCGCTGGTCAAGCAGCGCGTATTGGTCACGGTGGCCATTGCGTGCATCGGCTGCGGCGGCATGTTCGCGATTTTCAGCTACGTGATGCCGACCCTGACGAATCAGGCGGGCATGAGCGAGGCGCTGGGTCCGCTGGTGCTGGTGATTTTCGGGCTGGGCTCGATTGCCGGCAACCTGGTTGGCGGCCGCGCGGCGGATAAAAACCTGATGCGGGCGATTCCTGCCACCCTGGTGTGGTGCGCGGTGATTCAGGGGCTTTTCTACTTTGCGGCCAACAATGTGTGGACCGGGCTGCTGTTCGTGGGGCTGGTGGGCTCCAGCATGGCGCTTGCCCCCGCGCTGCAGACCCGCCTGATGGACGTCGCCGAAGACGCCCAGACCATGGCGGCATCGCTTAACCATGCGGCGTTCAACGGCGCCAACGCATTGGGCGCATGGCTTGCCGGGCTTGTGATCAGCGCGGGTTTCAGCTGGTCGAGCACCGGTCTGGTGGGGACCGGGCTGGCACTGTGCGGGCTGGTGCTGTTTGCCGTTGGCCGCTGGCTGGAAAAACGCTATCCGCCGACCCGGGTGGCGGTTGTGCATTAACGGCAGAGGCTGAAACCGCGCATGCCGAAGTGAAAATGGTCGGCGTGCGCGGCGTTGTAGTCGGGGCCCAGGGTGTTGCCGACGAAATCACAGGCGTCGCGGTCAGTGTCCAGCGCGATCAACGCCACTATCCATAGCGTGCTGCGCATGGTGACGCCCTGTTCTGCGAAACGCTACAGTCACAGCAGCGGGTATGCGATACTGCGTGCCTTTTCTACACGGCTCTGATTGAACGCGTTGTCGTCGCCAACGCTTGAGCCTACTTCGCCAACAAGGGAAGCGCGTATGTCCCAAGGTACACTGTTTATCGTTTCTGCCCCCTCGGGGGCGGGTAAAACCAGCCTGGTACGCGAGCTGATCGAAAGCCTCGACGGTATTCAGGTATCGGTATCGCACACCACCCGCGCCCGGCGCGATGGTGAAGTCGATGGCGTGAACTACCACTTCACCGATACGGCGACCTTCGAGGCGATGATCGAACGCGGCGAGTTCTTTGAGTACGCCAAGGTGTTCGACAACTACTATGGCACCTCCCGGCAGGCGGCTCAAACGGTGCTGGATGCGGGCCAGGACGTGATCCTCGAGATTGACTGGCAGGGCGCGCGCCAGGTGCGCAAACAGATGCCCGAGGCGGTATCGATCTTCATCCTGCCGCCGTCGCGCAGCGAGCTTGAGCGGCGCCTGGCCAGCCGCGGCACCGACGAGCACGCCATCATTGCCCGGCGCATGCGCGACGCGATCAGCGAAATGTCGCACTATGACGAATACGACTACCTGGTGGTCAACGATGACTTCACCACTGCGCTGCGCGAACTTCAGTCGCTGGTCATCAGCCGTCGCCTAACGCGCCCGCTGATGAGCGAACGCCACGCGCCCTTGCTGGCAACGCTCTTGTCACAGGCGCCCGGCGTCGAGTAATCTACACGGTTCTACTACCCTCTTTAGCTGGATCGACCCGTTTGACCCCTTACGGACGCGATCCAGCGTCGTTATTACAGGAAGGCACCCATGGCTCGCGTCACCGTTGAAGACTGTCTTGAAAATGTGGAAAACCGTTTCAAGCTCGTGATGATCTCCACCCAGCGTGCCCGTCAGCTGGCGCGGGGCACCCGTGATTCCCAGCTGGCCTGGGAAAATGACAAGCCCACGGTCTTGGCGCTGCGTGAAATTGCAGCGGGTCTGGTCGATCACACGATACTGGACGAACCGGTCGAAGCGCCCGTTCGCACGCGTCCGGCGATGGCTCCCAGCGCACAAATCGACGACTAGGATTCATGACCGATTAGAGGCGCGGTGAATGTTTACCATTGATGACCTGGCCGACCGACTCGGCGGCTATTTACCCCCCGACGAGATTCAACAGGTCAAACGCGCCTTTTACTACGCCGAACAGGCCCATGATGGTCAGCGGCGGCGCTCCGGCGAGCCTTACGTCACCCACCCGCTGGCGGTGGCCAACATCCTCGCCAACATGCACATGGATCATCAGAGCCTGATGGCCGCCATGCTGCACGACGTGATCGAAGATACGGGGGTGTCGAAAAAAGCCCTGGGCGCGCAGTTCGGCGAGCCGGTGGCCGAGCTGGTCGACGGGGTTTCCAAGCTGACCCAGATCACCTTCGAGGATAAAGCCGTCGCCCAGGCGGAAAATTTCCAGAAGATGGTGCTGGCGATGTCCCGGGATATCCGCGTGATTATCGTCAAGCTTGCCGACCGGCTGCACAACATGCGTACCCTGGGCGCATTGCGCCCCGACAAAAAGCGCCGCATCGCCCGCGAAACCCTGGAAATCTATGCCCGCATTGCCGGACGGCTGGGGATCAACACCATCCGCGTCGAGCTCGAAGACCTTTCCTTTCAGGCGATTCATCCAATGCGCTCCGAGCGCATCAAGCGCGCCGTCTCCAACGCTCGGGGGCATCGGCGTAGCGCCATGCGCGAAGTCCAGGCCACGCTGCAGAAGAGCGTCGATGACGAGGCCCTGAGCGGCACGGTGGTCGGACGCCAGAAGCATCTACTGTCGATCTATCGCAAGATGCGCGACCAGCGCAAACCGTTCGCTGAAATCATGGACGTGTTCGGGTTTCGGATCATCACCGAGGACGTGGCCAGCTGTTATCGCATTTTAGGTGTGGTGCACAACCTTTATAAGCCGGTACCCGGACGCTTCAAGGACTACATCGCCATACCCAAGGCCAACGGGTACCAGAGCCTGCACACCACGTTATTCGGCGCGCGGGGCATGCCCATCGAGGTGCAGATTCGCACTCGGGAAATGGAGGCCATGGCCAACAACGGTATTGCCGCCCATTGGCTCTACAAGGCCGGGCAAACCTCCCACCCTATTGCCGAAGGCAGCCATGCACGGGCGCGTGCCTGGGTCAAGGGGCTGCTCGAGATGCAGCGCCATGCCGGCGATTCGCTCGAGTTCATCGAACACGTCAAGAACGACCTGTTCCCCGACGATATCTACGTGTTCACGCCCAAGGGCGACATCATGGAGCTTCCCCAAGGGGCCACCGTGATTGATTTCGCCTACAGCGTGCACACCGATATCGGCAATAACTGCATCGCTTGCCGGATCGATCGCCATCTGGCGCCGCTTTCCTCCCGCCTGGAAAGCGGCCAGACCCTTGAAATCATCACCGCCCCCGGCGCGCGCCCCAACGTGGCGTGGCTGAATTTTGTCACCACGGCCAAGGCGCGCTCGGCTATCCGCCACGCGCTCAAGCACCAGCAGCACACCGAGGCGGTGATACTCGGGCGGCGGCTGTTGAACAAGGCCCTGGCGCCGTTCAATACCAGCCTCGAGGAGCTGGATCCGGCGGTGCTCAACCGTGCGTTCGAGCCGCTCGACGCGTCCTCGGAAGAGGAACTGCTAGAATCGCTGGGGCTTGGTACCCGCGTGGCTCACGTGGTGGCGCAACGCCTGATGGATGTGGCGGACGGGCATCCAGGCGAACGGGCCAGCGAGGAGGCAGGCCAGAAGTCGGTAGTGATCAGCGGCAGCGAGGGCATGGTGACGAATTTTGCCCGTTGCTGCCATCCGTTGCCTGGCGATGCCGTCGTCGGACATTTATCGGTCGGTAAAGGGCTGGTGGTGCATCGGGCGGAATGCAAGAATCTGGTGGATAGAGACGATCCCGACAAGGTCTTTGCCCTGGAGTGGTCGGCGCATATCGACGAAGATTTCCCGGTGGCGCTGCGTATCGAAATCGAAAGCCGCCGCGGTCTGGTCGCCGAGCTCGCCGGACTGGTCACCGACGCTGACGCCAACATCGAGCGAATCGGTATCGAAGAGCGCGACGCACGCCTGGCGACGGTGAACCTTACCCTGTCGGTAAAAGGCCGCGTTCACCTCGCCCGCATCATGAAACGCATCCGCAACCTGCCCAACGTCGGCAAAATAACCCGCATGGCAAATTAAGCGCCCACCATGGCGTTACGCCAGCCATTGGCTGGCCAGCGTCAGCTATGGCAGCGGCCAAGCTAATCAACGTTGAGTGCATCAAGGAGCAAGAAAGCCAATGAGCAACAAAGCTGTGATCAATACCGACAAGGCGCCGGCCGCCATCGGGCCTTATTCGCAGGCCGTCAAGGCCGGCAATACCGTCTACCTGTCGGGCCAGATCCCTCTCGACCCGGCGACCATGGAGATCGTCTCTGATGATTTCGAGGCTCAGGCCCGGCAGGTATTCACCAACCTGCAGGCGGTGTGCGAAGAAGCCGCGGGCAGCCTTGGCGATATCGTCAAGCTCAACCTCTACCTGGTCGACCTGGATAACTTCGCGATCGTGAACAAGGTCATGGAAGAGTACTTCTCATCGCCGTTTCCGGCCCGCGCGGCAGTAGGCGTGAAAGCGCTGCCCAAGGGCAGTCAGGTGGAAGCCGAAGCCGTCATGGTGATTGGCGACTGACGTCACTACCGCCATGGGCGAGCCGGACGCTCGCTCATGGCGGGGATAGGTTATGCTTTCTGCACCTGCCAGAAGCCGCCTTCTTTCAACACCTGAGCGTAGCCCTCACGAAAGGTGGGATAGCGGAACTGGTAGCCGGTTCCGAGGAGGCGGCGATTATCGCAGCGTTTGCTGGTACGCCGGCGCAGTGGCGACTGCATGGTTTCGGTGGACTCGACCTTTAACTGCTGGGCGATCCAGGCCATCACGTTATGCAGGGTGACCGGCTCGCAATCGCTACCCAGGTAAAGGTCGTCCAGGGGCTGGCCGTTTTCCTGGCAGTGGATCAGGTGGGCCAGAATGCCGGTGCAGTCATCGCGGTGAATGCGGTTGGAGTAGATTACCGGGGTCACCGTGGCTAGCCGTCCTTCGGCGACCTGATGAATCAGCCGGTCGCGGCCGGGGCCGTAAATGCCCGAAAAACGCACCACGGTGCCGGGAATCGGATGGTTGATCAGCGCCTGCTCGGCTTCGCACATCAGCGTGCCGGAGAAGCTGGTCGGCTCCGTGGGGCTTTCCTCGTTGACCACTTCGCCTTCCTGCTGGCCGTAAACGCTGGTCGAGGATACAAAGAAAACCCGGCGCGGCGGGGTGGCGTGCTGCTCCAGAACGCCCAGTACCCGCTTCATGCCGTCCGGATAGGCGCTTTGGTAGGCGCTTTCCTCAAAGTGGTCCGCGCTGACCGTGTAGATGACGTAGTCCGCTTCGGGGAGCGCGCTTGCGCAAGCCCCCTCCAGCGCGTCCAGATCCAGGGCCAGGGGCTCGATGCCGGTGTCCTGCAGCGCGTCGACGTGGCGGCGAACGCCAATTACGCGATGCCCCTCGCCCAGCAGTTCTCGGCCTAGCGTCATGCCGATATCGCCGCAGCCGATAATCAGTACGGTTAGCGTCACCTTGCTTACTCCTGTTGATAAATAATCCCTATTAGATACAAAGTCCCTGATCTACAATTCCTTTATAGAGAAGCTATCGCAGAGACGATACCGTCAGCAGGGTTTGCCTGTCCTTTTCCTTCCCGCTTATTGTCACGCGAGTGAGTCACAAGCTGCTACGAGAGGATGCCACCGGCACCACCATGACTTTAACAGAACTTCGCTACATCGTAACCCTTGCCCAAGAACGCCACTTTGGTCGCGCTGCTGAGCGCTGCCACGTTTCCCAGCCCACGCTGTCGGTGGCCGTCAAAAAGCTGGAGGACGAGCTTGAAACGCCGCTGTTCGAGCGTTCCAAGGCAACGGTTCAGGTCACGCCACTAGGCGAGAAGATCATTGCCCAGGCCCAGCGCGTGCTGGAGCAGAGCAGCCTGATCTTTGACATGGCAAGCGCCGGGAAAGACCAGTTGGCCAACCCGCTGCGCATCGGTGCTATCTACACTATTGGCCCCTATCTGTTTCCACACCTGATCCCTGAGCTGGCTAAGGCCGCACCGCAGATGCCGCTGTATATCGAGGAGGGGTTGACCGGCGCGCTGCGCACCAAGCTGCGCAGCGGCGAGTTGGACGTGATTATCGTGGCCCTGCCGTTCACCGAAACCGACGTCGTCACCAAGCCGATCTACGATGAATCCTTCGAAGTCCTGATGCCCGCCAAGCACCGCTGGGAGTCACGCGAGGCCATCCATAAAGAAGAGCTACTGGAAGAGCGATTGCTGCTGCTGGGCGAGGGACATTGCTTCCGCGACCAGCTGCTGGAAGCCTGCCCGGCGATCACGCAAAAGCTCAACAATCCCAATAACACCCTCATTGCCGAAGGCGGCTCGCTGGAGACGATTCGCCATATGGTAGCCTCGAAACTGGGCATCACCGTGCTGCCCCAGTCGGCGCTGGGCACCGACCAGTACGAAAACGCCATGCTGATCAGCCGTCCGTTCGTGTCGCCTGCACCATCGCGCACGGTCGCCATCGCCTGGCGAGCCAGCTTTCCACGTCCGAAAGCCATCGATGTGCTGGTCAATGCGATCAATCAGTGCCACCGTCCCACCCAGGCGGCGACTGCTGTTTCATGACCACGCTGTCGGCACCGGTCACGGCCCTCAAGGGCGTCGGCGAAGCGCTGGCCCTGAAGCTTGCCCGTCTGGGGATCGAGCAGGTAAGCGATCTGCTGTTCCACTTGCCGCTGCGCTATCAGGATCGCACCCGGCTGACGCCGATTGGCGAACTGCGCGCGGGCAGCGAGGCGGTGATCGAAGGCGAAGTCACCGCCTGCGACGTGGTCAAAGGACGGCGGCGCAGCCTGCTGGTGCGGCTGCGCGATAAAAGCGGCATTCTGAGCCTGCGGTTTTTCCACTTCTCGCCGGCCCAACAGCAGCAGCTGCGCCCCGGTGCCGTGGTGCGTGCCTTCGGCGAAGCCCGCGCCGGGGCCACGGGGCTGGAAATCTATCATCCCGAATACCGCTTGAGCGGCGGCAGCGATACCTCGGTAGATGAGTACTTTACGCCGATCTATCCCACCACCGAGGGGCTTCACCAAACCCGCCTGCGCGCCCTGACCCAGCAGGCGCTGAGGCTGCTTGAAAGCGACCCCGACGCGCTGCCGGAGGTGATTCCCGAGGCGCTGCGCCAGCGCTTTCAGCTACTGGGGCTGCACGCCAGCCTGCAGCTGCTCCACCAGCCGCCGCCCGAGGCGGATATGGAGCAATTGAGCCACGGCCATCACCCGGCAACGCGGCGGTTGGCGGTGGAAGAGCTGCTGGCCCATCAGCTTAGCCTGCGTGAAGTGCGGCTGCGCATCCAGGCCGACGGCGCGCCCGAACTACCGTCCGGGCGTAACCTGCAAGCGCGCTTTCTGGCGCAGCTGCCCTTTGCGCTGACCGGCGCCCAGGGCCGGGTGCTTGACGAAATTGCCCTCGATCTTGCCCGCCCCGCCCCCATGCTGCGTCTCGTTCAGGGGGACGTCGGCTCGGGGAAAACCGTGGTGGCGGCCATGGCGGCGCTCTCGGCGCTGGCGGGGAACTGCCAGGCGGCCATCATGGCGCCCACGGAAATCCTTGCCGAGCAGCACTACCGCTCGTTTAAAGCCTGGTTCGAGCCATTGGGCATCGAAGTGGCCTGGCTGTCCGGCAAGCTCAAGGGCAAGGCACGGCTGGATGCCAAGGCGGCGATTGCCGACGGTCGCGCGCGCATGGTGGTCGGCACCCACGCGCTGTTCCAGGACGACGTTCACTTCCAGTGCCTGGGGCTGGCGATTATCGACGAGCAGCACCGTTTCGGCGTGCACCAGCGCCTGGCGCTGCGTGAAAAAGGCGAAGCGGGCGGGCTGACACCCCATCAGCTGATCATGACCGCCACGCCCATTCCCCGCACGCTGGCCATGAGTGCCTACGCGGATCTGGATGTCTCGGTGATCGATGAACTGCCCCCGGGGCGCACGCCGGTGAAAACCGTGGTGGTGTCCGACGAGCGTCGCCCCGAAGTGGTCGAGCGTATCCGGCGCGCCTGCAGCGAAGGCCGCCAGGCCTACTGGGTATGCACGCTGATCGAAGAATCCGAAGCCCTGCAGTGCCAGGCGGCGGAAGTGACTCGCGACGAGCTGACCGACGCGCTACCGGAGCTGGCCATTGGCCTGGTGCACGGGCGTATGAAGTCCGGCGAAAAAGCCGAGGTGATGGCGGCGTTTAAAGAAGGCGAGCTGGACCTACTGGTCGCGACCACGGTGATCGAGGTGGGCGTGGACGTCCCCAACGCCAGCCTGATGATTATCGAAAACCCCGAACGCCTGGGGCTTTCCCAGTTGCACCAGCTGCGTGGCCGCGTGGGGCGCGGCAGTACCGAGAGCTTCTGCGTACTGCTCTACCACCCGCCGCTTTCCAACACCTCCCGGCAGCGTTTGGCGGTGATGCGCGAAACCACCGACGGTTTCCGCATCGCCGAGAAAGACCTGGAGATTCGCGGCCCCGGCGAAGTCCTCGGCACCCGCCAGACCGGCCTTGCGCAGATGAAAATCGCCGACCTGGAGCGCGATGCTGATTTGCTGGACCAGGTCACCGCCCTGGCTCAGGCGCTCCAGGGCAACAAGGACATCACCACCGTGCTGGTGCGCCGCTGGCTGGGCGAAGCCGCCGGACGTTATGGGCAGGTTTAACTCAAGCTAGGGTCGTCGGCTCCGTTAGTGCTGATAAGACGGCTCGCCGCGTCGCTCAGCGGTGCCAACTGGTTCGCAATCAGGCGTAGTTGGCTCTGGATCGGCCGGTAAAGCGTGACGGCGTTTTCCTCTTTGGGCGGGCCTTGCTCATCGAGCTGCGCGATCAGCGCCTCGGCCTGGGCCGACAGCGGGGTGATGGGCTGGCGGTTTTGTAGCTGCTCGGCGAGTTGGTCGAGCAGTTCGCACATGCGCTTGGCGGCGGGCACGGACGCACTGTCGTCTTCATCGTCCGCCAGCCGGTGGCGGTGCGCGCCCAACGCCGACAGGTGGCTCAGCAGGGTGTTGGAGAGCACCAGAAAACGTAGCCCATCATCGGCATCCTGCTTACGGTAATGGCCCGGTTCGTGAAGCATGTTGGTCAGCAGCGTGGACAGCGCCGCATCGGCATTGTGCGCGTTACGGCGAGCCAGGCGATACGCCAGGTCGTCCTGCTTGCCTTCCTCGTACTGGTGAATGATCTCTTCCAGATAGCGGCGATGGGTGGTCAGTACGTTGGCGGCTTCGCGATTGAGCCGTCGCCCCTGCCAGTCGGGCAGGATGAAGAACACCGCCAGGCCGGCAATCAGGGCGCCGATCAGCGTATCGAACAGGCGAGGCCAGATAAGGTCGAACCCGTCGCCCACCTGGTTGAAGCTGCAAAGTACCAGCAAGGTAATTGAGGCGGTGGCCAGCACATAGCGCTTTTCACGGTTGGCGAAAAACGACACCCCGGCGGCCACGGCGATCATGCTCTGTACCAGCGGGTGAGGAAAGAGGCTGATCGACGCCCAGCCGACCACCAGGCCAAGTATCGTGCCCATGATGCGCTGGGAGAGAAACCGCCGGGTGGTGGCAAAGTTGGGCCGACACACGAACAGCGTGGTCAGCAGTATCCAGAAGCCCTGTTCGGGATTGAGCCAATGCAGCAAGCCGTACCCGATGACCAGCGCGGTACTCAGCCGCACGGCGTGACGAAAGGTGGGGGATCCCAGGTGTAAATTGAGCCGCACGCGCTTCCACGCTTCCAGCAGACTGGAGGGCGAACGGTCAAATAGGGCGCTGTCGCGGCGCTCACTCCTGGCGTCCGGGTTGTGCGCGCTGGCAATCTGGGCTTCCAGGATGGTCAGGTTGTCGGCCAGGGCGTTGAGCGGGTGCATCAGCGGTTGCCATTCAGGTCTTCCCTGGTCGCGCAGGTTAGCGATCGAGGCGCGTAGGTCGGCCAGCGCCTGTTCGCTCTGTTCGTGGCCAAAGGGGCGGTTGAGCAGCAGCGACTTGGCGAGTTGGCGGCAGGCACGGCCCTGCTGATCCAGCAGCCGCTGGCAGCGGAACAGCACGTCATGGTGGAAAAACGCCTCGGTCAGGCTGCTATACGGATAGTGGGTCGAGCTTGCCCGCTCGTGGATATCCTGGGCGATAAAATAGATGCGCAGGTAGCGGTTGAGCTTGCGGTTCCCCCGCTGGCCTTCCAGGCGGCGAAAGATCATCTCCTTGGCCTGGTTCAGCGCGCTCACTACCTTGCCGTTCTGGCGTGCCAGGGCCACCCGCCGGGCTTCGACATCCACGCCGCGAACCGGCTCGAACAGCGCCGACTTGAGGATCAGGAACTCGCCCAGCGCCTTGTAGACCCGTGCCATGCTCTGCTTGACCGGTTGGCGCGAAAACAGCGCGCACCAGATCACCGAAATGACGCCGTACCAGGCGGCCCCTGCCAGCAATAGAAGCTGGCGGTAGGCGACGTCGTCGTCCACCCCGCCGTGCTGTTCGATATTGATCATCGAGTAGATCGACAGGATCAGCGTCCCCGAGGCGATGGTGGCGTAGCGCTGGCCGATGGCGCCGAGCATGATCAGGGTAAAGGTCGACACCGCAAGCCCCAGGGCAAACAGCCAGGGCCAGGGGAACAGCCATTGGACGATGAGCGACGCCGAGGCAAAGCAGGCAAGGGTTACCAGCAGGGCCTGAAAGCGACCCTCCCAGCTGTCGTCGGTTTCCGACAGGGCGCTGGCGATAATGCCCAGAAACAGCGGGATGACCAGCGCCACGTCGCCGGACACCGCGCTGATCAGCAGGGCGCCGCTGAACGCGATGAAGACGCGCAGGCTGTAGGCGAACTTATCCAGCGTCCAAAGACGGCGCAGCGGCAGGGCAAGGGGCATAGGGGGCTCTTCGTCATCGCTATTATTAGACTTTAGTCGTGCCCTTAGTATAAAGGGTTAGGGTAGCGATTGTCTTGCACGGCGGGCGGTTGGCGAGCAACAGGGCCAGGTCATCAAGGGAGAAGGCAGGGTGTCAACGGCGTGGTATGTGAAGACAAGACCCCTCGGGCGTGAAGATTGCCGTCGGGGCCGTCAGCTACAAATACTTGAGCAGTTTCTGCAGCTTGTTCATATCGGCGGAGTCGCCTACCAGGCGAACCTCGCCGTTGATCATGCCGTCGAGGAACGCCTGTTGCGTGGGCTTCTTGAGAATGCCCAACGCGGCTGACTCATCGCGAAAACGCAGCTCAAGATCCAGGTCGACCGGCAGCCCTTTATCCGAGGTGACGCGGTGGGGCGTCATGCGGTAATGGCGGGCTATCCGCAGATCCTCTGTGGCGATGCCCCAGTTCAGGCCGCGCATCTGTTCGAGCTGTTCACGAAAGCGCGGCTTGCGGCGCAGGGCCCGCTTGAGCAAAAGGCCCAGTAGCCACAGCGTCAGCTTAAGTTTCATTACGAGACAGCGTCCTTGAGCGCTTTACCCGGCTTGAAGGCCACGTTCTTGCTGGCCGGAATCTGCAGCGGGGCGCCGGTTTGCGGGTTTTTGCCGGTACGGGCAGCCCGCTCACGAACGGTAAAGGTGCCAAAGCCAATCAGCGCAACGTCTTCGCCCTTGGCAACGCTGTTGGTGATTTCATCGAGAATCACGTTAAGGACCTGGCCCGCTTTGTCTTTGGACAGGTCGGCATTTTCAGCAATGGCGGCTGCAAGTTCAGGTTTACGCATAAGGAAACTCCCTTTGATAATGATGGTGCAGATACACTGTCGTGTTGTTGGTGAGGCCACCGCCGGATTGGCCATGGGTTCAACCAGGCCGTCAGTGCCGCAGCATTTAGCCTAGCAGCGCGGGGGCTGCTCTGGAAAGCTCCACTTTCCTTCTCACGTTGCTGCCTGTCAATGCAAAACCAATCAAACGTCCGTCTTTATCTTCAGCGATTGCCGTCATGTCACGGCCTTCGCCTTCGATCCGCCAGCGTCCCGGCGGCTGGAGGGGCGGGTAGGCCACCACCGGCAGCAGCGGCGTCTTGACGATCACCGGCCAGGCGCCGAAGCGCACCGGCGTGGGCGTGCCTGCTAAGGTGGCGGCGAGGGCGTGAGCACTGGCCTGGAGGGGCTGGACATACATGGCGTTGACGCCGTCGACGCAGGCGGCGTCGCCCAGCGCGTGGATGGCCGGGTGCGAGGTTTGCAGCTGCCGATCGACATGGATACCGTTTGCGGACACGCTGAGTCCGGCGGCTTCCGCAAGGGCGGTGCGCGGCACCAGGCCGGTCGCCATCAACAGCACGTCCACCGTGAGTAGCTCGTCGTTATCCAGCGTCAGCGTGACGTTACCGTCATCGTCGAGCGCCATGGTCTTGAGCGTTCTGCCCAGCGCCAGATGGATGCCCGCCTCGGCAAACGCCTCGCCCAGCGCATGTCCCAGGGGGCCAGGCAGCAGGCGGGGAAGCGGCGCCGCGTCGGGCGCGATAACGCTGACGTCATGGCCGCCGGCGTGCAGGTCATTGGCAAACTCGCAGCCCACCAGGCCCGCGCCGATGACCGCCACGCGGCTAGGCGTTGCCCCCAGCGCACGGTGAAAGCGCCGATAGTCGTCAAGGTTGTTGACGGTAAAGCAGCGCGGTTTGAGCGGGTCGGGAATGGCCATGGGCACGCGGGGTTCGGCGCCGGTGGCCAGCACCAGGCGGTCGTAGCCAAGTGCCTGGCCGTCTGCCAACTGGAGCGATTGATGCGTAGCGTCCAGCCGGCTCACGGTCGTCTGGGTGATCACGCGGGCGTCCAGCGAGGCGGCGAGCTCGTCGGCGCTGCGTTGGGCGAGACGCTCCGGCGGCAGGCGCTTGGCAAAGCCGGTTGATAACAGGGGCTTGCTGTAGTCGTCGCCGCTGTCGGCGCTGATCAGACAGAGGGAGCGTGTATCGCCCTGGCGACGCAGCGCGCGGGCAAGGCCAACGCCCGCCATCCCGGTGCCGACAATCGTGAGTTCAGCGTGTGATGAGGGCATGCAGTGGTCCAAGGGTCAGTGGGACAAAAGCCTTTACGTGGCCCCATGTTACACTAACGCACCGTTAAATTGCCTGGAGGCGCTGGTGTTGCGTCGCTCTGTTTGTTCAGCTCCCGATTTGCCGCGTTGGCGCCCGATTAGCGCGCTGCGCCCGGCCATGAGCGCCGCGTGGTGGCAGTGGGTGGCGTCCACGGATTCATTGACGGCACGCCTGGTGGCCGCCGGCGGCGAACGGTCGTTTCGCGTGCGGCTGTTGCGCCAGGGCGTGGGTCTCCCCCAGCCCCATGAGGCCCAGGCGTTGGGCATGGCGGCCAGGCGCTATGCCTGGCAGCGCGAGGTTGCCCTGTGCGTGGACGAGGCCCCCTGGGTCGTGGCGCGCTCGGTGGCACCTCTTGAAACCCTGCGCGGCCAGGGTTTGGAGCGTCTGGGCGAGCGGTCGCTGGGCAGCTGGCTGTTTCGCCAGCCGGATCTGGTGCGTGGGCCGCTTTACGCCACGCGACAGGCGCCTGAATTTACCTACCCAGGCGATGAAGACGTCACTAGCCAGTGGGGGCGGCGCTCGGTTTTCCAGCACGGCTGTAAGCACGGCTGTAAGCACGGTGGGCTATCGCTACTGGTGCAGGAATATTTTTTATCGACCATGGCGGATGATCTTGCGCTGCCTTCGCGCTAGGCTAACGCTGCGTCTCTTGGATGGATGAGGTAAGCATGGATCGTTCTCTACTGCGGCCGATAGGAATGGGTCGCCTGATGGATTTTATTCGGCTGATGCGGCTGGATCGGCCCATCGGTACCTGGTTGCTGATGTGGCCCACGCTCTGGGCCTTGTGGGTGGCCGCTGAGGGCGTCCCGGGGCGCAGCGTGCTGCTGGTCTTCATCGCTGGCGTCTACGTGATGCGCGCGGCCGGGTGCGTGGTCAACGATTACGCCGACCGCCACCTCGATGGTCACGTCAAACGCACCAAGCATCGTCCCCTGGCCACCGGGCGGATCAGTGAGACCGAGGCGCAGCTGCTGTTTATCGGGCTGGTGGTCGCGGCGTTCATGCTGGTGCTGTTGACCAACTGGTTTACCGTACTGTTGTCGCTAGGCGGCGTGGTGCTGGCCTTCATCTACCCGTTCATGAAGCGCTATACCCACTTTCCTCAGGTGGTGCTGGGGGCGGCGTTCTCCTGGGCGATTCCCATGGCGTTCGGCGCAGTGCTCGGGTATGTGCCGGTGGAAGCATGGCTGTTGTTCCTGGCCAACGTGCTGTGGACCGTCGCCTACGATACCCAGTACGCCATGGTCGATCGCGACGACGATATCAAGATTGGCATCAAATCCACCGCCGTGCTGCTGGGCCACGCCGACCGCTGGGTGATCGGGCTGCTGCAGCTCATGACCCTGGCGCTGCTGGCCTGGGCGGGGGCGCGCGTGGGGCTGGGCGGCTTTTTCTGGCTGGGGCTGGCGGGAATGGCGGCAACCTTCGTCCACCAGCAGCGGCTGATCCGTCACCGTGAGCGCGACGCCTGTTTTCAGGCGTTTTTGAATAATCACTGGTCGGGTCTGCTGGTGTTTGCCGGGATTGTGCTGAGTTGGTGGCCAGCGGCTGGCGAATCCCTGGCAATGTCATAGAATTGTCATCAAGTCATGGTGTCATCGTCATTGATCTGTCACTGGATTTCTTTCTATCGAACACCGTGAGGCTCCGGAATGACTGCCAAGACCGTCTTGATCGTCGATGATGAGGCATCCATTCGCGAGATGATCGCGGTGGCGCTGGAAATGGCTGACTATCGCGTACTGGAAGCGGAAAACGCCCAGGATGCCCATGCCATGGTGGTTGACCACCAGCCCGACCTGCTGCTGCTCGATTGGATGATGCCAGGAACCAGCGGCATCGAGCTGGCGCGTCGGCTCAAGCGGGAAGAAGCCACCGCTGAATTGCCGATTATCATGCTTACCGCCAAGGGTGAGGAGGATAACAAGATTCAGGGCCTGGAAGCCGGCGCTGACGATTACATTACCAAGCCGTTTTCCCCCCGCGAGCTGGTGGCGCGCCTCAAGGCCGTGCTGCGCCGTGCGACCCCTCGCGGCGTTGAGGATCCCATCGAAATTAACGGCCTGTTGCTCGATCCGGTGAGTCACCGGGTCAGCGCCTACGGCAAAGCGCTGGATATGGGGCCCACCGAATACCGCCTGCTGCAGTTTTTCATGACCCACCAGGAAAGGGCCTACACGCGCAGCCAGCTGCTCGATCAGGTGTGGGGAGGCAATGTCTACGTGGAAGAGCGCACCGTTGACGTACATATTCGCCGGTTACGCAAGGCGCTGGGTGATGCGCATCAGAATCTGATTCAAACGGTACGCGGTACCGGTTACCGCTTCTCCGCGCGAGCCTAACCGTGCGTTTGTGGAGTCGTGAGCTGTGGCGCCTGATCGGTTGGACGGCGCTTGGTATCTGCCTGGGGTGGCTGGTCGGCATGCCGGGCCTGGGCCTTGCCGGCGGCTTCGCGGTCTGTCTGACCTACCACCTGCGGCAGCTGCGCGCTGCGTATCGCTGGCTAACGCAACGCCCCCAGGATGAACCGCCCGCCGCTAACGGCCTGTGGGGCGAGCTGTTTGACCGCCTCTATCGCTACCAGAAAAGCCAGCGGATTACCCAGAACCGCCTGCGCACGACCCTTGCGCGTATCCAGGAATCCTCCGAGGCCATGCGCGACAGCATCGTGATGCTCGACCACCATGGCGACCTGGAGTGGTGGAACAGCGCTGCCACCAACATGCTGGGTCTGCAAACGGCCCACGACCGTGGTCAGCACATTACCAACCTGTTGCGTGATCCGCGGTTTATCAGTTACTTCAACGCCCGCGACTACAGCGAGCCGCTCACCCTGACCTCGCCGATCGATGAACGACGTATCCTGCAGTACCAGATCACCCTCTACGGTGACGATGAACGTCTGGTGATGGCCCGTGATATCACCCGGCTGCATCAGCTGGAGCAGATGCGTCGCGATTTCGTCGCTAACGTCTCCCATGAGCTGCGTACGCCGTTGACCGTGCTGTCCGGCTATCTCGAGACCTACGGCGAGCTATCCGACCAGCTACCCCCTCGCCTGGGGCGTGGCATCGAGCAGATGCAGGCCCAGACGCAGCGTATGCAGAACTTGGTCAATGACCTGTTGCTGCTGTCGCGGCTGGAAATTGACCAGGGCGGGAAAGATCACCAGCCCCTGGATGTGGCGGCCCTGTTGAACAACGTGGGGGCCGATGCGCTGGCGCTTTCCGACCACCAGCATACGCTTGATATCGACATCGACAACGTCGCACAGCTGGTGGGTAGCGAACAGGAAATCCGCAGTACCGTTTCCAACCTGGCGTTCAATGCGGTGCGCTATACGCCGCCAGGCAGTGCCATTACGCTGCGCTGGAAAGCGTTCGGTTCAGGCGCCTGTATCGAGGTGAGCGATAACGGTGAGGGGATCGACCCCGTGCATATTCCCCGTCTCACCGAACGCTTCTATCGCGTCGACAAGGGCCGTAGCACCGCGACCGGGGGCACCGGTCTCGGGCTTGCCATCGTCAAGCACGTGCTGCTGCGTCATGACGCCCAGCTACAGATCGATTCACACCCGGGGGAAGGCGCCCTGTTCCGCTGTGTCTTCCCGGCTACCCGCCTCGTGACCCCCGCTGCGCCGACGCACAACGTCTCGTCCGTTACCTAGTTTGCTCGGCTTGTTTGCCCGGCTCACCGCTGGGTAGTCGCGCCACATGTGTCATAACGACCCATGCCAAGGGTATCCAAATGTCACGCTCGGGGCCCTAAAATGCCTTTGCGTTTTAATTATAAGTATCTGTAAAGATGATTAAAAAAATGAATGTCGGGCAACTGGCACAGTAGCTGCTTTATAATCTTCAAGACAGTGACTCCGCATTGTAAGATGCAGACAACTGTTGATACTTTTCTTTACGAAAATTGGAAAAGTAACTACACTTAGATAGTGAACCGATGCAGGGCAAGGATGTCTTGTGTTAACAGGGATGATTGAAGATTCATGGAATGAATCAAGAAGGCGGTCACACTGCCAGTCAGGGTAACGTCCACGGTTGGAGTCCCGCAAAAGGATTGGAAGCTGGTACGCATCACCGCCTAAAAATGATCACTGTCGAAGACCCCGCCACGGCGGGGTCTTGTTTTTGCTAGCGGCTCATTGCCTGCCCATCACGGTAATGGTCGTCCCACATCAGCACGGCCCCGGCCACGGCCCCGGGAATCAAGAACAGGTTGGCCAGCGGAATCCAGGTCAAGAGCGTCACCACCCCACCGTAGCTCAGGCTTTGCCACCAGCGCGCCGACAGGCGTCCGCGCATGTCGCGAAACGAGACCTTGTTGTTATCCATCGGATAGTCCAGATAGGTAATGGCCATTACCCAGGCGGAAAACAGTGCCCACAGAATCGGCGCCAGCAGGTTGAGCCCCGGGATCCAGCCGATCAAAAACAGCAGCGCCGCACGGGGCAGGATATATCCCAGCTTGACCATTTCGCGACCCAGCGCATCAACGGTCGTTTTGGCGAGCCCCCGGTCATCCTTAGGTTCGCGACCGGTGACTTGAACTTCAACTTTAGCGGCCAAGAAACCGTAAAAGGGCGCTGCAATCAGACTGGTCACCAGCGTGAACGTAAAAAATACCACGACTAACAGGCTAATGACGAAAAGAGGCCATATAAGCCACGACAGCCAATCAAGCCAGTTAGGTACCATGCTCATCCAATGCGCCAGCCAGCCATCAAAGCGGCTAATCACAAAGCTGAACATGCCGACATAGACCAGCAGGTTGACCAGGATGGGTAAAAAGACATAAAGCCTCAGCCCAGGCCCGTACACACAGCGTGTACCTCGGCTGATGGCAGTGACCGCGTCTAGCATGGCAGCGGATGACTCCTCGTTGATCGCAATTCCCTGGCTGCCGCGCAGCCAGGGCGTATTGCATGAGGAATCCAGCGTCAGGTCAAGACTTTTTCGGTGCCGCCTGCTGATCCAGGGTGTCGGGATCGGTATGGCGGATATCCAGCCCCTTGACGAGATAGACGACGTGTTCGGCCAGGTTGTTGGCGTGGTCACCGACGCGCTCCAGCGCACGCAGTACCCACATGATGCTGAGTACCGAGGTGATCGAGCGCGAATCCTCCATCATGAAGGTCATCAGCGAGCGCATGGCGCTGCCGTACTCGCCGTCGACAAACTCATCCTCGCGAACGACCTGCATGGCAAGCTCGGTATCGAAGCGGGCAAACGCCGTCAGCGAATCGCGCAGCATCTTGCGGACGTGTTCGCTGATGTGACGAACCTCGACCAGCCCGCGCACGGTATTGCTGTTTTCGCTCAGCGTCAGGGCGTTGCGGGCGATCTTGCTGGCCTCGTCGCCAATCCGTTCGAGATCGGACGTGGCGCGGATGACTGCCAGCACCAGGCGCAAATCCGAGGCGGCAGGCTGGCGGCGTGCCAGCACGCGGGTGCATTCATCATCGATTTGCATTTGCAGGTCGTTGACCTGGCGGTCGTTATCGCGGACCTTTTCGGCCAGCCGCGAATCGTTTTCCAGCAGGGCAAAAACGGCATCCTGCACCTGCTTTTCCACCATCCCGCCCATGGCCATCAGGTGGGTCTTGAGCTCTTCCAGCTCCTGGTTGAACTGGCGCGAGATATGCGTGCTGTGGGTATCGCTGGTAATGTCCATGGAGCCCTCCTAACGGGGTTGCGGCAACCTAAGCCATGCGGCCGGTTATGTAGTTTTCGGTTCGTTGTAAACGAGGATTAGTGAAAACGTGGTCGGTGGGGCCGTACTCCACAAGCTCACCCTGTTGCAAAAAGGCGGTGTAATCGGACACCCGGGCCGCCTGCTGCATATTGTGAGTCACCAATACTAACGTTAGCTGAGATTTCAGATTACGGATCAACTCTTCGATCTTGAGCGTGGAAATGGGATCCAGCGCCGATGCAGGTTCATCGAGCAGCAGGACATCGGGCTGAACCGCCAGGGTACGGGCGATCACCAGGCGCTGCTGCTGCCCGCCGGACAGCTGCCAGGCAGAATGATGCAGACGATCCTTGACTTCATCCCACAGCGCCGCCGAAGTGAGCGCCCACTCGATGATGTCGTCCCGCTGGCGCTTGGCGAGTCGCTTCTGCAGGCGCAGGCCAAAGGCCACGTTTTCGTAGATCGACATCGGAAAGGGATTGGGGGTTTGAAACACCATGCCCACCCGCCGCCTGAGCTCTGTCAACTTCATGTCTGCGGCATGAATGTTCTGCCCCTCCAGGGTGATATCACCGCTGTGGCTGACCGACTCATTCAGGTCGTGCAGCCGGTTGATGGCCCTTAACAGGGTCGACTTGCCACACCCTGAAGGCCCGATGAAGGCCGTTACCCGATGCCGGGGCACCTGCAGCGTCAGCTGCTGCAACGCCGGTTTCCCCGCATAGGCGAGGCTGAACCGGTCAATGGTCAGGCAGCGCTGATCCGCAGGAAAATGCGTCACCGGCGCCTGGGTGGCGTGATCGACATGTCGGGGTGCTAGCATTCGCTTCCTCGCTGACGACGTAGATGATGACGCAACAATATGGCAGTTAGGTTAAGCACCAGCACAATCAGCACCAATAACAGGGCGGTGGCATACACCAGGGGGATAGCCGCCTGGACATCCTCGCCGTGGAAGGCGGTGTCGAACAGATGATAGCCAAGGTGCATGAACTTGCGCTCCAGGTGCAAGTAAGGGAATTCCCCGTCGAGGGGCATTTGCGGCGCCAGCTTGGCTACGCCGACCAGCATCAGGGGCGCCACCTCGCCAGCCGCCCGCGCCACCGCCAGAATCACCCCGGTCAACATGGCCGGCGTGGCCATGGGCAGCACGACACGGGTCAGCATCTCAAGCCGGGTGGCGCCCAGCGCCACCGCACCTTCACGCTGCGCGTCGGGGATGCGGGCAAGCCCTTCCTCGGTGGCCACGATCACCACCGGCAGCGTCAGCAGGGCCAGGGTCAACGACGCCCATAGCAGGCCGCCGGTACCAAAAGTCGGTGAGGGCAGTGCATCGGCGAAGAACCACTCGTCCAGCGAACCGCCAATGCCGTACACGAACACCCCGAGTCCGAAAACGCCATAAACGATCGAGGGCACCCCCGCGAGGTTGCGTACGCCGACACGCACCAGCCGGGTGAGCGGCCCCTGGTGGGCAATCTCGTTGAGATAGATGGCGGCCAGCACGCCAAATGGGGTGACGATCACCGACATCACGATGACCATCAGCATGGTACCGAAAATGGCGGGCCATACGCCGCCGCCGGTATTGGCGGCCCGTGGCCCCTGACTCAAGAACTGCCAGACGTCGCTTCCCCAGGCGCCAAGCTTTTCCCCCAGGTGCATGGCGTTGGGCGCTTCGGCGCTGATCACGGTGGCCAGCGACTGGCGCAGCGTCTGCCCCTGGGGCGTGCGCAAGGTAAGCTGATAGCGGGCGCGCTGCGCGGTGGGCAGGGACAGCGCCTGCTGAACCTGCTGCCAGGCGTCATCGCCGGTAAAGCGCTCGCCATTGACCTCCACTGCTTCCAGGTAGCCGATAAAGTCGCCCCAGGTGCGCCGCTCCAGGCGAAGCAGGTTCTCAGGCTGGGCCTGCCGGGCAATGGCGTCGGTGGCGACCCAGCGCCAGCGAGCGTCGTCGAGGTCGCGATTGCCCGTGAAGTAGAGCCGTTCGCTGCCGGACTGGTCGGGAAGCGGCATGTCGCGCACGGCCTCGCCGGCCACCACGTCGCCGCTATTCAGCGTCACCTCGGTCAACGCCGCCGGCCAGAAATGCCCCAGGCCACGGGTCAGCAATAACGCGAGCAGGGCGCCCAGCATGAGCAGCGAGAGCGCGACGCTGCCGGCACATAGCCAGGGCCATACGCCCTGCTGCAGAGCGTTTTTCAACCAGGTCACGCGCCACCCCCCATGCGCTGATAGCGTCGCCGCAGCCGTTGACGCACCACTTCCGCCAGGGTGTTGACGAAAAAGGTGAACAAAAACAGCACCAGCGCCGCCAGCACCAGCATGCGATAGGTGACGCCGCCCACGGTGGCTTCGGGCAGTTCAATGGCGATGGCGGCCGCCATGGTGCGCATGCCTTCGAAGGGGCTGGCACTCAGCAGCGCCGTATTGCTGCTGGCCATCAGCACGATCATGGTTTCTCCCACCGCTCTGCCCGCGCCGATCATGACGGCGGAAAACAGCCCCGGCCCCGCGGCGGCAAGTGCCACCTTGATCACCGCCTGCCAGCGGCTGGCGCCCAACGCCTGGGCGCCTTCCATCAGCGGGCGGGGCACCTCGTTGAGCGCGTCTTCGGCCAGCGAATAAACGCTGGGGATCACCGCGAAACCCATCGCCAGGCCGACAATCAGCGCATTGCGGGTCATGTAGTCGAGTCCAAAGGCGTCATACAGGTAGCGGCGAAGGTCGCCGCCCCATAGGGCCTGCTCGACCAGCGGGGTTGACCACAGCGCGAGCATGCCCATGGCGACAAGCCAGGGAATCAGCCACAGCGCCGCCCATGAAAGGGGCAGGCGGCGCTGCCAATGGCGACTTGCCAGATGCCAGAGCATGCCCGCGAGCCCTGCGCTGAGCGGCAGCCAGACGATGACCACCAACGTGCTCGCCAGGTGCCGCTCGACCCAGGGGGCAAGCACCATGCCGGCAATAAAGCCGACGACCACCCCGGGGATGGCCTCCATCATTTCCAGCGTCGGCTTGATGCGGCTGCGCAGCCGCGGCGACATGAAAAACGCCGAGTAGGCGGCCGCCCCCAGCGCCAGCGGCAGCGCAAACAGGAGTGCCATCAGCGCGGCTTTCAGCGTGCCCCAGGCCAGCGGGGTCAGCATGCTCAGCGAGCCAAGCTCCTCGTCCAGCAATAGGGGAGCCGCTTCCCACAGCAGAAATACCCCGATGCCCAAGACCGCCAGCAGCACGCCGATGCCCCCGGCGGTGATGAGCGCCGTGGCGATGCGGTCTTGCAAGTGGCGAAGCGGCTGGGATGAGAGCCGGGCGCGGGTCATGTGACGATCATGGGCAAGTCAGCGATGGGATCGGCGTGTGGGATAGCATGAAGATTCCTCACGTTACGTGACCTTTATGACAGATAAGTGACAGTGCTGGGTTACCATGCCCGCTGCGCCTCCAGGGTGTCCATGGGCAAGGGAACGAAACCCGCAGCGCGGGTAATCTGCTGGCCCTCGGCGGACATGACCAGGTTCAGAAACGCCCGCTCCGCCGGGGGTAGCGGCGCTTCAGGCGGTAAATTGACGTAGATATACAGGTAGCGCGATAGCGGGTAGTCGCCATTTTGAATGGTCGTGTCGCTTGGCATCACCGGGCGACCCTGGCGGTTGGATAGCGGCAGTGGCCTTACCGAAGGCGTCAGATGGTTATAGCCCGAGTAGCCCATGGCTCCATAGGACTCGCCAACGGCGGCCACGACCGCCGAGGCCCCCATGTGCTTGCTGACCTTGGGTCGGAAGTCGCCGTCGCACAGCACACGCTGACGAAACACCCCGTAGGTGCCCGAGGTAATATTACGCCCATGCAGGGCAATGGGACCCCGGGGGCCCGTGTCGCCCTCGGCCAGTGTCTCCCAGTGCGCTATCGGCGCACGGCCACACGCCTGGGTGGACGAAAAAACCGCATCCACCTCGTCGAGCGAGATGTCAGGCAGCGGGTTATGCCGATGGACGATGACGATGAGTGCATCGCGGGCCACGCGCAGCTCGAGCGGAGGATAACCATAACGCTCGACAAAGGCGTGGCGTTCGTCGTCGGTCATGGGGCGCGACATGGGCCCGATGCGCGTCGTACCGGCCAGCAGCGCCGGGGGCGCGCTGGCCGAGCCGCTGGCTTGGAACTGAACGTTGATATCCGGGTATCGGGTGGTCAGCGCCTCGCCCCAGCGCAGCATCAGCCCGGCCATGGTATCCGAACCCACTGCCCCCAGGGTGCCGCTCACCGAAGGCCCCTGAGGCTGGGCCCAGCCGGCTGGCGGCAGGCTCAACAACAGCCAGGCCAGGCCCAGGGCGGCGGCATATTTCATGCGTACAGCGAAACCGTTACTATTCAATCGAACGCTCTCTTGTGATTAACTAGCCGTCTATTGCGATGCAACAAGGTGCGCCTTTGATGACGCCCTGATTTTCACAATAATAAACCGACAAAGCGACCGACACATGACACTGCTGGATACCGATTTGGACGATGTGCCTGCTCCCCAGGGACAACTGAGCCTCAAGCTGCTGGCCTCGCGCCAGGATACCAATGTTTACGGCGATATTTCCGGTGGCTGGCTGGTCAACCAGATGGACCAGGCGGCGGAGCTGGCGGCCGGCCGGGAGGCCGGCGGTCGAACCGCCACCGTCGCCATCGAGGCGATGGATTTTTTAAGCCCGGTGCGAGTAGGGTCGGTGATCAGCGTCTACACCCAGCTCCAGGAAGTGGGGCACAGCTCGATGACGATCGACGTCGAGGTATGGGTGCGCGCGCCCCACGAGCGGCATGTGGACGAGCGTCAAAAAGTCACCGAGGCGCGTTTCGTGATGGTGGCGCTGGACGACAACGGCCGTATCCGCGCCGTGCATGGCTAGCCAGAACAAGACCGGAAAAACAAAAGGGCGCTTGGTCGAGCGCCCTTGATGCCTGCCTACTTCTGCCGTTGCCCGCTTAATCGCGAACGTTGTCACGACTCTTCAAGTAGGCGTATTCGCCTACGTCGCTGAAGGGGCGAACGGTTTTCTGGAACGCCGCATAGGACTCGTATACCCGACGTGATTCCTCGTCGTCGTCTACCTGACGCTGAATGGCGTCCTGTGAGCTTTGGTAAAGCGCTGCCATGACGTCGTCGGGGAAGGTTCGCAGCTTGACGTCGTGCTCGTTCACCAGGGCCTCGAGGGCCTGGGCGTTACGGAAGGCAAACTCGCTGTACATGGCCAGGTTCGAGGCACGGGCGGCTTCGGTGACCACCGCCTGGAGATCCTCGGGCAGCGCGTTCCAGGCGTCCAGGTTGATGGTGCCTTCCAGCACGGCCGAAGGCTCGTTCCACACCGAGGTGTAGTAGTAGTCAGCCACCTGGTGCAGACCGAAGGCCAGGTCGTTGTAGGGTCCGACCCAGTCGGCGGCATCCAGGGCGCCGGTTTGCAGCGAAGTGAATATCTCCGACCCCGGCATGTTGACGGTGCTCACGCCGATGCCGTTCATGGCTTCACCAGCGAGGCCCGGCAGGCGCAGCTTGAGACCCTGCATATCGTCCAGCGAGTTGATTTCTTTCTTGAACCAGCCCGCCATCTGCGGCCCGGTGTTGCCCACCGCAAAGGGTTTCAGATTGTGCGCCGCGTAGATCTCATCCCACAGCGTCTGACCGTCGCCGTAGTAAAGCCAGGCGTTCATTTCGGTGGTGGTCATGCCAAAGGGCACGGCCGTGAAAAACTGCGAGGCGGCGACCTTGCCGCGCCAGTAGTAAGACGCTGAATGGCCCATTTCCGCCGTGCCGGCGGCGACCGCGTCAAAGACTTCGAGGGCAGGCACCAGTTCTCCGGCGCCGTGAACGCGGATCGTCATGCGGCCGTTGGAAAGCTGTTCCACGCGGCGGGCAAAGTCATTGGCGCCGGTGCCTAACGCGGGAAAATTTTTTGGCCAGGAGGTGACCATGTCCCAGGTGTAGGTCTCGTCAGCGCGCGCACGTGACGACGATACGAACGGGGCAGCAGCGGCCCCTGCGACGCTAAGGCTTGCGGTTTTGAGGAAGTGACGGCGTTGCATAGTGAGCAAGACTCCAGAAAGTATCACGCTGTTGTTATCGCGGCGGGGTGTCCGCCTGTCAGTATGCGTTAAAGCGAATTTTGCCAGCAAGTCTACCGTCAGTCATCGCTTGCGTCTTTCATACGGTTGGCATGACGAACCAGCCAATAGGTACCCCCCAAGGCCAGCCCCGCAGCGGCCAGTGAGGCAATTTGCCAGGGGTCGATGGTTTCCATGTCCAGCACCATGAACTTGCGCACCAGCGCCATGATGGCAATCAGCACCACGATTTCGACGTGGATAAAGCCTTTGCCGCTGGTCATTGTGCGGATGATGGAGTTGTTGAATTCCATGGCAATCAACACGGTGAGAATCATGTCGAACAGGGCTTGAAACACGCGGTAGTCGAAGGGGTCGCGACTCTCGATAAACAACAGCTGCACCACGTGAATCACCAGGTAGTACATGGCGACCAGCACAGCGCCGCCGATGGCCAGCGCCAGTACCAGTGAGATAATGCGTTCGAAACGATGGTAGCCGCTAAGTTCTGACCAGCCGTTACACACTTCAGGAAATAGGCGTTTCAAGCGTTGTTTCATAAGGCCCTCTAAACGGCGCCCGGGGGCGTGAGTAATGACGCATGAGCGATGGGTCGTGAGTGGTTTACAGCGGCGTTAGCTTAGCAAATCCCAGCACCAGCCATTTGACGCCTTCGCCCTCAAAGCTGACCTGCACCCGGGCGCGGGGGCCCTCGCCTTCCGCGTTAAGGATAACGCCCTGGCCGAACACCGGGTGCTCGACTCCCTGGCCGACGTGCAGGCTGGGCAGATCGTCATGGCTCTCGACGCGTTGCTGGGCGTACGAAGGGCGCGAGGCGGTGACCGGGCGTGACACATGCCCGCGCAGGCGCACTTCTTCGAGCAGGTGCGGGGGTAATTCGCGCAGAAAGCGCGACGGGCGCGGAAACACTTCCTTGCCGTGCAGGCGGCGGGTTTCGGCGTGGGTGAGGTAAAGTTTCTGCATCGCCCGGGTCACGCCGACGTAACACAGGCGACGTTCTTCCTCGAGCCTGCCCGGTTCCTCCAGGGACATCTTGTGGGGGAACAGGCCTTCCTCGACGCCGGCGATAAACACCACGGGAAACTCCAGCCCCTTGGCCGAGTGCAGCGTCATCAGCTGCACGCTGTCTTCAAACTCCTCGGCCTCGTGGTCCCCGGCATTGAGCGCCGCTTCGGACAGGAATGCCTCCAGCGCGGCCATGCCTTCACCGGCTTCCGGGGTTTCGAAGGCATCGCCGTGGGTGAAGGCCCGGGCGGCGTTGACCAGCTCCTCGAGGTTTTCCACCCGCGCCTGGCCTTTCTCGCCGCGTTCGCTCTTGTGATGTTCGATCAGGCCGGTACGCACGGTCACGTGGTCGATGATGTCGTGCAGGGCGAGCCCGGCGGCGTCGTTATCCAACTGCTCGATCAGGTTGGCAAACGCCTGCACGGCGTTGCCTGCGCGGCCTTTCAGCGTACCGTCGTGAATTGCGTCGTGAAGCGCCTGCCACAGCGGGATGCCCTGTTCTCGGGCGCGCAGGCGAACGATTTCTACCGTGCGAGTGCCGATGCCCCGGGTGGGCACGTTGATCACCCGCTCCAGCGATGCATCGTCGTCGCGATTGAGCAGCAGGCGCAGGTAGGCCAGCGCATTCTTGATTTCCAGCCGCTCGTAGAAACGGTGGCCGCCGTAGATGCGATAGGGCATGCCCTGGCGGATCAGCGTTTCCTCCAGCAGCCGCGATTGGGCATTGGAGCGGTAGAGAATCGCGATATCACGCCGGTTGAGCCCTTCGTCGACTTTTTCCTTGATGGTGTCGACAATGAAGCGGGCTTCTTCAAGGTCGTTGAAGCCGGCGTAGATCGAGATGGGTTCGCCTTCGACGCCGTCGGTCCATAGCTGTTTGCCCATTCGTTCGCTGTTGTGGCTGATCAAGGCGTTGGCCGCATCGAGAATCGCGCTGGTCGAGCGGTAGTTCTGCTCGAGGCGGACGGTGTGGGTCTGGGGAAATTCCTGCTCGAAGCGGCGGATGTTCTCGACCTTGGCCCCGCGCCAGCCGTAGATCGACTGGTCGTCGTCGCCGACCACGGTCATCGGCGTTTGCATGCCGGTGAGCAGCTTCAGCCAGGCGTACTGGAGCGTGTTGGTGTCCTGAAACTCGTCGACCAGCAGGTGACCGAAGCGCTCGCGATAGTGGGCCAGCAGCGCCGGGTTGTCGCGCAGCAGTTCCAGGCTCCTGAGCAGTAGTTCGCCGAAGTCGACCAGCCCGCCGCGCTCGCAGGTGAGCTGATAGCGTTCATAGAGCTCGACCATCTGGCCCAGGTAGCCATCGCCGTCGACATTGACCTGATGGGGGCGCAGGCCCTCTTCCTTGCAGCCGGAAATGAACCCTTGCACCTGGCGCGGCGGGAAGCGTTCGTCGTCGATGGCGTAGTCTTTGAGCAGCCGTTTGACCAGCCGCAGCTGGTCGTCGGCGTCGATGATCTGGAAGTGTTGCGGCAGCCGCGCATCCTGCCAGTGGGTACGCAGCAGGCGGTGGGAAATCGAGTGGAAGGTGCCCACCCAGACATGGCGCAACGAGATACCCAGCAGCGCTTCCAGCCGGGTACGCATCTCGCGCGCGGCCTTGTTGGTGAAGGTTACCGCCAGCAGCGCGTAAGGCGACAGCCCCTCCGCCTGCATCAGCCAGGCAATACGGTGCACCAGCACCCGCGTTTTCCCAGAGCCCGCGCCTGCCAGTACCAACAGGTTGCCCTGAGGGGCGCTGACCGCTTCGCGCTGGTCGGAGTTGAGCTGATCGAGTATCGCCGTGACGTCGTCCATATAAGCCGCTGCCGGGTCGAAAAATGGGCCGTCAGTTTAGCACAGCCAATGAACTGGCTGTGTATACAGGCATGGCATTTGCACGACTCAGTGCCGAGGGCAGGTCTCCGCGAGGGCGCTGTGAACCCATCCCTGGGCGCTACTTTCGCCATCTGACCGCCATGGATGGCGGAAATGCCGGAAATGTCGGGAATATTTTCCGGCCATGGCGAAAAACCCTCGCTTCAACCTGCCCTCGGACATGGGTTAGGAGTCTTCCGGGAAACGCAGCGAGTTAAGGCTCTTCTTCACCGACTTGAGCTGCTCGGCGAGTTTCGGGCCACGGGTCTTGGCGACGCCCACCGCCAGCACGTCGACCAGAACCAGATGCGCGATGCGCGAACTCATTGGGGTATAGATTTCGGTGTCTTCGTGCACATCGATATACAGCGGCAGCGTGACTTCTTCGGCCAGCGGCGAGTCGCTGGGGCACAGGCCAATCACCGTCGCCCCCGCTTCCCTGGCCAGGCGAACGCTGGCCACCAGCGCCTTGGTGCGCCCGGTTTGCGAAATGGCCACCACCACATCGCCTTCCTTGAGCGTCACCGCCGACATGTTCTGCATGTGGGGGTCGGCATAGGCGGAGGTGGAAATCTGCAGGCGGAAAAACTTGTGCTGGGCGTCAAAGGCCACCGCCCCTGACGCGCCGAAACCGTAAAACTCGACGCGGTTGGCCATCGCCAGGGCATTGACGGCGCGGCCCAGGGCATCGTTGTCCAGGCGGTCGCGCACCGAGAGCAGCGTGCCCACCGTCGAGTCAAAAATGCTGTGGGAGAACTCGGCGACCGAGTCGCTATCGTTCATCGAGAACTGGGCAAACTGGCTGCCGGTGGCCAGCATCTGCGCTAGCTGCAATTTAAAATCCTGGAAACCGTTGCAGCCCAGGGCGCGGCAGAATCGCACCACCGTTGGCTCGCTGACCTTCGCCTCGGTGGCGAGATCGACAATCCGCATGTGGATGACTTCTTCCGGATTGCGCAGGACAAACCGTGCCACTTTCTGCTCGGAGCGTCGAAAGTGCTCCATGCGGCGTCTCATTTCATCAAACAGGGCGCGACTCACGTGTGGCTCCTTTAATCAAGCGGCGTAGCGTTATGTGCCAGGCGTGCGCCCAGTATGCCTGAGTGACGCACTGAATGGGCAATCATTGTATTGCGCCTGGGTGGACGGCAGCGGCGCCAGACGGTTGTTTCTCGAGCTGGTCATCATTTTGTCAAGTAGGCTATAGTAAAAAATGAAGTGCCGCACTGCATCATCCAACAGTCGTCACCGATGCAGGTGGACGAAGGCATATTCACCTGGAGGAACGTCGATCATGCGAAACGTCGAACGGATCACCTCGTTCAAGAGCGAATTGCTCGATATTTTCATGAGCATGGAAGTGGACGAACACGCCGAGCGCCGTCGTAGCGCCGCACAACGTAATCTGCGCGCACGGCGGGGGATAGAGCTGCACCGGGAGTTTCAACAGCTGTCGCGGGATATCGCCCCCTTGCCGGACGCAGACGAACGGCAAGAGAGCGAACTGCACTGAACTGATCAACCTCCCCAACGGCCAGACGGCTTGACCGGCCGGGCCGTTGCAGGAACGCTCATCAAGGCGCGCAGCGCCCTGCGCCAAGCAGGGCACGAGTGGCCGGTGGTTAGAGAATGCCGGCCAGGAAGACCGCAATCACGCCAATCGGCGCGATAAAGCGCGCGACGATATTCCAGACGCTGAGCCCTGTTGCGGACAGCGCCAGTTCCTGCTCGACGCTCTTGCGATCCAGGCACCACGCGACAAACACGACGGCACCGAGGCCGGTAAGCGGCAGCAGAATTTTCGCGGTGAAGGTATCCAGCAAGTCGAAGATGTTCAGTCCGAAGAACAAGACATCCGACCATAGGTTGAACGACAGCAGCGCTGCGACACCCAATAGCCACACCACAATGCCGCTGACCAGCGTCGCGGGAACCCGTGACAGCGAGGTGCGCTCTTCAAGCATCTCCACTGTGGGTTCCAGCAGCGAAATCGCCGAGGTCAGCGCGGCAAACGTCAGCAGCAGGAAGAACATCAGCCCGAGTACGACACCGCCGGTCATATTGCCAAACGCGATAGGCAGGGTGACGAAGATCAGCCCCGGGCCTTCGCCAGCGCTCAAGCCATTGGCAAACACGATGGGGAAAATCGCCAGACCGGCCAGCAGCGCAATGGCGGTGTCAATAATGATGACCGTGCGTGCCGTGCTCAGCAGGTTGACGTCTTCGCCCAGGTACGAGCCGTAGGCCATCATGATGCCCATGCCCAGCGAGAGCGTGAAGAACGCCTGGCCCATGGCGGCCAGCACCACACCGCCGTCCAGCGCGCTCCAGTCGGGGCTGAACATGAACGCCAGCGTTTCGCCGAAGTGGCCGGTGGTCATCCCATAACCCACCAGAATCAGCATTAAAATGACCAGGGCGGGCATCAGCGAGCGCACGGCGCTCTCCAGCCCCTTGGTCACGCCGCGGGCCACAATGCCGATGACCAGCAGCATGAAGGCGCTATGCCAGAGCAGCAGCGTGCCGGGGCTGGCCAGCATGCCGTTAAAGATCGCGCCAATGCTGTCGGCATCCTGGCCGCTGAAGGTGCCAATCACTGAACTCAGCGTATAGTTGAGCGACCAGCCGCCAATCACGCTGTAGAACGACAGGATCAGAAAACCGGCGAGAACGCCGCTGATACCGACCAGCGCCCACCCCTGGGACTTTCCACTTTTCCTGGCCAGTTCGCGCATACTGTCGATGGGATTTTTCTGGCCGCGCCGACCGATCATCCATTCAGACAGTAGAATCGGCACGCCCACCAATGCCACGCAGGCAAGGTAGACCAGCACGAAGGCTGCACCGCCGCTTTCCCCGACCAGATATGAGAAGCGCCATATATTCCCGAGGCCCACCGCAGAGCCTGCGGCGGCGAGCACAAAGGCCATTTTTGATGACCACTGTGCATGTGCAAGTTTTGCCATACATCACCTGTTAATTAATTGATTGTAATGAGTCGTTGTCGGCGCGTTGCACCGCGTTTCGAAAGCAGCATGGGCAGAGGATTGCCCGCGTGATGTTTCGAAAGTACGCGCAATTTATCCGATCAGTGGCGTGCATGCCAGTCAGCTGCTCCAAAAAGCCGGGTCAAAACAGTTGGCTCTGCTTCTCATCCGCAAAGTCACCCAGGGGCGGCAGCGGGGTGTGCGCCCGGAGGTCGTTATACAGCCGGCGGGCGAGGCTGGGGGACTCTCGGTTATCGGCAGTATGCACAAATAAAAAAGGGGTTTTCCCCTGATTTATCCACAGGGAGAGCTGCGATTTCCAGGCGTTGAAATAATCAATGTTGATCGTTTTGTCAACATGCCCGATAAAACGAATCACAGGATGATTCGCTGTTGAAAGCACGTGTAATGGGACTTTCGGCTTTTCCTGCTGGGCATGGGCAAGGCCTGGATAGCCATCTGCCGAGGTCGAGAACAGCGGGCGCACATCGAGCATCACGCGGTTCGCCCGATAAGTTATCAACAATCGGTTAAGGGCCTTCTCGGCCGCGCCCTTGTGGAAAAACTCAGGGTGGCGGATCTCCACCGCGCAGGCGAGATGGGTGGGCCAGGCGGCCAGCAAGGCTTCCAACTTGGGCAGTTCATCCGGGCCAAAGTCGCGCGGTAATTGAACCATGGTGGGACCCAGACGATCGTGAAGCGGCGCGAGGGCGGCTAAAAACGCCCAGGCATCCTCGAGGCGCGTCAGCCGCTGGTCGTGGGTGACGCTGGCCGGCAGCTTGAAGCAGAATCGAAAGTGCGCGGGTGCCTGGCGTGCCCAGGCGGCCACCGTTTCCGGCTTGGGCGCACCGCTGTAGAAGGTGGTGTTGCCTTCGACGCTGGTAAACACCGCCGCATAATCGCTGAGCAGTTCGGTCTTGGCGTGGCGCGGATAAAGCGTGCCCTGCCAGTCCTGGTTGGACCACATGGGCAAGCCGATATAGAGCGGGCACGTCATGGTGTGAAGCCTGCCTCAAGGAAGATGGCCGCTTAATGTAGCAGCCGGGCGGTTAACGTCCCAGTGCTTGTCCGGCGGGCAAGGTGCTCTGATGGCATTTTGATGAAGCTATGGGCGGAAAATATACAATTATCGGCAAAACAGGCGCGTTACTATCGTATCAAGCTCTTGCTTACCCGGTTCCCATTGCTTCCAAGGAGCGCACCATGAGCGCAGCGCACGTCAGCAGCGACGACATTCGCGATCAATTTTCCAAGGCCATGTCGGCCATGTACCAGCAGGAAGTCCCGCAGTACAGTGCCCTGCTGTCGCTGGTCGCCTCGGTGAACGAGGCGGTGCTGGCCGCGTCGCCGGCGCTGCGTGAGACGCTCGACGCGCATGGCGAGTTGGCCCGCCTCGACGTGGAGCGACACGGGGCGATTCGCGTCGGCACGCCCAAGGAGCTTACGCTGCTGCGGCGCATGTTCGCGGTGATGGGCATGCTGCCCGTCGGCTACTACGATCTGGCACCTGCCGGCGTGCCGGTTCACTCCACGGCGTTCCGCCCGGTCGACGATGCGGCGCTGTCGCGCAACCCTTTTCGGATCTTCACGTCGCTGCTGCGCCTGGAACTGATCGAGGATCCCGAGCTGCGCCAGCGGGCTCGCGAGATTCTGGATGCACGGCGTATCGTGACCCCGCAGGCCGAGGCGTTGATTGAAACCTTCGAGCGTCAGGGCGGGCTAGACGCCGAGCAGGCGGCGCAGTTTGTCGATCAGGCGCTGAAAACGTTTCGCTGGCACGACCAGGCCACGGTCGATCTGGGAACCTATCAGCGTCTGCAGCAGGCGCACCGCCTGATTGCCGATGTAGTGTGCTTCAAGGGGCCGCATATCAACCACCTGACCCCGCGCACCCTGGATATCGACGAGGTACAGCGGCGCATGCCCCAGGTGGGCATCGATCCCAAGGCGATTATCGAAGGGCCGCCGCGTCGTCGGTGCCCTATTCTGCTGCGCCAGACCAGCTTCAAGGCGCTGGAAGAGCCGATTGCGTTTGCCGATGCTGCCCAGGGCCACCACACGGCGCGCTTTGGCGAAATCGAGCAGCGCGGCATCGCGCTCACCCACACAGGCCGTGCGCTGTACGACCGCTTGCTTGGCGAGGCGAAACAGGCTGCGGAGGCGGATAACGCCGCGCACCAGGCCCGTTTAGCGGCGGTGTTTGACGCCTTTCCGGATGACGAAGCGACGCTCCGGCGCGAAGGGTTGGCGTTTTTCCACTACCACGCGGTACCTGGTGCACAAGTGGCCGAGCCGGTCGATGAAGGTGACGTTGAGCGGTTGATGGCGCAAGGCGCGCTGACCGCCACGCCGATGACCTACGAGGACTTTCTGCCGGTCAGCGCGGCGGGCATTTTCCAGTCGAACCTGGGTGACAACGGCCAAAGCGGCTACGCTCAGGATGCCAACCAGCAGCAATTCGAGCAGGCGCTCGGCGTGCCGGTCACCGATGAAGTCGCCCTCTACGCCAAGCGCCAGCAGGCATCGCTCGAGCAGGCGCTGGCGCAGTTAGCTGGAAATGGTGGTGCGAATGAGCCGGGCTTTTTCCAGCAGCAGCGGTAAGTGTCGTTCCATCAGCGTTTCAAGATCGACCCGAGCGGCATTGGTGCTGATGTTGATGGCGCCCAGGAGCTTGTCGTTGGCATCGAAGGCGGGCACGGCCAATGACCGCAGGCCCGGATCGAGCTCCTGATCGGCAACGGCGTAGCCTTGCTCACGCACCTTGCCAATGCACTGCTTGAGGTCGTCTTTTTGGGTAATGGTCTTGTCGGTGTAGCGGGTTAACGTCAGCCGTTCGAGGTAGGCGTCGAGTTCGGCGTCGGGAAGCTGAGCGAGTAAAACCCGACCCATCGACGTGTGGGCGGCGGGTAGCCGTGTGCCCACCGACAGGGTAATGCCCATCAGGCGATGCGGGGCGGCAGAGCGGGCCACGTAGGTGATATCGTCGCCATCCAGGACGGCAAGCGAAGAGGACTCACCGCTCTCTTGGGTAATATCTTCCAGATACTGCTGAATGACGCTGCGGTAGTCATTGGCCGACAAAAAGGCATAGCCAAGCTGCAGCACGCGCGGCGCCAGCTCAAAGTAGCGCTGCTGCTTGCGTACGTAGCCCAATGCGTGCAGCGTCAGCAGGAAGCGTCGCGCCTTGGCGCGATTCATGCCGGTGCGCGAGGCCACTTCGCTCAATGTCATCCGCGGGTGCGCATCGTCAAACGCCAGGATGACGTCCAGACCGCTGGCAAGCGCGGTGACAAAATCGCGGTCATCGGGATCGAGTTTGTCTTCCTGAGCCGTTGCGTCCATGGGGTCGATAGGCCATTCAGAGGGATTTAACCGCGCAATATAACACGCTGTTCGAATAACGAACAAATGAGCACGTTTGCACCTCCCGACGGATAACGTCGTATTAATAACACGTTATAATGGCTATACGAGTTTATACATGATGACGACGTGGTGCTGAGAAAGGATATCAATCAATGAGTCAGCCAAAAGTAACGGTACTTCATGGCCCCAACCTGAACCTTCTAGGGGTTCGCCAGCCCGATGTGTACGGGTATGAAACGCTGGACGATGTGAACAACGCCTTGCGCAACACCGCGATCATTACGGGCTGGGAAATCAACTGTTTTCAGAGCAACCATGAAGGCGAACTGATCGACGCGATTCATGCGGCGCGCCTCGATGGAACCCTGGCCATCATCATCAACCCGGCTGCCTATACCCATACGTCCGTTGCTATCCTGGATGCGCTCAATGCCTTTGAAGGCAAGGTGATCGAGGTGCACATTTCCAATGTCCATAAGCGTGAAAGCTTTCGGCATCATTCCTATGTATCGCTGCGTGCCGATGGGGTCATTGCAGGCCTTGGCACCCAGGGCTATCAAGCGGCGCTGGACGCTATCCTGGCATCAACCGAGTAGCCGCCAGTCGCTACATGATCAGCCATCCCTTGAGCGTCATACCCGCGATCATCAGGCTGAGCGTAAAGAAGGAGGCCACCGTCGCCACCAGCATGGCGGTGGCGCTGACACCCGCCAGGCCGTAGCGTTGGCCGAACAGGGGATAAATGCTGATCATCGGCGCGGCGGCGAACAGTAGCGCGCCGGCAACGTAAACCGGCTCTATATCGGGAATCAGCAGAAACGCCACGAGAACCGCCAGGGGATGAAGGATCAGCTTGCCGATCACGATCTGGCCCACGTCGCGCGCCATGCCCTTGCCGCGCAGCCCGAACAGCGACCCGCCAATCACAAACAGTGCCGCAGGCCCTGCCGCGTCGGCAAGCATGTGGATCGCTTTATCAACAGGGCCTGGTATGACGAGCCCGGTCAGCGCAATCAGTATGCCCACCGAGAGGCCAATCAATACCGGGTTTCTGGCCAGGTTTTGTGCTGTCTGACGAACGGTTTGCCACAGGCTGGCGCCTTGCTGATTGCCCATTTCAGCAAGGATCAGTGCTGCCGGAATAATCAGCAGATTTTCAATCAGCATATTCAGTGCCAAGAGCACCGCGGCGGGGGAGCCGATGACCATGGCGGCCACCGGGTAGCCAACGAAACCGCTATTGGCCGCGGCCATGCCCAGTGCCTGCATGGCGCTGACGTTGAGCGGTTGGCGCTGGAGCCGGTAGCAAAGCCACAACCCTGCGCTGAAAACGACGATGGAGCCCAGGCCGTAAGCGATCAGGTAGTCGAGTCTCAGTATCTCTTCCAGCGGCTGCTGGGTTAACGCGCGAATCACGAGCGCCGGGAGCGCGCAGTAGAGTACAAATACGCCCACCCCTTGCAACTGCTCGCGCTGGATAATGCCGCTCCATCTCGCTGCGTAGCCTACGCCAATCAGCAGGAATATGGGGGTGGTGATTCCCAGAATCGCGAGCATGGCAGCCCCTTGACGCATGAAGGCAGAGGATTAGGTTCGAATGGCGAATAAGTGTACGCTATTTCGCCGTCGCTTCATGGCATGGAGTGAATAGAAGGCGCGACCAGCTGCTCTATGTAATGGGTACGCAGCGGTATCACGTGCTGATCGATCTGGTTGGCGGGGATACGCCCGGCAGTGAAGAAACGAAAGGCATCCACGCCCTGAAACACGAACAGATCAACGCCGGAAAGCGTTCTGGCGCCAGCCTGATAAGCGGCGTTTAACAGCTCGGTGTGGGCGGGGATGTACACCGCATCAAAGACCCAGTGCTGCACGCCCAGCCCGGCGGTATCGATGGGGCAGCCGGGGTGGTTGATATGGCCAATGGGCGAGCAGTTGACCACGCCCTGCCAATGGGGCAGTGCTTGCGGTACCTGCGCTGACGTGATGCACGTCGCGTGAATGCCCATGGCGTTGAGGTCACGGCTGAGGTTTTCTGCCCGGGCGCTGTCATGCTCAAGAATGTGGATACAGCTGACCGCGAGTTCACCCAGCGCGCAGGCCACCGCACGACCTACCCCCCCGGCGCCGATCAGTAGCACATCGCCCGCTGGCCGATCGCCGAAAGAGTGGCGGTAGGCGCTGATGAAGCCGGTGTAGTCGGTGTTTTCAGCGCGCAGGCCGCCTTCATCGAAAAGTAGCGTATTGGCGGTGCCGACCCGGCGTACGCCCTCACCGCGAATATCGGCCAATTGCGCGGCTTTTTCCTTGAAGGGGAAGGTCACGTTGGTGCCCCGGTAGCCCTCAGCGCGCAAGGTGTGTATGGCATCGGGAAAGTCAAAACCCTCGACGCCCAGGCTATCGACCAGGTCGTAGCGTACCGACTCGCCCAGTGACGCACCCAGGCGCTCATGCAAATCCGGGGATTGCGATTTGGCAATGCCCTCGCCTACCAGTCCGAGTTTGATCATGCTTGGGTGTCTCCCGACGTGTGGTCTGGTGTTTCTGACGCCATGCCGTCAATTTCCGCTTCCAGGCGCTGCTGCGCGGTGACGCGCACAAAGGCATTGGGTGCGCCCAGCCCTTGGTAGCCTTCACGCTGCACCAGTTCGAAGAAGAACGCCTGACGGCCGGGCTGGGTATACAGCTGATGAAAGTCGCCGTCGTTGTCCTGGTCAAAGAGGATATGATGATCCTTCATCCACTCAAGAGTTTGCGCCGGCAGGTCGAACCGTGCGGCCAGGTCACGGTAGTAGTTACCCGGAATCGGCAGTACCGGCGTGCCTGCCTGCTGGAGCGCTGCGCTGGTATCGCGCATGGAGCTAGTGCGCAGGGCGACGTGATGGATCCCCGAGCCGCCGTACTGTCGGACGAAGCGGTTGCTGGCAGTATCCGGCGAGGCGCTGGCGTTAAGCGCCAGGCGAAAGCGGCCGTTATGGTTCTGCAGCACCTGGCTCTGGATCAGGCCGCGGGGGTCGGTGACATCGAAGGAGGGCGTTGGCGCCAGCTGGAAAATAGCGCGGTACTGCAGCATCAGCGAGAGGTAGTCGTGGTAGGAGAGCGCCACGCTGATATGGTCGATATCCACCAGCGACCCCTGAGGAACCGGCTGTACATCGACAGGGAACTCGCGGTCCCAGGTGCGGCTAAGCTGCGAGTCGTCGATGATATAGGAGAGGCTGCCATCCACATTGCGCAGCGCGCTCATGCGGTGGCTGGCACCCACCTCTTCAGGCTCGACAATAGCGTAGCCAAGCTTGTCTGCCCGCTTGAACGCCTCATAAGCGTTGCCCACGCGCAGGCCGATGGCGGTGATGGCGGTGGCATCGCGCCCGGGCGCGCGGCCGGTGAAGCTCGCGTCAGTGTTGAGCACCAGGTTGACGTCACCCGCCGCCCAGCGTTCGGCGTTAAGCGAGTGGTGACGGCCCACGCAGGCCATGCCCAGCGCGGTAAGCAGTTCGCGTAGCGAGGCTAGATCGTCAGGCTCGACGGCGATTTCCAGAAAAGCGACCGACTCGATCGGCTGCGGTGCGGGAATGCCGCTGTCGGCCTGCATGCTGCGCAGCAAATGATACGAGCGCAGCCCGTCCCGGGCCGTCTGGTCGCTGTGACCCATGCGGAACACATCGTTGAAGATCTCGTGTGAGAGCGGTCCGTCGTAACGGGTTTCCTGCAGCATGGTCATGAAGCTATCCATGTGCAGCTCACCCTGCCCAGGGAAGCAGCGATAGTGGCGGCTCCAGGACAGGTGATCCATGGAGAGACGTGGCGCATCGGCGGTCTGCACCAGGAAGATGCGATCCCCTGGAATACGGCCGACGGTGCCAAGCTCGGTCTGGCGGGAGAAGATATGGAAGGTATCCAGCACCAGGCCGACATTGGGGTGCGCGGCGCGGCGCACCACTTCCCAGCTGTCGCGGTAGTCGTGAATGTGCCGGCCCCAGGCCAGTGCTTCATAAGCCACGCGCAGATTACGTTGTGCAGCACGCTCGCCCAGCGCATGGAAGTCGTCGGCGGCGCGGCTCAAGCCCGGTAGCGAATCGGGATGAACGGTACTGCATACCATCAACAGGTCCGTGCCGAGTTCTTCCATCAGGTCAAACTTGTGCTCGGCGCGGTCAAACGCCCGTTCCCGCGCGCGCCCCCGGAGACCTTCAAAGTCGCGAAACGGCTGCAGGGTGACCAGCTTGAGCCCGCGGGCACGAATCAGCTCGCCCGCCTCTCGCGGCGTGCCGGGAAACGCTGTGAGGTCGTTTTCAAACAGCTCAAGCCCCTCGAAGCCGGCCTGGGCAATGGCGTCGACCTTCTCTTCCAGCGAGCCGCTCAGGCAAACCGTGGCGATGGATGAGTACATGGCATCACGCTCCTTTGATTGATGAACATCAGTAGCCCGCCAGGCGCGGCAGGAAGGTGACCAGCTCGGGCACGAAGGTAATCAGCAGCAGGATCAGGAACTGCACGGCCAGCATGGGCAGAATGCGCCGGATAATGGCCCCCATCCCCACACCGGAAACCGAGTCGGCCACAAACAGGCAGAGCCCCATGGGCGGTGTGATCAGCCCCATCATCAGGTTGAAGATCACCACGATGCCGAAGTGCAGCGGGTCGATACCCAGCGCCATGGCGATGGGGTGCAGAATCGGCACCAGTACCAGAATGGCGGCGATGCCTTCCAGAAACAGGCCCACCACCAGCAGCAGCAGAATGACGGCGATCAGGAAGGTCCACTGGGTATCGATGCTCATCAGCGCCCACTCGGTGAGCATGTTGGGCACGCGTTCGAAGGTGAGCACCCAGTTGGCCGCCGCGACGGCGCCCATGATGACCATGATCACCGCGCTGTCACGCATGGCACGGGCGAAGATGCCGGGCAGATCCACCAGCTTGATATTGCGGTAGAGCACCACGCCCAGCATCAGCGCGTACACCACGGCAAAGGCCGCCGCCTCGGTGGGCGTGACGATACCGGCGAGAATCGACCCGACCACAAACACCGGCATCAACGCGGGCAGCAGGCCGTGGAGAAGGGCGTGGCGGCGTGACGGCTGTTCTGAACGAGTGGCGCCCAGGTCGCCGGCGAAAAAGTAGACGTAGATGGAAAGGCCCAGCGCCAGCAATAGCCCGGGTACGATACCCGCCAAAAACAGCCCCGGTACCGAGACACCCGACACCGTAAGCGCATAGATGATGACCGGAATGCTCGGCGGAATAATCGGGCCGATCACCGACGAGGCCGCTGTGAGTGCAGCGGAGAAATCGCGGGGGTAGCCTTCTTTCTCCATCGCGGGGACGAAGACCCGCCCCAGCGCCGAGGTGTCGGCAATTGCAGAACCCGAGAGGCCGGCAAAAATCACCGACGCCCAGATGTTGACGTGCGCCAGCCCCGCTTTCAGACGGCCGACAATGGCAGTGGCCAGGTTGATAATGCGGTGTGTAATGCCCGCTTCGTTCATCAGCTCGCCGGCCAGAATGAACAGCGGTATCGCCAGCAGCGGGAAAGAGTCCATACCGCCGAAGAACTGCTGCGCGACGATACGGATGTGGTAAGGCAAGTCACCGGTACCCATCAGCACCGTCAACGTGCCGAGGATGGCAAAGGCAAACGGCACCCCAAGCAGGATGAGCGCCAAGAGCAATATAAATATCACGATGCTGCCTCCTCATCGGCGTGCCTGGTCAAGCGGCGTGCGCCCATTACCAGGGCAGAGACGCTGAGCAGCCCGCCGCCAACCAACATGGAGGCTTGAAAGAGCCACATCGGCATCCCGGTGCTCGACGATGTACGCCCACCTCGGGAGGCGATGAACTCAACCGCCGACATCATCAGGCCGATGCCGATCACCAGTACCGCCAGGTCGACGGCGACGGCCTGCCAGCGCACCCAGCGCGGCGGCAGCAGGCGGCGAATCAGGTCAAAGCCGATGTGCCTGTCCTGCAGGTAGGCCCAGGACATGCCAAACATCAGGCCATAGATCATCAGGTAGATGGCGGTGTCTTCTCCCCAGGTGATGGAAGCACCGACGGTATAGCGCGCAAAGGCATTGCCTGCGACCAGTAGAAAAATCAGGATCATGGCAAGCCCGGCCAGGCTGCCATTGAACAGGATCAGGCCACGATGTAGCCGGGCAAGAAGATGAGACATGAAAGCACCTTCGATCGTTAGTCAGGTACGCAGGGTCGCGGGTGAGCCCTGAAGGGCCCACCCGCAAAGCGCTTTGGTCAAGCGGGGGTTAGAAGCGTGCGGCTGCATCTTCCACGGCGGAAGAAAGACGTTCGATCCACTCGGCATCATCGCCCAGCTCATCGCGCAGATATGCCTGAACCGGTGGCTGAGCCGCTTCGCGGAAGGCCTCCATCTGCTCGGCAGTGGGCTGGGTGATTTCCATGCCCTCGGCTTCCAGCTTGGCGATACCCTCTGCCGAGTTGAACTGCTGAATGGCACGGCCGGTAGTGCCGGCGACCACAGCGGCGCGCTTCACGGCGGCCTGTTCTTCTGCGCTAAGCGACTGGAAGATCTCATCGTTGATCAGGATGTGATCCACGCCGTAGACGTGGCGATCCAGCGTGAGGTAATCCTGAAACTCGTAGAAATTGTTGCCGTAAATCACCGAGATAGGATTCTCCTGGCCGTCGACCACGCCGGTGGCAAGCGCCGTCGGCACCTCACCCCAGGCGATACCCTGCGGTTCAGCGCCCAGTCCCTCTACCATTTCCTGATAGAGCGGAATGGTTTGCACGCGGAATTTCAGGCCTTCCATGTCTTCCGGTGAGTGGATCGGACGCACGGAGTTGGTGAAGTGGCGAAAGCCCGTCTCGCCGTAGGCCAGCGTACGCAGGCCGGTCTCTTCCAGGCAGTGCTCGGCCAGGGCGGTGCCGAATTCGCCGTCCATCACTTCCCAGGCCACCGGCGCAGACGGGAAGGTATAAGGAATATCGGTAACGGCGACGGCTTCGCAGAAATTGGCGTAGGCGCCGGAAACCATTGAGATGGTGATGGTGCCATCCTGAGTACCTTCGATCAGCTCGGTCTCACCGCCCAGCGAGCCTGCGGGGTAAAGCTCCACGGTAAGGTCGGTTTCGGCTTCCACCAGGTTCTTGAATACCTGCCCGGCGGCGCCTTTTTTCGAGGTCGTCCAGTCATCCGGGTCCACGTGAGCAAAGCGCAGCGTCTGCGCGGAGGCATGCGCCGCGCCGATAAGCGTGGCAGTGGCGATGGCAGCGGTCAGCGTGCGTTTAAGGGACACGTTGGCGGTAGCGAGTGGTAAAGACATTGTTGTTGTCCTCTTGTCGGGCCGTTGTCATGGGGGTGAAAAAGCCTTGAGCAAAGGCGTGCCAGGCCAGTTCATTCTGTCCTTTTGAACAATGTACGAAATGGTACGTTCAGTCAAGCTATGGCATACTAGACAAAAGACGACCATGACAATAAAAGGCATGCTCCATGACAGCGACTTCGGCAACGGCCAGCCCTAAAGGAACGCGACGTCGGCGCAAGAATGACCCCGAATCCGTGCGCGCCGATATCCTCGCGGTAGCCACCCGTGAATTTTCCGAAAAGGGGCTCTCGGGGGCGCGGATCGATGAGATCGCCGAGAAGACCCGCGCCTCCAAGCGCATGATTTATTATTATTTCAGCGATAAAGAGACGCTCTACCTGCACACGCTGGAGGCCGCCTACCAGAAGGTGCGCCTGCAGGAAGCCGAGCTTGACCTGGATCACCTGGCCCCGCTCGAGGCGCTCTGTCGACTGGTGAGGTTCACGTTCTGCCATCACGCCAAGAACCCTGACTTTATTCGCCTGGTGATGATCGAAAATATTCACCACGGCCGGTTTCTGGCGCAGTCCGAGCTGATTCAGTCGCTCAACGCAGGGGTGATTGATGTGCTTGGTAATGTCTATTCGCGGGGGGTTGCAACGGGCTGTTTTCGCGAGGGTCTGGACCCGAGGGAGCTGCACTGGCTGATCAGCGCGCTGTCATTCTTCAATGTCTCAAACCAGCACACCTTCTCGCGTATTTTTGACTGGCAGCAGACGGCGCCAGAGAACCAGCAGAAACTGGAAGACCACGTGACCGATATGGTGCTGCGCTACGTAAGGGTCGACCGGGAAGCGCCCTGATCGATGACGTAGGTCACCGATCATGACGATGGCGGGCACGTCAGTGATTGCAAGTTAGCGTCTGCCTATTTAGCGTATAGTTCGAAGCGCGAACATCTGTGCAAATTCGTTCCTGCCGAGTCGTGACTTTGTGAACGGTGCTGCGGGTTCTGAACAACGCTAACAGGAGGCTTGACGCCCATGCCGGCCGGATTTTTAAAGCACCCCTTCATGAGCCAGCGCGCCGTCGCTGAATGTGACGACGACGCCATGGTTCGCGCCATGCTGACCGTTGAGTTGGCCCTGGCCGAGGTTCAGGAAGCCAGTGGCGCCATCCCGCATGGCGTGAGCCAGCAAATGCGAGAACAGCTTGCGCGTGCCGACCTTGATGCCTCAGAGATTGCCCAAGGCATCGCCAGCGGCGGCAACGCGGCGATTCCCTTCGTCAAGCAGGGCCGTGCGCTGCTCACCGATGATCTCAAGCGCTACTGGCATCAGGGGGCGACCAGCCAGGACGTAGTCGACTCCGCGCTGATGCTGCTGCTCAAGCCACGCCTGGCAGCACTCGATGAGTTGCTCTTGCGCTGTCGTTCGGCCGCGCTGGCGCTGATGGAGGTGCACATCGACACGCCCATGGTGGGGCGCACCCTGATGCAGCAGGCGCTGCCGATGACCTTCGGGGTGAAGGTGGCTCACTGGGCTATCGGTCTGGAGCAGGCGCGCCGCCGTTTATTCGCCGTCGAGCTTCCCGTGCAGTTGGGTGGGGCGGTCGGCGTTCACTCGGGGTGGGATACCCTCGGGCTTGAGTGGATGGACGCCTTGGCCGGGCGGCTAGGCCTGGCGGTGCCGGTGCTGCCCTGGCATACCGATCGCTACCCGATCCATGCCCTTGGCACGGCGCTGGATGCCGTCGCCGGAGCCGCCGAGAAAATCGCCCTGGATGTGTCGCTGCTCACCCAGACTGAAGTCGGCGAAGTCGCGGAACCTACCGCGCCGGGAATGGGGGAGTCATCCTCGATGCCCCACAAGCGCAACCCGGTACGCAGCGCGCTGATTCGCGGCGCGGCGCGGCAGGTGCATGGCCATACCAGCGTGCTGCTAAACGCCGCCGCCCAGCCCCTTGAGCGGGGACTAGGCGAATGGCATGCGGAGTGGGCGCCGCTTACCGAGAGCGCGCTGCTGGTCGAAGGCGCACTGGAGCAAGTGGCGGTGTTGCTTGAAGGGTTGGAGGTGAACCCTGCCAACATGCACCGCAACCTCGCGGCAGCCGGCGGCGGCATCATGGCCGAGCCGGTGGCGCGGCTGCTGGCTCCCACGCTGGGCATGGAGCAAGCCAAAGCGGTCAGCGCGGAAGCAGCTGAAACTTCACGCCGGGAAGCACGCCCCTATTCAGAGGTACTGGCCGAGCATCCTGATGTGAAAGGGGCCGTTAATCCCGATGCGCTGCGGGAAGCCTGCGACCCCGCTTTATACCTTGGTAGCAGCGCCGCCCAGGTCATGCGCACCAGGAAATGGCTCGCGTCCTCGTCAGCGCATTGAAAAACAAAGCGTTAAGTTCGGCTGTGGACGGGACGATGGATCCGGGCGCGCGGTTGGTGGGTGCCGCCGGGTTTGACCCAATGAGCATTCGGCAGTAACTTGTTCGTATGAAGAATCTATGTTCGCCTAACGAACAATTACCGATGAGTCAGTAATGTCCAGCTAAGAGGCACCCATCATGGCCGAGTTTCTCAGCTTGCATGACGCGGTAGCGCGCTTCGTCGAAGACGGCGCTACCGTTGCCATGGAAGGTTTTACCCACCTGATTCCGTTTGCGGCGGGCCACGAGGTGATTCGTCAGAAAAAACGCGACCTCACGTTGATCCGCATGACCCCCGATATCATCTACGATCAACTGATTGGCGCGGGCTGTGCCAAGAAAGTGATTTTCTCCTGGGGCGGCAACCCCGGCGTGGGCTCGCTGCACCGCCTGCGCGATGCGGTCGAGAAAGGCTGGCCGCATAAGGTCGAGATTCTGGAGCATAGCCACGCCGCCATGGCCTGCGCCTTTGAGGCAGGCGCGGCGGGGTTGCCGCTGGCGGTTTTTCGCGGCTACATCGGCAGCGAGCTGCCCAGCGTCAACGACCAGATCAAGTTCATCGAGTGCCCGTTTACCGGGGAGCGCCTGGCCGCCGTGCCGTCGGTGCGCCCGCATGTGTCGATCATCCACGCCCAGCGGGCGGATCGGCAGGGCAACGTGCTGGTGGAAGGCATTGTCGGCGTCCAGAAGGAGGCGGTACTGGCGGCCACGCACAGCATCGTCACGGTGGAAGAGATCGTCGATGACCTTGATGCACACCCCAATGCCTGCGTGATTCCCGGCTGGGCTGTCAGCGCTGTTGCCGTTGCGGAAAAGGGCGCGTTGCCATCTTACACTCACGGCTACTACGACCGCAGCAACCGCTTTTATAAAGAGTGGGATGCCATTGCCCGCGACCGTGACACCTTCACTCAGTGGCTCGATGAGCACGTCTACACTGCTGGGGAGAAAGCCTGATGAGCCTTGAATACACCTCTTCTGAAATGATGTCGGTCACCGCCGCACGAGCGTTGACAAATGGCATGACCTGCTTTGTGGGCATTGGCCTGCCGTCGGAAGCCGCCAATTTGGCGCGACTGACCCATGCCCCCGATGTGGTGCTGATTTACGAGTCCGGTACGCTGCAAACCAGGCCCGACGTATTGCCGCTCTCGATTGGCGACGGCGAACTCTGTGAATCGGCGCTGACTACCGTGGCGGTACCGGAGATGTTCCGCTACTGGCTGCAGGGCGGCAAAGTCGACGTGGGCTTTCTGGGCACCGCGCAGATCGACCGCTTTGCAAACCTCAACACGACGTTGATCGGCGATTACAAAGCGCCCAAGGTACGCCTGCCGGGCGGTGGCGGCGCGCCGGAAATCGCCACCAACGCCGGTGAAGTCTTTATCACCCTGAAGCACTCCAAGCGCGCCTTTGTGAAAGATGTCGACTTTGTCACCACCCTAGGCTTTGGCCGCGACGGCAAGGGGCGCGACAACGTGCCCAATATCGGTAAAGGCCCCACCCGCGTTATCACCGACCTGTGCGTGATGAAACCCGACCCGGCCACTAACGAGCTGGTCGTGGTGTCACTGCACCCAGGCGTCAGCCGTGAAGACGTGATTGACGCCACCGGCTGGGAAGTGCGCTTTGCCGAACAGCTCGCAAGCACGCCAGAACCCAGCGACAACGAGCTTGAGATCTTGCGTGAGCTCAAAGCACGCACCGAGCGGGCCCACGGGGGCGAATAAGGAGCTTGTCATGAGCAATGTCGAAATGAACGACGTCTATCTCTGTCACCCGCGTCGTACGGCTGTCGGTCGCTTTGGCGGTACGCTTGCCAGCGTGCGCCCGGATGATTTTGCCGCGACGATTTTCAAGGCCGTACTGGCGGAAGCGCCGACTCTCGATCCCGCAGCGATCGAAGAAGTCTTCATGGGCTGTGCCAACCAGGCCGGTGAAGATAACCGCAACGTGGCGCGGATGTCGTCGCTGCTGGCGGGCATTCCTGCCTCGGTGCCCGGTACCACCATGAACCGCCTGTGCGGCTCGGGGATGGACGCGGTGGGTACCGCGTTTCGCGCCATTAAAGCCGGTGAGATGGGGCTGACGCTGGCAGGCGGCGTGGAGTCCATGTCCCGCGCGCCCTACGTCATGGGCAAGGCCGATAGCGCCTTTGCCCGAGGACAGAAGATTGAAGACACCACCATCGGCTGGCGCTTCATCAACCCGCTGATGAAGAACGCCTTCGGCGTCGAGTCCATGCCGGAGACCGCCGAGAACGTCGCCGAGCAGTTCGACATTTCCCGGGAAGACCAGGACGCCTTTGCACTGCGCTCCCAGCAGAAAGCCGCCGCGGCACAACAGGGCGGACGTTTCGCGCAGGAAATTACTGCCATCGAGATCCCCCGCCGCAAGCAGGAACCGCTGATCTTCGATCAGGACGAGCATCTGCGGGAAACCACGTTCGAGAAACTCGCTGGCCTGCCCACGCCCTTCCGCGATGGAGGCAGTGTCACGGCGGGTAACGCCTCGGGCGTCAACGACGGCGCCGCCGCCATGCTGGTGGCCAGCGGCGCGGCGGTCAAACAGCACGGCCTTGCCCCGATGGCCAGAATCATCGGCATGGCCACGGCAGGCGTCGAGCCGCGCATCATGGGCTACGGGCCGGTTCCGGCCGTCAACCGACTGCTGGAACGCACCGGTGTACGCCTCGATGACATCGATATTATCGAACTCAACGAAGCTTTTGCCGCCCAGGCACTGGCGTGTATGCGCGACCTGGGGCTGGCCGACGATGATCCTCGCGTCAACCCGAACGGCGGCGCGATTGCCTTGGGGCACCCGCTGGGCATGTCCGGAGCCCGCCTATTGCTGACCGCCGCCCATGAGCTGCAAAACAGCGGCAAGCGCTATGCGCTGTGCACCATGTGCGTAGGTGTGGGTCAGGGTATCGCGACGTTGATTGAACGCGTTTAACGGAGACCGTCATGGCATTTCATAGCATCAATGGCCGCAGCGTCGCGTACCGGCTGCTCGGCGCAGACGTAAACCCGCTGGTTGTGCTGGCACACCCGCTGGGCATGAGCCAGGCGGTATGGGACGACGTGATTCCCGCGCTGCTGTCCCGCTACCGGGTGCTGACCTGGGATCTGCCCGGTCACGGTGCCAGCCAGGCGGTCAGCGACGAGCAGATCACGCCCGCTGATTTAGCCGCTGAGGCGCTGGCATTGGCAGAGCTGGCGGGCGCTGAGCGCTTTCACTTTGCCGGTACCTCCATTGGCGGTGTCGTCGGCCAGCAGTTGATTGCTGCGCATGGCGACCGCCTGCTCTCCGCGACGCTGACCAACACCGGCGCGGTGATCGGCAACCCGGAACTATGGAACACCCGTGCAGGCCGCGTGCGCCAGGAGGGCCTGGCGGCGCTGTCTGAAGAAATCGTGCCGCGCTGGTTTGCCCCGACGGCGTTTGAGGCAAGCCCCGCTTTGAAAACCGGCTGGTGCACCCAGATGGGCCGTGGCGACGATGAGTCCTACGCTCAGCTGTGTGAGATGCTTGGCCGCGATACGTTCACTGGGAAGCTCTCGGGTAAGAGCGCCCTTCATAAGGTCGTTCCTAATAAGGTCAAAGTACAGCTGTTTGGCGGAAGCGAAGATCTGGCCACGCCGCCCGCGACGCTGGAAGCCCTGGCGGCAGAGCTCGATGACGCACCGCTGGAGATTTTTGACAGTGTCGGCCATGTACCCTCGGTAGAAGCCCCGGCGCTGTTCGCGCAAAAGCTCCTCGGGGTGCTGGCCACGGATCTGGGCGACGTGGCCAACCATGGCGTGGCGTACGCGACCGGCCTGGAAACCCGCAAGCAGGTGTTGGGCGACGCACACGTTGAGCGTTCCACCGCCAATGCGAACAGCCTGGATGCCCCCTTCCATCAGATGATTACCCGCCTGGCCTGGGGCGAGCTGTGGAGCAACGATGATTTAACCCGCCGTGAGCGCAGCATGATCACCACCGGGATTCTTGCCGCGCTAGGGCGCGAAGAGCTCACACTGCACTTGAAAACCGCCCAGCGTATTGGCCTAACGGAGGCGGAGTTGCGCCAGGTGCTGATGCACGTGGCGATTTACGGCGGCGTGCCAGCCGCCAATCACGCCTTTGCCCTCGCTAAAGAGTTGGGTTGGGGTGAATAGGCGAGACATGTTAACGAACGAGAGGTAAGGGTGATGAGCCACGACAACAAACGCTTTGTAGCACGTGACCGAGATTGGCATCCGCCTGCCTATGCCCCGGGCTATAAAACCTCGGTGCCACGCTCGCCGCAGCAGGCGCTGGTGAGCATGCAGCAACCCACCGTGTCTGAACTGACTGGCCCCGATTTCAGCCATCTGCGCATGGGGCCCCACGATAACGACCTGCTGATGAACTTTTCCCAGGGGGAGGGGCTGCCCCAGGGGGAGCGAATCATCATGCATGGTCGCGTCGTCGATCAGTTCGGCAAGCCCGTGCCGCATACCCTGGTCGAGATGTGGCAGGCCAATGCCGGCGGCCGCTATCGGCATAAAAAGGACGCCTATCTGGCGCCTTTGGATCCCCATTTCGGCGGTGTCGGGCGCTGCTTGACCGACGATCAGGGTTTTTACCGTTTCCGCACCATCAAGCCCGGCCCCTATCCCTGGCCCAACGATGTGAATAGCTGGCGCCCGGCCCATATCCATGTCTCGGTGACCGGGCCTTCAATCTCTACTCGTTTGATTACGCAGATGTATTTTGAAGGTGATCCGCTGATTCCGCTTTGCCCCATTGTGCATACGCTCAGCGATCCTGAGGCAGTGGACACCATGATCGGCCGACTCGATATGGCGCACAGTAAACCGATGGACTGCCTTGCCTATCGCTTTGACATCGTGGTGCGCGGCGAGCTGCAAACTTACTTCGAAAACCAGTAAGGCCAGGGGGATCATCATGCAACAACCCGCTATTCAACCCAACACCCAGCCAGCCAGCGAGCTGATGCTGCGCGAAACGGCGTCGCAAACCGCCGGCCCCTATGTGCATATTGGTCTGGCGCTCGCCGCAGCCGGTAACCCCGTACGGGATGAAGAGATCTGGAACGAGATGGCCAAGCCCGACGCCGAGGGTGAGCCTATCGAGATCGTGGGCACCGTGATCGACGGCAATGGTGACCTGGTGCGCGATGCGTTTCTAGAAGCCTGGCAGGCCGATGCCAACGGCAACTACCAGACCGATTACGACCTCGGCAAGCCGTTCAACAGCTTCGGCCGGACCGCTACCACCTTTGATCACGGCAGCGAGTGGTCGCTGACCACCATCAAGCCCGGCGCGGTGAAACACCCCAGCGGGCAACTGATGGCGCCGCACATTAACCTGGCGGTCTTTGCCCGGGGGATCAATATTCACCTGCAAACACGGCTTTACTTCGATGATGAGGTTGAAGCGAACGCCCAGTGCCCGGTGCTTACGCGTATCGAATCGCCGACGCGCCGCCAGACCCTGATCGCCAGGCGCGAAGAGGTGGACGGCAAGGTGCGTTATCGCTTTGATATCCGCCTGCAGGGCGAAGGCGAGACGGTATTTTTTGATTTTTGATACATGCCTGAGGTGCATGCAACGATGAGGGCAGCCAAATGGCTGCCCTTTTCAGTCTGGAAATAAGGAAGACGCCCTCTATTGTTACGTTACGCAGAGCAGCTTTGCTTTAACTCCATTGCGGCGTTGTAGATGTCGTTGGCAGCGCCGCCAATGTCTTCCAGGTAGTCATCAATGGTTTGCTGCAGCACCGGGCCCCATTCAGGGTCTTCCAGCGCGTCTTCGATGACGACGAACTCATGCCCTGCCTCGGCGGCTTCTTCGCGCCCTTGGCGTATCATCTCGTCGTAAACTTCCGCCGCGCGAAGCGACCACTCCAACCCGCTGTGGTCATCGATCACCTGCTGCAAATCAGCTGGCAGGCGGTCGTAGCTGCGCTGGCTCATGGTGGCGAACAGCGAAAGGTCATAGAGAGGAACTTCGGTATGGTACTGCGCCAGTTCGTTCAGCCGGAAGGTCTTCATGCCTTCCCAGTTGAAGCTGAGGCCGTCGACGACGCCACGCTGCATGGCGGTAAACACATCTGGCGCTGGCATACCCACCGCCTGGGCGCCCAGGCGTTCGAACATGTCACCCACCACCGGCGTAGGGCGGCGTAAGCGAAGCCCCTCAAGGTCTGCCGGTGTTTCAATCCGTTGATCCTTGGTATGCAGATAACCTGGGCCGGTCGTGAACAGGAACAGAGGGCGCGTGTCGGCGTACTCCTCCTCAAAGTGGCCTTGGTCGTAAAGTGATTGAAGGATACAGGCACCCTGGCGGGCACTTGATGATACCCCCGGCAGCTCAACGACCTGGGTCAGAGGAAAGCGGCCTGCCGTGTACCCTTGGGCGGAAGCGCCAATATCAGCGATGCCCATCACGGCGCTTTCATAGGTCTTGTCAGATTTGGCGAGGGTCTGGCTGGGGAAAATTTCCACGCTCAACTCACCGTCGGAAGCCTCTTCGACGCTTTCCGCCCAGGCCTGAAACAGCTCGCGGTCGATCATGGAGCCGCCCGGCCAGACGTGTGCCACTCTGAGGGTGGTACTGGCCTCCACGGTGGAGGCGGCAAGTGACGCGGCGAGTACGCCAAACAGAGTTGCCTTGGCCAGGGGGCGGGACTGTTTTTTCATTGTCGTTATCCTCATATCTAGTCAACGGGAGTACGTTGTTGTGATTGTTCTTGAGATGGTTTTTGAGACGGCTTTTATGGTGGCTTAGAGATCCAGCACAAGCGTTTTGCTCTTGGCTCTGGAGCAACAGGGTGTGAACTGATCGTTGGCCGCGTGTTCATCGTCCTCCAGGTATAGATCCCGGTGGTCGGGTTCGCCTTCAAGCACACCGGTCAGGCAGGTGCCGCAGACCCCCTGCTCGCAGGACACCATGATTTCGATGCCATTTTCAGCCAGCACCTGGTGGACGGTTTTATCGGCGGGGATGGTAAAGGCCGCGCCGCTGCTGGCAATGCGTACCTCGAAGCTGCCGTCGTCTTCTGAGGTGGTCTCCGCACCGGCAAAGTACTCGGTGTGCAGCTGCTCGTCTGGCCAGCCACACCGTTTACCCGTCGAGATGACGGCGTCGATAAAGCCGCCAGGGCCGCAGACATAGACCTGGGCATCAGCGTCTGGCTCACCGAGCAGTTTTTCCAGGTCGAGGGCTGGGGACGCGGTGTCATCGTCCAGGTAGAAGTGCGCTTTATCGGCAAAACTTGATGCCTCGATACGCTCGCGAAAGGCCATGCGCTCGGCGGAGCGTGCACAGTAGTGCAGTGCGAAGTCTGTCTCGGTGCGCGCCAGCCGTTCTGCCATGCACAGCAACGGGGTGATGCCAATCCCGCCCGCCAGCAGATACGTTCGCTTAGCTGGCTTGAGCGGGAAGTGGTTTTTAGGGGCGCTGATGAGCAGGAGGTCGCCCTCTTTCACCTCATCGTGCATGGCGACGGAGCCTCCTCGGGAGGCTTCGTCTCGCAATACGCCGATCAAGTAGCGATCCCGTTCCTCCGAGTGATTGCACAGCGAGTACTGTCGTATCACGCCCTCCTTGACCTGCACGTCGATATGAGCGCCTGCGCTAAAGGGCGGAAGCGGACGGCCATGAGGGTCGGCAAGCTCGAAGGTGGCGATGCCCAGCGCCTCCTCATGGCGAGCTTTTACCTCGACAATAAGCGATAGAGAGGGGTGGCTCATGCCGTTGCCTCCTGGGGTTGCTCGGCCTGCTCCTCTTTTAAGATGCGATCAATAATGCGGCGCGCTTGTACGCCCCCACCGTCAATATTGAGTTTCAGCAGTTGGCGGTCGGGGTAGAGCAGCAGGTTGCGCTGCTGTGCCTCGAGCATCTCAAGATCCTCTTCGAAGATCTTGCCCTGACCCTCGCGAATCTTATCGGTAAGCGCTTGGTCTTCCGGCTTGAAGTTGCGAGCCATGCCCCAGAAGTACCAGATAGAGGTATCGGTCTCCGGGGTGATAAAGTCGACCACGATACTTGAGGCTTTGACATTGGCCGGTGCGTTGGCCCCGCCATTGCCTGCGTGGGCTACGCCGACGTCGATTAACACATGGCTGGGTGGGGTAAAGCGGCAGATCTGCCAGCGGTCTACGGGCACATCGTCAGCCAGCCCGTTCCCCTTGAGGGCGGCCTGCCAGAAAGGCGGCGCGGGTATGTTTTCCATTTCACGGCTGGTGACCACTTCATCGCCGTTTACCGTTGTGTCCGGCGCCGCCTCTTCTATCTCGGGTTGGCCAATGCTGGAGGCATGCACATAGGTCTCATGAGTAAGGTCCATGAGGTTGTCGATCATCAGGCGATATTCACACTGAATATGGTAAAGGCCGCCGCCATAAGCCCAGTCGGGATTATTGGCCCAGTGCAGCTCGGGAATCAGATCAGCGTCAGCCTTTTCGGGGTCGCCCGGCCAGATCCAGATAAAGCCATGACGTTCTTCAACGGGATAGGCGCGGTTGCTTGGAAAGCCGCGAACCCGCTGACCGGGCATGCTGTCGCATTTGCCGCTGCAGTTCATCTCGAGGCCGTGGTAACCGCACACCAGCTTGCCATCACGGACAAAGCCCAGTGAGAGTGGAGCGCCGCGATGAGGACAGAAGTCCTCCACGGCAGCAACGCGACCTTCATCGCCGCGGAAGAAAACTAGTTGCTTATTGCAAATAGTTCGCCCGAGCGGCTTGTTGGTAAGCTCATCAGGGGTGCAGGCGACGTACCATGTGTTCATTGGGTAGGGGGCTTGTTGTGTCACGGTCAACTCCTTCTTGGTATTGTTGATGGGTATTTGAATCATTGTTATTGGATCCAAAGTAAAGGCTAGAAGGGTTTTTACCGTCAACCTATACTTTCGTAGCGTGCGCTAACGGGTCGCTAAAACTTGTTGATATGAGAGAAAAACCACATGAGTGACGACGATAAAAGCCTGGTCAGTCGGCTCCGCAAGCTGATAGGTGCGGGCCACTACCACCCAGGAGAGCGTCTTGGGGAAGAGGCGGTAGCCGAGCAGTTCGGTGTTTCAAGAACGCCGGTGCGCCTGGCGTTTCGCACGCTGGAGCAGGAGGGATTGCTCCAGCGTGCGGGCAAGCGGGGATTTATGGTGCGTGAGTTTACTCAGGCCGATGTTCACTGCGCCGTTGAGGTTCGCGGGGTGTTGGAGGGGCTGGCCGCCCGACGCCTGGCGGAGCGGGGCATGCCGCAAGATGTGGCCGAGTCACTGGGTTTTTGGATCCAAAAAGGCAGGCGGCTACTGGATAAAGGGTACCTGTTGGAAGCCGATATCAATCAATGGAGCGATATCAATTCACACTTCCATGGCAGCATTGTGGGGGCTGCCGATAGCCGTGTGGTGGCCGATGCCATTTCGCGAAATAACCATCTTCCTTTTGCTGCCGCCGACTCCATCATTATCGATAGCGAGGATTTGGCGCGAGAGTTCAAGAAACTGCAGCTGGCCCAGTTTCACCATGAGCTTATATTTCAGTCGCTTAAGTCAGGGGAGGGTGCCCGTGCGGAAATGTTGATGCGTGAGCACGCGCTGATTGGGCTGCGTTATCCCGAGCTGCTGGCTGATAACCCCTGAAGCGAAGAGTCATTTAGTTTCAATGTGTAATTAAACCAAAGTATAAAATATTTAAAATTCTATTTAATCAATAGTTTGGATTATCTCAATCAGATAAGACCTCCGCCTTAATTGACAGGTGGAGGTTTTTTTTGCAGCTTTAGTACGTAATGCGGATCAGCGTTCGCATTGAGAACAAATACAATTAGACTCGACACTAAAAGCAGAGATCAACAATGAAAATGAACCGTTTTGTTGCATGCGCCCTTCTGACACCCTGTGCTTTTGCTGCTCAGGCCCATGCCTTTGACGTAGTGGAAGCAGGGCAACCCGTGGTAACCGGTGAGCCAAGCCGCGTAGGCCCGCCCTGGAACCATCGGTCGACGATCAATATTCCCGGCACGCAAACAGATATCGCCTTCGGCGGGTACGTCAAGCTTGATGCCTTTTACGACTTCGATTACGACCTGGGCACATCGACCAACCCTTACGCGGTCATGAACCCGGGCAACAAGACCGATGGTCGCACCAGCTTTACGGCCTATGAGTCACGCCTGAATTTTCGTACGCAGACCCAAACCGACTATGGGCGTCTATCGACTTACTTCGAGGGGCACTTTGTCCCCGACGGCAAATTTGGCCTGCGCCATGCCTACGGGGAGCTCAATGGCTTTCTAGCCGGGCAGACATGGTCAAACTTCATGAGCTTCGTGGGCGGTACGCGTACGCTGGCGTTAGGCGACCCCAAGGGCTACGCCTTCGAGCGGCAGGCGCAGTTACGCTATACGCAGCCGGTGGGCGACGGTACGTTTTCGGCTGCCCTGGAAAATCCCACCACCGTCATTGCTCGCAATGACGCCGACGTTGCCGATGGCGAGAGCCAACTGCCCGACTTGACGCTGCGCTATGAATACAAGCGCCTGTTTGCCCTGTCGGGGATCGCGCGTCAACTGTCGACCAATAACATCACCAACACCATCGATGACGACGCCACTGGCTATGGGGTTCAGGCGCAGTTCAATATGCCCTTCAGCTCGACGACCAGCTTGCGGGGCAGCGCTACCTTCGGCGAGGGCATCGGTAACTATATGGGGAATCCCGGTAATGTGGGTCACCGTAATGCCCCGGACGTGTATGTGGAGGGTACTGACATCGAAACGATCGAAACCCAGGCGTTTGGTCTGTCGCTCAATCATTACTGGACGGACAGCTGGTTCAGTTCCGCCGGCGTTTCGCGCCTGGAGCAGGATCTGCCGTCTGGCTATGGCGATCATTTCGAAACCCTTGACTACGCGTTTGCCAACGTCATTTGGGACGTCACCGAACGCATGGCGGTCGGTCTCGAATACCAGCATGCCGATATCGAGCAGGTGAACGGTGATGCCAATGATGCAAGCCGACTGCAGGCAAGTGCCACCTTCCAGTTCTAGCGATTTACGCTTTGCAGTGATGTGAAGGTGTCAGTGATGTACCGCTGTTTTGATCACGTTTTGGGCTGGCGCTTTGCCAGCCTTTTTTGTGCATGTGTGCAGGGCCAGCGGGAAGGCTTTGCTACGCAGCCGCTCAGTCGCTTGATGGTCGCCGTGAGCCCAAGGCTTATTCGGGCGTGTGCTCGAGCAGTATGGCCATCCCTTGTCCGCCCCCGATGCAGGCGGCGGCGATGCCATAGCGCATCCCATCGCGTTTGAGCTGGCGAGCGAGCGTCATTGCGAGACGCAGGCCGGTCGCGGCCAACGGATGGCCAATGGCGATGGCGCCGCCATGGACGTTGAGCTTGGTGAGGTCGAGATCCAGCTCGCGGGCGACGGCAAGCACCTGTGCACCCTGAGCCTCATTGATCTCAAGGCAGTCAATATCGTCGAGCGTGAGGCCGCTGCGTTCCAGCAGCAGCCGAATGGCGGGGGCGGGCCCGATACCCATGAGCTCGGGGGCTACGCCGACCACGGCGGTGGCGCACAGGCGTGCCAGAGATGGCGTGCCCATTTGCGAGCCCGCCATCACCAGTGCCGCTGCGGCACCATCGACCACGGCGGCGCTGTTGCCTGCGGTTTGTACGCCGTCGTCGTATACCGACGGTAACGGGTTCAATACGCTCCGAGGCGAAGGCCGGATATGCGTATCCTGGTCCACGCGGTTGATCTTGCGGGGGAGGCGTATGCCCCGGTCATAATAGCCAGGCAGGGAGAAGGTTTCGTTGCCAACCGCTACGATCTCCGCAGAGAAAATCCCTTGCGCCTGGGCGTCGACCGCGCGGGCGAAGCTGCGCTCGGCATAGACGTCTACCTGCTCACGGGTGATGGCATAGCGCTGCGCCAGCTTATCGGCGGTCTGAATCATGGATACACCAGGCGCCGGATCCATGAGCGCTTCCCACAGGAAGTCCTTGAAGGCCACCTGTTCACCCAACTTGAAGCCTCCTCGGTGGGTATAAGCGACAATCGGGTTGCGGGTCATGGATTCCGTGCCGACACACAGCACGCGTGTGGCCTGGCCAAGGGCAATTTGTTCCGCGGCCTGTTTCAGCAGTTCAAACCCGGTGCCGCAGACGCGTTGCGCATGCAGGGCAGGTACCTCCTGGGGCACCCCCGCATACAGCCCAATATGGCGGGGGAGTAAGTAGGCGTCGACACTGGCTTGTGCCACTGAGCCTGCGATGACGGAATCCACATCTGCGGGAGACGTGCCGCATGCGGCCAGCACCTCCCGGGCCACCTTGATACCAAGGTCGGTGGGTGAATTGGCGCCTAACGCACCGTTCAGGTCGGTAAACGGCGTGCGGAAGGCGGCAACCAGGTGGATGTCTTCAAATGCCGCGTAGTGGCCGCGTGTCATGAGTATGCTCCCAACGTGGTCTCGGGAGCAGCCTCGAGCGGGTCCTGTGCTCCACTGGGTAACCCGGGGGTCGGTGTCTAGGTGCTCAGCTGGCGGGCAGCACAATGCGTGCATCCCGAGGCGGCTCGGCGTAGAGGCAGGCTACGAGGTTTGGGTAGCGCTCGCGAACCAGCCGCTGATTCACCGACCCTTTGTCGGTGACTTCGCCCTGGTCGGCGGAGAGCGGCTGATCCAGCAGGAGCAGGCGATCCAGCCGCATGGAGCTTGACTGGCCGTGACCATGCGCGGCCAGGCGTTCGGCGAACCATTGGTGCAGCTCGGGGTTCGTGGCGAGCGCCTCGAGGGAAGCGCTTGCCTGGCCAAGGTGCTGTTGGCAGGCTGGCAGATTCAAGACGACGAATCCGGTTAGGTAGTCGCGCCCTTCGCCAACCACCACGATGTCCTGTACCAGAGGGGCAAAGTGCTCGACAAGGTGGAGGCGTAGCGTGCCCACATTGACCCAGGTGCCGGTGACCAGCTTGAAGTTCTCGCTGAGTCGACCGTCGAACAGCAGCCCCCGCTCCGGGTGGTCGGGGTCAAGCAGGCGCATGGCGTCGCCGGTGCAGTAGAACCCTTCGTCGTCAAACGCCTCGTGCGTCCGCTGGGCATCCCGCCAGTAGCCCGGCGTGACGTTGAGGCCCTTGAGACGCGCTTCCCATTTATCGTCCGTGGCCACCAGCTTGAGCGTCATGCCGGGAACGGGCACGCCTATCAGCCCCGGTATGTCGCCAGGGTCGTCGGTGCAGAAGGCCAGGCACGCTTCCGTGGAGCCCAGGCCGCTTAACATGGGCACAGGGGCGCCACGGCTCTGTCGTCCCAGGGTTTCCAGGGCGGTTCGCACATGCCCGGGCAGCACGGCGCCGCCGAAGTGCATCATTTCCAGGTGGCGGAAGAAGGCGGCGCGCAGCGTGTCGTCGTCGCGTAAGTGTTCGACCAGCGCCTCGAACCCCTTGGGGACGTTGCAATAAAACGTGGGTGAAACCTCGCGCAGGTTCTCGGCGGTACGACGAACTCCCTGGGCCGTGGGGTTGCCGTCATCAATGTATAAAGTGCCGCCGTTGTGAATCGCCATTCCCAGAATGGTATTGCCGCCGAAGGTATGGTGCCAGGGCAGCCAGTCGACCAGCACGGGTTTGCGTTGCTCCAGAAAGCCCAGTCGCTTCGTCAGCATGGCTTGATTGCTGCACAGCATGCGGTGGGTGTTAATCACCGCCTTGGGCATGCCCGTCGATCCTGAGGTAAACAGTAACTTGGCGACACTGTCAGGCGTTACGCAGACGTGGGCGGCGTCAACTGCGGCGCTTGCCGGTGTCGCGGCGAGTGACGCGAGCGCCAGGGACCGTTGAGCCGGCGCGCTGGCCACGCAGGTAATGTTGTCGTCGCAAACGGCCGCCAGCGCCTGGCTAAAGCGCGACTCGTTATCGACAAAAACCATGCCCGGTGTCACCAGCGCCATCACATGCCGCAGCTTGACGAAGTCTTCGGACAGCAGCGCGTAAGAAGGCGAGACCGGCACGTAGGGAATGCCGACATGCATGGCGGCACAGGCGAGCAGGGCATGGTCAATGCTATTGCCAGACAGCACCATCAGCGGACGTTCCGCTGACAAGCCGTGATCGAGCAATGCCTGTGCCAGGCAGGTCACCCGGGCCATCGCATCGCCAAACGTCAGCGTTCGCCACTTCTGCGGTCCATCCACTCGCTCCGCCAGAAACGTTTGCTGCGGTGTTTCACTGGCCCAGTGTACGAGGCGTTGGGTCATGGCGCGGGGGTAGTCAGGTACGTCGCCACCCTGCAGTCGATGGTCTTGAGCGTGTTGCGAGTGGCTGGGCGACGCGGGGGAGGGGGGTGACATTCGTGGCTCCATAGCGAAAACTCTTGGTTTTATTGTGTGCTGTCATGCTGGCGCATATAGTTATAGTTGTTAACTAGATAGTTGGCTAGGATGCCAGTATAAGACCTTGGTTGTATCTAACTCACTCGAGACGGGAATTATTTTCATGACCATATCCAAGAAGAGCGCATCTGTTCACCAGGTCGAGCCCGATGATAAAGAGCCGACGTCTGTTGCTGGACTGGCGCTTGAAAACCGCCTGGGTTATGCCTTGAGAAGAGCCCAGCTGACGGTTTTCAAGCATTTCAACGAAGCCATGCAGGCGTATGAAATACGTCCGGCCCAGTTCTCTTCGCTGGTAGTGATTGAAGGATATCCGGGGATAACCCAAACGAACCTGGCCAAGATACTGGACATTGATCCGCCCAGAATCGTTAGCCTTATCAATCACCTGGAGGAAAGAGGGCTGGCGTTGCGGGTACGCTGCAAGCGTGATAAGCGCTCCCACGGGATTTTCCTCAGCAAAAAGGGCGAGGCGTTGACCGAGCAGCTGAAAGCGTTGGCTGAACAAAGCGATATTCAGGCAACTCAATCACTTAGTGAGATTGAGCGGCGTCAATTGCTGTCTCTGCTGGTAAAAATCTATGCGCCGGACACCGCCGACGAATAATGCTTTAGTCGTATTTTTAATAACGCCGCTTGCATGCTGTCTAAAAGAAAATTACTTATAGTTGATAACTAGTTTGGTGTCGGCGATCCCGGTTGTGCATGTCATGGGAGTTTCCGTATCCAGGGTGGCGTCCTGACCAAGCAAGAAACGATGCCATGCGCTACGCCAGACGGCGAATTCATATAACAAAGAGACAAGACAATGAGCAGTTTAGCGACGGTACCGAAAACCGGCACTGCACTGATGCGCCGCAGCCTCGAGACGCTCTGTCGGGTGGCCGCGATAAGCGGCGGCCTGCTAGTGGCGGCGCTCGCGATCATCACCGTCGTCAGCATCCTGGGTCGGTGGCTGGCAAGCGCGCCTGTCCTTAGCGATCTGTCTTTACTGGACTGGATGGGCCCCATCACGGGGAATTACGAGTTGGTGGAGATGGGGACCGCCATCGCGGTGTTCCTGTTCCTGCCCTACTGCCATCTGCGCGGCGGTCACGTCACGGTGGACCTGGTGGTGATGCATGCGCCGACCATTATTCAGCGCGGGCTCGCCGTTGTCGCCGAGACCCTCTTTCTGGTGGTCTCGGGCGTAATGACCTGGCGCCTCTACCACGGCCTGTTGGATAAACGTCGCTATATGGAAACCAGCATGCTGCTGGATATACCGCTCTGGTGGGGGTACATCGGCGGCATCGTGGGCCTGGCATTGTTGACGGCGGTTTGTCTGTGTCGCGCCACCGATGCGTTAGCGTACGAGCCCAGGTCACAGGCCCCGACGCAAGACAGTGCCGACCAAGGAGACCTGTGATGACACCGCTTACCCTGGGCGCAGGTGGTTTTATTGTCCTGCTGTTCATGATGGCTTCACGTATTCCGATTGGCTTGGCCATGCTGGTCGTTGGTGCGCTAGGCATGATGCTCATCACCGGGCCGATGGGCATCTTGAATGGCTTGAAGACGCTCCCTTACGAACACTTTTCCAGTCATACGCTATCCATCATTCCGCTTTTCCTGCTCATGGGGCAGTTTGCGGCGAGAGCCGGGCTTTCCCGGGCCATGTTCCAGGCCGCCAACGATTGGCTGGGACACCGTCGCGGTGGGCTGGCGATGTCCACGATTGGCGCCTGCGGCGCTTTTGGCGCCATTTGCGGCTCTTCGCTGGCCACGGCGGCGACCATGACACAGGTGGCACTGCCTGAAATGGAGCGCCAGGGATATCGCGGTAGCCTGGCGACCGGTGCGCTAGCGGCGGGTGGCACGCTCGGGATCCTGATTCCCCCCTCTGTGGTGCTGGTCATCTATGCGATTCTGGCTGAACAGAACATTAACGAAATGTTTGCCGCCGCGCTGGTGCCGGGGCTGCTGGCGGTATTCAGCTATATGCTGGCCATCTCGCTATACGTGCGGCTCTTCCCGAGTAGTGCGCCGAATAAGGCGAAATCATCCCGGGGAGCGCGCTGGCGCTCGCTACTGGAAGTATGGCCTGGTGCCGCCATTTTTATCGTGGTCATCGGGGGCATCTATACCGGTGTCTTTACCCCCACCGAAGCGGCAGCCGTAGGCGCGGTCGCCACGGGGATTCTGGCGATGACCCGCGGCGGGCTGCGCTGGAGCGGGCTTCGCGACTGCGTGCTCGACACTGCCGTGACCTCGGCAATGATCTTCTTCATCGTGCTCGGTGCCAGCGTTTTCAACAGCTTCCTTGCCCTGACTCAGCTGCCGCAAATCACGGCTGGCTGGATCGTAGGCCTCGAGATCAGTCCCTGGGTGGTGCTGGCCGGCATCTTGTTATGTTATCTGGTGCTCGGCTGCTTCATGGACAGCCTGTCGATGATATTGCTCACCGTGCCCATCTTTCTGCCCATCATCATGGGTATGGACTTCGGCTTGCCCGCCACGGATGTGGCGATCTGGTTCGGTATCCTGGCGCTGGTGGTCGTCGAGGTTGGCATGATCACGCCGCCGGTGGGGCTGAACATCTTCATCATCCACTCCATGGCGCCGCGCATTCCCTTGACGGAAACCTTTAAAGGCATCCTGCCTTTCCTGGTCGCTGACCTGATCCGCATCATTCTGCTGGTGTTCTTCCCCGCCATCACGCTTGGCTTCGTCTACTTGATCAACTGAGCCAGAGGTAAGACATGAACCACGTCGCGATCCAGCCAAGATTAACGCCCACTTGATGGCGAGGAGATAGCTAATCGAGACGTTCAGCGCTGAACAAATTGTTAAACGATCGTTTTTGATAAGTAACGTTGTAAGTCGTTCGATAAACCCGAGGAGCAAGAGATGAGTCATTACCAAGATCGCTGGCAAACCGTGAAGGTTAACGTCGAAGAGGGCATTGCCTGGGTGACGTTGAATCGCCCTGAAAAGCGCAACGCCATGAGCCCGACGCTCAACCGTGAAATGATCGATGTGCTGGAGACCATCGAACTGGATCAAGAGGCCCACGTACTGGTGCTGAGTGGCGAGGGCGAATCCTTTTCTGCCGGCATGGATCTCAAGGAGTACTTCCGCGAGATCGACGCCAGCCCCGAGATCGTGCAGGTCAAGGTGCGCCGTGACGCCTCTACCTGGCAGTGGAAGCTGCTGCGCCACTACGCCAAGCCCACTATCGCCATGGTCAATGGCTGGTGCTTTGGCGGGGCCTTCTCGCCCCTGGTGGCCTGCGACCTGGCGATTGCCGCCGACGAGTCGGTGTTCGGCCTTTCCGAAATCAACTGGGGTATTCCCCCAGGCAATCTGGTCAGCAAAGCCATGGCTGACACCGTGGGCCATCGTGAAGCGCTCTACTACATCATGACCGGGGAAACGTTTACCGGGCCCGAGGCGGCCAAGATGGGGCTGGTGAATAAAAGTGTGCCGCTGGCCGAGCTGCGTGACGCCACCCGGGAGCTGGCGACCACGCTGCGTGACAAGAATCCGGTGGTGATGCGTGCGGCCAAGATCGGCTTCAAGATGTGCCGCGAACTGACCTGGGAGCAGAATGAAGAGTACCTCTACGCCAAGCTTGACCAGGCGCAGCAGCTCGATCCGGAACAGGGGCGTGAGCAAGGGCTGAAGCAGTTCCTCGACGAAAAGAGCATCAAGCCGGGGCTTGAGAGTTATCACCGTTAATCCCGACAACAACCGACAATGAAGTAAACGAGAGGTTGCCATGGATCTTGAACTGTTAATTGGCGGTGAGCGGTGTGCCGCTGAACAATGCGCGAACTTTACGCGGGCCAATCCGCTGACCGGTGATGTCGTCACCCAGGCCGCGGCGGCCTCTGCCGCCGATGCGGCACGGGCCGCAGACGCCGCCGCGAACGCCTTCCCTGCCTGGTCAAGAACGGGGCCCGGCGAAAGGCGCGCCAAGCTGCTCAAGGCGGCCGATGCCATGGAGGCACGCCAAGCCGATTTCATCGAACGGATGGTGGAGGAAACCGGCGCCACGCCAGGCTGGGCAGGCTTTAACGTCATGGTGGCCGCCAGCATCCTGCGCGAGGCCGCGTCGCTGACCACGCAAGTGAATGGCGAGGTCATCCCGTCCAACGTGCCCGACAACCTGGCGATGGGCGTGCGCGTGCCCTGTGGCGTGGTGGTGGGCATTGCACCCTGGAACGCGCCCATCATACTGGGTACCCGTGCCATCGCCACCCCGCTGGCGTGCGGCAATACGGTCGTCCTCAAGGCCTCCGAACAGTGCCCTGCGACCCACCATCTGATCGGGGAAGTGCTGGTCGAGGCGGGCCTGGGCGATGGCATCGTTAATGTGGTGACCAATGCGCCCCCGCAGGCCGCCGAGGTCGTCGATGCGCTGATCGAGCATCAAGCCGTGCGGCGTATCAATTTCACCGGCTCGACCGAGGTGGGGCGGATCATTGCCGAAAAGGCGGCGCGCCATCTCAAGCCGGTCCTGCTGGAACTGGGTGGCAAGGCGCCGTTCGTGGTACTGGAAGATGCCGACCTTGACGCTGCCGTAGAGGCCGCCGCCTTTGGCGCCTTCTTCAATCAGGGCCAGATCTGTATGTCCACCGAGCGACTGATTGTGGTGGATGCGGTCGCCGACGCCTTCGTCGAAAAACTGGCTCGCAAGGCGGAAACACTGCGCGCGGGTGACCCGAAAGAAGAAGGCAATGCGCTGGGGACGCTGATCAATCGCGAATCGGGCGAGAAACTTAATGCCCTGATCGACGACGCCCGGCAGCACGGCGCGCGCCTCGCCTGCGGCGGCAAGGCCGAAGGCGTCATCATGCAGCCGACCGTGGTCGATGGGGTCACCCAGGCGATGCGTCTGTATGGCGAAGAGTCGTTTGGCCCGGTGGTGGCGCTGATGCGCGTCAAGGATGAGGAAGACGCGCTGCGCGTGGCGAACGATAGCGAATACGGCCTTTCCGCCGCCGTCTTCAGTCGCGACACCGCCCGGGCGATGCAGTTTGCCCAACGCATTGAGTCGGGTATTTGCCATATCAATGCGCCCACCGTGCACGACGAGCCGCAGATGCCCTTTGGCGGCGTCAAATCGAGCGGCTATGGACGCTTTGGCGGCAAGGCCGGGATCGAGGAATTCACCGACTTGCGCTGGATGACCATGCAGCTTGGTCCGCGCCATTACCCTATTTAGCTAAGTGCAGGACACCATGTCCTGCAAGCAAGCGACGTCAATAAGGAGTCCATTACAATGACAATAAAACCCACACTCGCCAGCCTCGCGTTGATCAGCGGCATGCTCATCAGCGCGGGTGGCCACGCCCAAGACACCGTGACCCTGCGTCTGCACCACTTTGCCGCCCCTTCCACCCCCGTGCAGACCGAGTATCTGGAACCCTGGGCACAGCGAATCGAAGCGCAGTCCGACGGGGCCATCAACGTCGAAATATTCCCTGCCATGCAGCTGGGCGGGTCGGCCCCCTCCCTTTACGACCAGGCCAAGGACGGGGTCGTCGACATTGCCTGGACCTTGTTGAGCTATACGCCGAATCGCTTTCCCGAGTCGGAGGCATTCGACCAGCCCTTCCTGCCCACCACCGGGGAAGCCACCAGCATGGCGGCCCATGAGTTTGCGACAACGCATATGCAAGATGACTTCGAGGGTGTCTACCCGATCGCCGTCTTTGCCCATACGCCGGGCAAACTGCATACCAGGGACGTATCTATCGAAAGTGCTGATGATCTCGATGGCCTGGCCCTTCGTGCCCCTTCGAAGACCATGAATCGCTATCTGGGGCTGCTGGGCGCGCAAGCGGTGGGCATGCCAATGCCGCAAATTCCGGAAGCCATCTCCCGGGGAGTGATCGACGGCTTGGCGCTGCCGTTTGAAAGTGCGGCGGCGCTGGGCGTGCTGGACGTTGCCCAGAACCACACCTTTTTCGAGGGCGAACATGGGCTATATACGGCCATGATGGTGCTGGCCATGAACCAGGCTAGCTATGATGCGCTTTCGCCGGCGCTGCAGCAGGTGATTGACGACAATGCCGGACTTGCGGAAGCACAGCGCATCGGTCAGGTCATGGATCAAGCAGAAGAGAAGGCGATTGACGCCATTGAAGCAAGCGGTGAGGGGAACATGGTCTACATCACCGAGGATTCGCTGCAATCCTGGCAGGCGGCTGCTGAAACGGCCACCGCCCAGTGGATTGACGACATGGAGAGCCGTGGCTTCGATGGCCAACGGCTTTATGATGAGGCGACGCGACTGGTAGAGACGTATACCGAGCAGACACAGTAGCCTTTATTGTCATCTGGCATCGTGAACCGCCTTCGCGCCTGCGAAGGCGGTTTTCTGCTATGGGAGGCGCCTGGGCCGATCCGGTGCGCAGGCGTTGTTAAGGCGCTCGACGGACTATAGACCAATGTCGATTAGCCCCGCGCTCCATAGTGGACTAACGTAGTGTTATATGGCGAACTAATATTCGCTATGCGAACTGATATGAATCCAATAATAAATGCCTGGAGCCCCTATGAAAACGATGCTCACCCGCTGCTTGCTTGCAGCTGCCGTCGCCGGTGTGACAGCCGCCTCGGCGCAAGCAGAAACGACCCTGCGTATGGCGCATTTCTGGCCTGGAGCCTCGGGTATCAATGAAGCTATTTTTGAAGCCTGGGCCGAGACCATCGAAGAAGCGTCTGGCGGCGATCTAACCGTTGAAATGTTCCCTTCCGGCACCCTGGCCAAGCCAGACGCCATTTATGAGGCTGTCGCAAACGGCATCGCGGACATCGGCGCAACCGCGCAGGGGTACACCGCTGGACGCTTCCCGCTGTCGCAGATCGTCGAACTGCCAGGCGTCGCGACGACCGCGACCCAGGGAGCCTGCGTGCTGCAAACGCTTTACGACGACGGCCACCTGGATAGTGAGTATGAGGACACGCGCCCGCTGTTCATGTTCACCACCGGGCCAGGCGGTATCCATACCATCGATACGGATGTGCAGCGCCCAGAAGACCTTGAAGGCCTGCGCATCCGTCGACCAACGGCTGTGGCGGGCCAGATGCTGGACAATATGGGGGCCGAACCGGTCGGCATGCCGGCACCGGATATCTACACGTCCATGCAGCGTGGCGTTATCGATGGACTTAGCTTCCCCTGGGAGGGCCTTAAAGGCTTCCGCATCAATGAGCTGGTCAACTACCACACCGAGGTGCCGTTCTACACGTTGATTTTCGTCGCCACCATGAATCAGCGCGCTTACGACAGCCTGACGCCTGAGCAACAAGCCGTCATCAACAATAACGCGGGCATGAAGTGGGCAGAGAACGCGGGCGAAGTATTTGACCGCCTGGACGTTGAAGGCAAGCAGGAAGCGGCCGACGCGGGTCACACCATCCGCGAAATCGACAATCCGCTGGATCATCCCGATTGGCAAAAGCCGCTCAAGGACGGTATCGAAAGCTATCTCACCGAGCTTGAAGAGCGGGGCCTGCCAGGCCGAGAGGTTTACGACGCCGCGCTTGACGCCAGCGAGTCCTGTGCCACCCAACAGGGGTAGTCCGTCATGCAGTCAATCCTGTCAAGGGCCAGCCATTGGCTGGCCCTGTTTTGCCGTCTGGTCGCAGGTGTTGCGCTTATCAGCCTGTTGGCAGTGACCATCGCGGATGTTTCCACGCGTTATTTATCAAAGCTTACCGAAGGGGCCATCGCGTTTCGTGTGAGCGGCAGCGTTGAGCTGGTTAGCTACCTGATGCTGTTTTCTTTATTGGCCGCCATGGCGGCCAATGTCGAGAAAAGCCAGGTGGTGGTGGAGGCTTTCTCCCATGGCCTCCCGACAACGCTGAAAACGCGGCTGCATGGCGTTTATCTATTGGGGTTTGCCGTCCTTGGTCTGGTGCTATTCTTCGGCCTGCTGGACTCCGCCGCCTCGGCGGCCCGCCATGGGGAGGTAACGCAAGACCTGCGTATCCCGATGGGGCCGGTTTACTATCTGGCGGCCTTCTTGAGCATATTGCTGGGTATACGCAGCGCGATCCATGCGCTGTTGGGCATGCTGTTTGGCGTTGAAGAGGAGGCAGCCCATGGGGAGTGAAGTAATCGGTGCCATGGGGCTGGGGCTGTTATTGGTACTGATGATTCTGCGTGTGCCCGTTGCCTTGACGATGCTGATCGTCGGCGTGGCGGGGTTTGCCCAGATCATCAGTTGGGATGCGGCTATCGCCCAGCTGAAGACAGTGCCTGTGGAAGTGCTCTCGAACTACAGCTTCAGTGCTGTGCCCATGTTTGTCTTGATGGGGGTGCTGGCCGCGCATTCGGGGATGGCCGGTAAGCTGTTTGATTCGACGCGAACCATCTGCGGCGGCTGGAAAGGTGGCCTGGCCATCGCGGCGGTGGGTTCCTGCGGTATCTTCTCGGCGATTTCCGGCTCCTCGCTGGCAACAGCAAGCACCATGACTCGAGTGGCGCTGCCGGAAATGGAGCGTTATGGCTACAACCGCGGCTTGGCGACAGGTGCTCTGGCCGCAGGCGGCACGCTGGGCATCATGATTCCGCCGAGTATCGCGCTGCTTATCTACGCCATACTGACCGAGCAGTCCGTTGGCGATATGTTCATGGCCGGGCTGATTCCCGGCCTGCTGGGGCTGGTCATGTATGCGCTGACCATCACGGTACTGATGCGGCTGCGTCCCTCACTTGCCGTGGCCGGTGAGCCGACCGCCTGGAAAACCAAGCTCGCTTCGCTGACGGGGTTGCTGCCGTTCTTTGGCGTTTTCCTGATCATGATCCTGGGTATCTATTTCGGCGCCTTTACGCCCACCGAAGGGGCCAGCGTCGGCGCTTTCGCGACCTTGTTATATGCCCTGGCCAAAGGCATGCGCCTGAGTGGCTTGTGGCGCAGTCTTCAGGAGACACTGGCGCTTTCTGCCGTGGTCTTCTTTATGCTGGTAGGGGCCGAAACGCTTGGCTATTTCATTTCGGTATCGCGTATCTCGTTCTCGATTACCGACGTGCTTTACGGCATGGATTTGACGCCCTTGGTCGTCGTGCTATGCATTCTGGCGCTCTACTTTGTGCTGGGCATGTTCATGGACTCCATCGCCATGCTGGTGATCACCGTGCCGGTGGTATACCCCATCATCCAGGCCATGGGTATCGACCCGGTGTGGTTCGGCATCATCACCGTCCTGACGGTGGAACTGGGGCTAATGACTCCGCCCGTGGGGATGAACGTGTTCGTGATCAAGGCGATGGCGCCGCACGTGGGGCTGGGGGAGATATTTAAAGGGGTGGCCCCCTTTGTGGTGTCTGATCTGTTGCGCCTGACACTTTTGATTCTGTTCCCGGTACTCTCGACCTTCTTTTTGCTTTAAGTGCATGGAAATAAGCGATGCCAAGGCCTGGTCATAACGTCCGTTGTTGACGGAGGCCATCGCCCGGTACAAGGCCGGGCTTGGCAGACGTCAATGGCGGATAGATGGTGATCCGGTGGCAATGTAATCAACGAGCGCGCTTCAGGCAGTAGAGGCGTGCACGATGGGCTTGATGACCCGGCCATGCTCGGCATCGTCGATTGCCTGGTTGATCTGATCGAACTCGTAAAAGGTCACCAGCCGGTCAAAGGGGAAGCGGCCCTGCTCATACAGCCGAATCAGCGCCGGTATAAAGACATCGGGCAGCGAGTCGCCTTCCACAATGCCCCGCAGGCTACGCCCCGCTGACATCATATGGGTCAGGTTCAGCTCCACCGTGGTCGTGGGGTCGGAAGCGCCGACAATCCCGCAGGTGCCGCGCGGCGCCAGCGCATCCACTGCTTGTTGAATGACGGCGGGCAGGCCCGTGGTATCGAGCGCATGATCAACGCCGATGCCGCCCGTGGCGTCGAAGATCTGCGCCATCAGGTCGTCTGCGTTGGCGGAGATGGCATGGCTGGCGCCAAGCTCGCGTGCCAGTGCCAGCCGCTGCTCGTGGAGGTCGACCGCAATGATGGTGGTCGCACCGGCGACCAACCCCGCCATGATCGCGGAAAGCCCTACGGAGCCGGTACCCAACACGAGCAGCGATTCGCCCGGCGCCACGGCAAGCGAGTTCAGCACCGCACCGGCACCGGTTTGCACGCCGCAGGCCAGCGGGCCGAGCAGGTCCAGCGGTGCTGAAGGGGGCACCTTGACGATATTGCGCTCATGGCAGAGGGCGTGGCTGGCGAAGGAAGACTGGCCGAAGATATTGGCGTGAACGGGCTCGGCGTCTTTTGATAGGCCGCTGGAGCCATCGGCTCGGGTGCCAAAAAAATTGCGTGGAAAAAAATCATGACAGTAGCTGGCCTGGCCACCCGAGCAACTGGGGCAGTGCCCGCAGGAGTTGAAGGTCATGACCACAGGGTCACCGACGTCCACTTTGGTCACGCCGGCCCCGACCGATTCAACGATACCGGCGCCTTCATGGCCGAGCACCACGGGCTGGGGCGTAGGTAGCTGCTGGTCGCGCATGGCGATATCGGTGTGGCAAATGCCGGTGGCGACCACACGCACCAGGATTTCGCCCGCACGGGGCGCCTCAAGCTGTAGCGTTTCGATAGCAAACGGTGCCTGAGGCGAGCGGGCAACGGCGGCGATGATATTCATGGCATGCTCCGGTTAAGTTCAAGTGAGTTACTTGGCGACCACCACCGACTGAATCGCGGTGTATTCGTGGAGTCCTGCCTCGGCGAACTCCACCCCAATGCCGGACTGCTTATGGCCGCCGAAGGGAATGTGCGGCGCCATGGCGAAGTGCTGGTTGACCCAGGCGCTGCCTGATTCCAGTCGGCAGGCGATCTGCTTGCCCAGCGTGAGGTCTTGCGTCCATACCGAACCACCCAGGCCATAAGATGAGTTGTTGGCCCGCGCTATGGCCTCATCGACGTCATCAAAGCGCAGCAGTGAGCGCACCGGGCCAAAAATCTCTTCATCCACCAGCGGGTTGCCTTCCTCGATATCGCGAATCAGGGTGGGTTCGACGAAGTAGCCTGGGCCGTAGGTATGGCCACCGGCAATGATGCGGCCGTGCTGGGGGGCCTGCTCCAGCAGCGTTTGTACTGTCTCGAACTGCTGACGGTTCTGCACGGGGCCATACTCAGTCTCTGGGTCTAACCCATCGCCTAGCTTGGCGGCGCGGGCCAGCTCGGCGAGGGCGTCGCACATGCGGTCGTAGATGCCGGACTGGATATACAGGCGCTTGATCGACATGCACACCTGGCCGGAGTTGACGAAGGCCAGCGCGAATAGCTGTGGTGCCACGGCGTCGACGTCCACATCGTCCAGCACGATGGCGGCGTCGTTGCCACCCAGCTCCAGGGTAAGGCGCTGCAGGCTATCGGCTGCAGAGCGCATAACTGCCCGGCCGGTGGTCGTGGAACCCGTGAAGGACACCTTATTGATGCCGGTATGACCGGTGAGCAAGGGGCCAACATCACCACCGTCCGGGAGTATGTTGACCACGCCTGGCGGTATCAGATCGGCAATCAGTTCGCCCAGGCGCAGGGTCGCCAGCGGCGTGGTGGGGCTTGGCTTGATCAGGCAGGTGTTGCCCGCAATCAGCGCTGGCCCCAGTTTGTAGCAGGCCATCACCAGCGGAAAATTCCAGGGCACGATAGCGGCCACAACGCCCAGGGGGCGGCGGTGGAGTTCAGCGCGCTGGTGCTCGTCGTCTTGCAGCGTGCGGGGTGAAAGATCCAACTCAGCGAAGTAGCGCAAGATGGCCGGGGCCTGGCTGGTTTCGACCGCGGCGCCTGCCAGCGGCTTGCCCTGTTCCAGGGTGATCCACCGCTGCAGCTCCTCGGCATTGTCCTCAATGCTGTCGGCGATGGCGTGCAACGTCTGGCGGCGTTGCGCCATGGGTGCGTCCCGCCAGGCGGGCCACGCCGCTCTTGCCGCGCCAATGGCCCGCTCGACGTCTGCAGGCGTGGCCTGGGGGCAGTAGGTCAGAACCTCTTCATTACTGGGGTTGATGACGGGCATCTGCTGAGTGCCAGTGATCAGCTCTCCATTAATGAGGGGGTGAAATGTAGGGTGATGTGTCATTGCGCCTACCCTGTTCATTAGTGTTCGCTTGTAGCAGGTTCACGGACAACAGTGACCTTTGTCTGGATACGGGGTCTTGTGCTTCTTTGCAGATAATTTGTCGATCCCTGCCAGAATGGCCAGTCAATGCATGCCTTTTTCAGACAGGCTTGCCCCTCCTATTATCATTAACCATGTTGATGACGCTTCAGAACCATCCATCTGGAGACGGCCTTTCCTGCCCAAGGAAGCGACACGTCAGCCTCCAGGCAGGACAGGTGGGAGACTCAGGATGGCACTTGCTGGCGCCGACGGAAATCCCGCGGTGAAAGCGTGGTATTGCGTTTGAAAAAGCGTGTGAAGTAAGCCGGTTCAGTAAAGCCTAAACTGTCAGAGACCTGGCCAATGGTCATATTGGTGTAGGTGAGCTGTCGCTTGGCCTCCAGCAGCAGACGCTCATGCAGCAACTGCAGGGCGCTGCGTCCGGCGAGCTGGCGGCAGAGCAGGTTCAGGTGCGCACTACTCACCCCGATCTGCTCGGCTAACTGCTCAATGCTAGGCTGCTCGCGATAGTGCGCTTCGATCAGTGCCTGATACTGTTCCAGATGCTGCCGCCCTTTGTCACGCGGGCGGGGGCCATAGCGTTTTGTCGTGCTGCCGGTATACGCCCCAAGGCGCGATAGCTCGACCACCAAGGCTTGAATAAGTGCCTCGAGCAGGCTGTGCCGTCCGGGGGCCGGTTGGCGGTACTCTTGGTCGATCTGAGCGACCAGGGTGGCAATTCGCTCAGCCCGGTTGGCCTGTAGCAGTGGGTAAAAGTCGGCTTTTTTTAGCGCACTGCTCTCACCCATGAGTCCATGTAAGTGGTCGGCCAGCGGCTTGGCCAGGGTGATAATGTGTCCTTCCACATCCGGTGAAAAGATAAAGCCGTGAATAGCCATGGCGGGAACAACGATAGCGCTGGCGCTCTGCAGCTGGTGGTTCGTTCCCTCCAGCGCTAACTCAACACTCCCTTGAGCAATAAACAGAATATGCACGAGATCGGCATGTCGATGCGGGCGGATATGCCAGTCATGGAGCTGGCTGCGTTCGGCGATGGATTCGCAGTGGAGCAAGTCGGGCGTGGGCCAATGCTGTGTCTCGCCATAGAGCTTGAATACCGGCACGGACGTTGCCGACGAGGCAGGCATCATCTGTACCTCCTGTACGACCAAGGTTGAGTAACAAGGCGCAAAATGTCCAATAATTGACCTCGATCATGCCTTATTATGCGACGTGTTTCATTGAAAAATACAAGTCATCAGTTTAGATAATGACAATGACGAGGTATTCGCTATGAAGACACAGGTCGCGATCATTGGTGCGGGCCCCTCTGGCCTGCTGCTCGGGCAGCTACTCCACCGCCAAGGCATTGATAATGTGATTGTTGAGCGGCGCAGCGGTGAGTATGTGTTGAGCCGTATCCGTGCCGGCGTGCTTGAGCAGGGCATGGTGGAATTGCTGCGCGAGGCGGGTGTTGATCAGCGCATGGATCAAGAGGGCTTACCCCACGACGGTTTTGAGCTTGTTTTCGACAACCGCCGCGTGCGGGTCGCACTGGATGAGCTGACCGGTGGCAGCAAAGTCATGGTTTACGGCCAAACGGAGGTAACGCGGGATTTAATGGAGGCCCGCGAAGCCGCTGGCGCAACCACACTCTATGAGGCGGACAACGTTCAGCCGCACGACCTGGAGAGCGACCATCCCTATCTCACCCTTGAGCACAACGGCGAGGCGGTCAAGCTGGAGTGCGACTATATCGCCGGGTGCGATGGCTACCACGGCGTTTCCCGCCAGGCGATCCCTCAGGAGCGCATCAAAGCGTTTGAAAAAGTCTACCCGTTTGGCTGGCTGGGTATGCTGTCGGATACGCCACCAGTGTCGGATGAGCTGATTTACGCACGCCATGAGCGTGGTTTTAGTCTGTGCAGCATGCGCTCCGCCACCCGCAGCCGTTACTACCTTCAGGTGCCGCTGGATGAAAAGGTAGAAGATTGGTCTGACGAGCGTTTTTGGGAAGAGCTCAAGCGTCGGCTGCCTGACGAGGTGGCCGCCAAGCTGGTCACCGGGCCTTCGATCGAGAAGAGCATCGCGCCGCTGCGTAGCTACGTGGTCGAACCCATGCAGCACGGGCGGCTGTTTCTGGTCGGTGATGCGGCGCATATTGTGCCGCCCACCGGCGCGAAAGGGCTGAATCTGGCCGCCAGCGATGTGAACACGCTCTATCGGCTAATGGTGAAAGTCTACCAGGAAGGCCGCACGGATTTGATCGAGCGCTATTCGCAAACCTGCCTGAAGCGTATCTGGAAGGCTGAGCGCTTCTCCTGGTGGATGACCTCCATGCTGCACAATTTTTCGGATGAAGACGATTTCAACAGCCGCATGCAGCTGGCCGAGCTGGACTATGTGACCAGTTCTCAAGCCGGACTGACCACGATTGCGGAAAATTATGTGGGTCTGCCTTACGAGTCGCTCGAATAGTCCTGGTCGCCTGGCGCTGTAATGGCTTTTTATTAACCGCATAAAAAAAGGTGCCCGCAGGCACCTTTTTCAGTGGCAGCCGTGCGACGCTAGGCGCGCTTGGCGGCTTTCTTGCTGCCCGGTTGGCTATCGCTGGCATCGCTTGGCTGGGGCAGCGAAGGCAGCGATTTGGCCAGCATTTCCACGCTGTGGCGGTAGTACAGCTGGCTTTTGTTGTGCTCGCCAAGGCTTGCGTAAAGCCGGGCAAGCTCGGCGCAGACCACGCCGCTGGGGCGTTGACGCTGGCTGGCTTCAAAGTATTCCTGAGCCTTGGTCCACTTGCCGGTGCGCAGCGACAGCCGCCCGCAGGCCAGCAACAGCTCGGGGTCGTTGGGCCGCTCCTGCAGCCACTTCTCGGCCTTGGCAAGCTGGCGCGCCGGATCCACGTTAAGCAGTCCGTAACGCTTGACGAGGCGAGCGTCCCAGTGGTGGTCGAGAGAGTGGTTCAGCAACCGCTCGGCAATGGTATCTTCGTTGGCCTGCAGCAGCGCTTCGGTGTAAAGCACGATGAGCTCGGTCTTGCCGCGCAGGTAGTCGGGCATGTCGGCCCAGAGGCTGCGCACGCGTTCGATATCGCTGGGGTTCTGGGCTTCGAAGATGATCAACTCGCGATACGCCTTGAACTCGAGCTCTTCGCGCTCCTGCTGAGAGATCAACTGCTGCGCCGCCAGTCGCGGAATCAGCCGGCGTAGTCCTTCCCAGTCGTTGACGCTCAGGAACACCTGCTTGAGAAGCTTGAGTACCTGCGGATGGTTCGACAGCTGCTTGTCCAGGCGGTTGAGAATCGCCAGGGCTTCTTCGGGCTGCTGGCGGTCGATCAGCAATTGCGCCTGCATCAGGCCAATCGCGGTATCGGCGCCTTCGGTCGTCAACTGGGCCTGGTTGATATGTTCCTGAGACTGGGTGTAGTGGCCCTGATAGTGCGCCGCCAGGGCGGCCGACAGGTAGTTGACCAGCGGCGTGCTGGAGTCGTCGGCGGCTTTCACCAGGGTTTTTTCGGCGCGCTTCCAGCGCCCTTCGGTCATCGCCACCAGGCCGCGTACGGTACGCTTCATGGCACGGCGGTTGCGGGCGCGGCTGTTCCAGGTGCGAAAGCGTCCCACCGGGCGAATCATGCCGCTGAGCAGACGCAACGCAAAATGCACCACCAGGAAAGCCGCCAGTAGCAGCACCAGACCGAACCAGAAGGAGGTTTGAACCGAGGTATCACCGACGCGTATCAGCCAGTAGCCGGGCACCGACATCATCAGATGGCCAAACAGTGCTCCGACGGCGAGCCCGGCAACAATCAGCAGGATGAGCTTTCTCATGACTCACCTCCCTCTTGCTGGCGCGACGCGTGACGGTTGTCGATAAAGTCGGTCATGGCTTGCTGCGACCCGCTGATATCGGGCAGCTCGGGCTCGACGGTCACCTGCTGGAGCTCTTCAAGACGCTCGATGACGCGCTGGGCTTCTTCACGTGAGGTGTCGTAGTAGCGGTCAAGCAGATCGAGCGCCTTGCCGAGGCTCGCTTCATAGAGTCCCTGTTCTTCCTTGAGCAAGGCTAACTGGGCCTGCTCGATGATCAGGCGCAGGCTTTGCCGCAGGTAGGATTCCTGCTCAGGCGTCACCAGCGCTTCAAGGGCTTCGTCGTGATGGCGAATCATCACCAGGTCTTTCAGCTCTTCGCCAAAGCGGGCCAGCTGGCGCTGGAAGGTGCCGGTGGGGGGCTGTTCAATGCTTGAGGTCACGGCGCGCTCTTCCACGTCCTGGGCAAGGCGTAGGCCGGCCACGCGCTCCTGCTGGGCATTGAGAGTCAGATAAACGCCGGTGCGGTCAAGGCGGGGCACCGAGTCCAGTGCCGCCAGTTCGCTGGCGATTTCGCGGCGAACCGGGGTCAGGGCTGGGTTGTCGGCATCCGCCAGGCGACGGTCGGCGGTGCGCAGCAGGGCGGCGGCGCCTTCAACGTCGCCTTCCAGTTGCAGACGCTGGTTGGCCAGGCGCAGCAGATAAGCGGCCTCAGCATGCAGCCAGTCGCGTTCGTCGGTTTCCTGTTCCTGGGACAGCTGATCCAGCACGTTGTCCAGGGTGTCGTCGACGTCGCTGCGATAGTCAGCAAACTCATTGCGCAGTTCGCTGACGGTGCTCTCAAGCTGCTCTTGGCGGGCTGCCTGGTTACTTTCAAGCTGAGCGGCAAGCTCGTCGACCGACTGCTGTGTGGCGCTGCCCTCGGCGCGGTCGCTGAGTTCAGTCAGCCGCTGCTGCTGGGCTTCCAGACGCAGCCAGCCCTGCCAGGCCAACACGCCCACGATGATCGCCAGTATCAGCACCAGCACGACGGCCATGCCGCCTTTTCCCTTGCCGCCGCCCCCGTTGTTTGGAGGAGGGGTAGACGGCGTGCCGGCCTTGTCGCCACCGGATGACGCGGTTGAAGACGTCGAGGCGGTGTGGGTGGTCGTCTCTTGGGCAGCAGCGGACGGCTTGGATGAGGTGTCCGACGATGACGTTGCCTTTGTTTCCCCACTGGAGGAGTGCTCGGCCGCCCCGCCTTGTGACGATGTGTCTTGCTTGGCGTTTTTCTGGCGCCGTCGCGAACGCTGTCCGCTGGACGAGGAAGTAGACGGCTGCGACGACGAAGAGGTCGACGTATCGGAGGAGGAGGGGTCGTTGCCTCCGGAGGATCGGGTGCCGGTCGTCGAGGACGACGACGACGACGCGGTCGCCTTGTCCTCAGGCGAGGTATCCGCCGGATGCTTCTGGGTGTCGTCCTGATCGCTTGTTTGTTTGCTCATCTGTCGCTAGCCCTTATTAAGTTCCTTGATCGACATCGGCACCCGCTGGGTCTAGGCCCGAGCCAACGCGGCGATTAACGCCGGTGGTGTGGCTCCTGACGCCACGATGGGGCTATGAAACCCCAGTCTTTCAGCCAGTGTAGCCAAACGGTGGCTGGAAACGATTAGCGGTTGGTTCAACGCTGCCGGTTGGCACCATTTTGCCAGATGTTCTAACAGTTCGCCGCTGGTAACGACCAACGCCCGATAATCACCCGTGGCGAGATGTGCCTGCATGGTGTTCGGCGGCGTCAGCAGGCAGCGCCGGTACACGGCCAGGCGAGTCACCTGGGCGCCGCGGGCGGCCAGGGTATCCGCCAGCAGCGCGCGCCCGCCTTCTCCCGCCACGATCAATACGCGCTGGTGGGCCAACGTCTGCAGCGACGCCAATCGCAATAGCGCTTCGCTGGTGTCCTCGCCGGCCGTTGCCGGCGGCAGATGCACGCGCACGCCGAGCCGGTCGTGAAGGGCGGCGGCGGTGGCTTGCCCCACGCAGTAATAATCGATGCCCACCGGCAGCTGCGGCCAGTAGCGATCCAGCGCCTCGCTCAGGCAGCCGGCGGCAAAGGGACTGACGACCACTATCTTATGGTAGTGGTCGATGTCCAGCCAGGCCTGGCGCATGGCGGCGTCTTCAGGCAGCGCCTGCAGCTGCATGACGTCCAGGGTATCGACCGGGTACCCCGCCTGGCGTAGCGCCTCGGCGAGAACGCGGCCGCGATCTCCTGGCCGAGTGATGAGTACCGGCAGCGTCATATCTCGTTGCCGTATACCTCGGCGAGAATCTTGCCCGCTCCCTGATCCAGCAGGTCTTCGGCGATGCGAATGCCCAGCGCCTCGGGCTCGTGCATGGAGCCGTGGCCTTCAGCACGGAGCACCTCGGTGCCCTCCGGGTTGCCCACCAGCCCACGTAGCCACAGGGTCTCGTTGTCGAGGTCAAGCACCGCGTGGCCGGCAATGGGCACCTGGCAACCGCCTTCCAGTCGGGTATTCAACGCCCGCTCCGCACGCACACGCGTTGCCGTATCAGCATCGTCCAATGGCGCGAGAAGTGCAATCAATTCAGGATCATGAAGGCGACACTCGATGCCCAGGGCGCCCTGGCCGCAGGCCGGCAGGCAGATTTCGGGGGGCATCGCCTGGGTGATGCGGTCATCCAGGCCGAGGCGTCTGAGGCCCGACGTGGCGAGGATGATGGCATCGAATTCGCCGTCATCCAGCTTGCCCAGGCGGGTCTGGACGTTGCCGCGCAGGTTCAGGATGCTCAGGTCAGGCCGTGCCTCGCGCATTTGCAGGCCGCGACGCAGGCTGGCGGTGCCGATGCGCGCACCTTCGGGCAGCTCGTCAAGGCTACGGTAATGGTTCGAGACAAACGCATCGGTGGGGTCGGCGCCTTCCAGGATCACCGACAGCCCCAGGCCTTCGGGAAAATGCATGGGCACGTCTTTCATGGAATGCACCGCGATATCGGCGCGGCCATCCAGCATGGCGTCTTCCAGCTCCTTGACAAATAATCCCTTGCCGCCAATTTTGGAAAGCGGGGTATCGGTGATCTTGTCGCCCTTGGTCGAGAGTGGCACAAGTTCAACCTCAAGCTCGCTGTGCACCGCCATCAGACGGTCGCGAACATACTCCGCTTGCCACATCGCCAGTTGGCTTTTCCGCGTGGCGATGCGTAGTTTGGTGATAGATGCCACGTTATGCTCCTTTTGCCGCTGACACGGCCCTTTGAATTATGATAAGTCTCATCATAAAGCACCCGGCTACCCAGTAAAAACAACCGATGCCGCAAGCGGCCCGAATGCAAACCATGCTGCTTAACCAGGATACCCTATGACGCCCGCCGCACCGCATGGACAGCTGGATCAATTTTTCCTGCTTTCCCATGACCTGTTCTGCTGTATCGACCTGGACGGACGGATGCTGCAGGTGAACCCGGCATTTGAAAACCTGTTGGGCTATACCGCCGATGAACTGCTGGGCAAAAAAGCCGTGAAGGTGATCGACAAGCGCGACCACGCCTTGATCGAGGCGATGCTGGCTCGCCTCGTCGCGGGGCTTGAGGTCGCGACCTTTGAAGTGCGCGCGCGCTCGGTGGCGCGGTCGCTGCACTGGCTCGAGGTCGACCCTTCCCGGGGCGACGGGGTGGTCTACGTCGTGGCCCGGGTGGTCACCGAGCGCAAGCGCGTGGAAGAGCAGTTATGGCGCACCCAGCAACTGTTCGAGATCGTTGGTGAAACGGCCTTGATCGGTGGCTGGTATGTGGATCTCGACGAAGGCAGGCCCATCTGGTCCGACGAAGTCTGTCGTATCCACGGCGTCACGCCGGGGTACCAGCCTTCCTATGAAGATGCCGTGGGGTTTTACGCGCCGGCGTCAAAGCCGCGCATCAAGGCATGTTTTGTCGCCTGCTGTGAACAGGGCATCGACTTCGATGAAGCCCTGGAAATCATCACCCGCGATCATCAGACCCTCTGTGTGCGCGTGATCGGCAAGGCGGTTCGCGACGGCGACGGCAACGTGATTCGGGTGCAGGGCTCCACCCAGGACATCACCGCCAGCAAGGCCACCGAGCGCCAGCTCCAGCTTCTGGAACGCAGCGTTGAATCGAGCACCAATGGCATGCTGATCGTCGAGGCGGGGCATGCCGATCTGCCCATCGTGTACGTCAACACGGCCTTTGAGCGGATCACTGGCTATACCCGGCAAGAAGTCAGGGGGCGCAACTGTCGTTTCCTGCAGGGTGAAGACACCGACCCGCGAACCGTCAAGCAGTTGCGCCAGGCGATTGTGGCGGAGTCCGAAGTTCATGTGGTGATTCGTAACTACCGTCGCGGTGGCGCGCCGTTCTGGAACGATCTCTATATTTCGCCGGTACGCGATGAAGCGGGTCAGGTGACCCACTTCATCGGCGTGCAAAACGATATTTCCGAACAGCGCGAGTACCAGGCCCAATTGGCCTACAACGCCAGCCACGACGCGCTTACCGGCCTGCCCAACCGCATGCTGCTCACCCAGCGCCTGGAGCAGGGCTGTATGCTGGCCCGCCGCTACCAGCGTCACCTGGCCGTGCTGTTTGTCGATCTGGACGACTTCAAGCCGATCAACGATACCCTCGGCCATGAGGTCGGTGATTTCATTCTCGTGGAGGTGGCCAAGCGGCTGGAGGAGGAGCTGCGCCCCTGGGATACCATCGCGCGTTTCGGCGGCGATGAGTTTGTCGTGCTGCTCCCCGACCTGGCCCATGAAAACGACGTGATTCAGGTCGTCGAGCGGATTCTCAATCGTCTTGCCACGCCCTACTGGCAGCGCGGCAGCGAATTGCGCATTACCGCGAGCATCGGCGTGGCGATGAGCGACGGGACGATCAGTGACCCGGTCCAGTTGATTCAGCAGGCCGACCTGGCGATGTACAAGGCCAAGCGTCGGGGGCGCAACACCTGCCAGTGGTACACCGAGGATCTCAATCGCAAGGTAAGTGAACGGGTCAGCCTGCGCAACGCGCTGCAGCAGGCGATCGAGCAGGAGCAGTTCGAGCTGTACTTCCAGCCGCAGATGCACGGCCTCAGCGGCCGGGTGATTGGCGTCGAAGCGCTGATCCGCTGGCACCACCCCGAGCGCGGCTTTATTCCCCCCGGGGACTTTATCGGCCTGGCGGAAGACACCGGGCAGATCATCCCGGTCAGCGACTGGGTACTGGCCACCGCCTGCCGCGTTGCCAAGCAGCTCAATGCGTTGGGCCACGGCCCGATCACCATGGCGGTGAACGTGTCGCCGATGCACTTCCAGCGTCCCGGCTTTCTGAAAGCGATTGAGCAGGTGCTGGAGGAAAGCGGCCTGGCCCCGCACTTGCTGGAGCTGGAACTGACCGAGGGCGTACTGATGGACAGCGCCGAGCAGGCCATCCAGGCGCTCCAGGGGCTGCGTCAGCTGGGCGTGCACGTTGCGCTGGATGATTTCGGCACCGGTTTTTCCAGCCTGAGCTACCTGAAGCGCCTCCCCATCAACAGAATCAAAATTGACCGCTCCTTTGTGCGTGATGTCATTACCGACCGCCACGATGCCGCTATCATCGACGGGGTTGTGGCAATGGCCGGAAAAATGGGACTCGAGGTGCTGGTCGAGGGCGTGGAAACCGCTGAACAGTTTGGCTACCTTGCGCAGCGCCGCTGCGATTACTTCCAAGGCTACTATTTTGCTCGCCCCATGCCATTAAGCGACCTGCGTGCTTTTTTGGCGTCGCCCCCTGCGATTGCGGCACCGGAGGCATTGATGCCGTCGTCATGAAAACGGCGTGCCGCTCCCGTGGGCGACTCTGTTACACTTTCCGCTATTCGACTCTAATTGTTTTGTCAGCAGGATACGCTTCCGATGAGCCAAGCTACGAACCAGTCCTGGGGCGGTCGCTTCAGCGAGCCCACCGATGCCTTTGTTGAGCGCTTCACCGCGTCCGTCACCTTTGACCAGCGCCTGGCGCGCCAGGATATCCAGGGCTCCATTGCCCATGCGACGATGCTGGCCCGGGTGGGGGTGCTCACCGACGACGAGCGCGACGCGATCATTACCGGCCTGAGCGAAATCAAAGGCGAGATCGAGCGCGGCGAGTTTGACTGGTCGGTGCCCCTGGAAGACGTGCACATGAACATCGAGGCACGGCTGACCGACAAGATTGGTATCACCGGTAAAAAGCTGCACACCGGCCGCTCGCGCAACGACCAGGTAGCCACCGATATCCGCTTGTTCCTGCGTGACGAAATCGACGTCATCGACGCCGAGCTTGTCCGCCTGCGCGAGGGCATGATCGAGCTTGCCGACCGTGAAGCCGATACCATCATGCCGGGCTTTACCCATCTGCAGACGGCGCAGCCGGTGACCTTTGGCCACCATCTGCTGGCCTGGCAGGAGATGGTCGCCCGCGACCACGAGCGCCTGCTCGACTGCCGCAAGCGGATCAACGTGATGCCCCTTGGCGCCGCGGCGCTGGCCGGCACCACCTACCCGATCGACCGTCACGTGACCGCCGAGCTGCTGGGCTTCGAGCGCCCGGCGGAAAACTCGTTGGACGCGGTCTCCGATCGCGACTTCGCCATCGAATTCACCAGTTTTGCCAGCATCCTGCTGATGCACCTGTCGCGCATGAGCGAAGAGCTGGTGCTGTGGACCAGCGCCCAGTTCGATTTTATCGACCTGCCCGACCGCTTCTGCACCGGGTCGTCGATCATGCCGCAAAAGAAAAACCCCGATGTGCCCGAGCTGGTGCGCGGCAAGACGGGTCGTATCTATGGCCACCTGATGAGCCTGCTGACACTGATGAAGTCCCAGCCGCTGGCTTACAACAAGGACAACCAGGAAGACAAGGAACCGCTGTTTGACGCGGTGGATACCGTGCGCGACTGCCTGAAAGCCTTTGCCGACATGGTGCCCGCCATCGAGCCCAAGAAAGCCAGCATGTTCGAAGCGGCCCGGCGCGGCTTCTCCACGGCGACGGACTTGGCCGACTACCTGGTGCGCAAGGGCGTGGCTTTCCGCGACGCTCACGAGATCGTCGGCCAGTCGGTGGCTTACGGTCTGAAGACCGAGAAAGACCTGTCGGAAATGACCCTCGACGAGCTCCAGCAGTTCTCCGCCACCATCGAGCAGGACGTCTTCGAGGTGCTGACGCTTGAAGGTTCCGTGGCGGCGCGCAATCACATCGGCGGCACCGCGCCGGATCAGGTGCGCGCCGCTGCCCAGCGTGCCCGCGAAGCGCTGACCGCAGTAAAAGGAGAGGCGCAATGAAAAAAATGGCCGTGCTCGCCGTGGTCGCGCTGCTGCTGGTCGGCTGCGGACAAAAAGGGCCGCTCTACCTGCCCGATGACCCTAACGCCGACGAACAGGAGGGCTAAGTGGACCATTTCAACGATCGTGACGGCCTGCTGTTTGCCGAGGATGTGCCGCTTGACCAGATCGCCGAGACGCATGGCACGCCGTGCTATGTCTATTCGAAGGCGACTCTGACGCGTCACTTCCGCGCCTATACCGACGCGCTGGGCAGCCATCCGCATTTGATCTGCTACGCGGTCAAGGCCAACTCCAATATTGCCGTGCTGGGGCTGCTCGCCAAGCTGGGCGCCGGCTTCGACATTGTCTCGGTGGGCGAGCTGGAACGGGTGCTCAAGGCCGGTGGCGACCCGTCCAAAGTGGTGTTTTCCGGCGTGGCCAAGCAGCCCCAGGAAATGGCCCGGGCGCTCGAAGTAGGCATCAAGTGCTTCAACGTCGAGTCGCGCCCCGAACTCGAACGGCTCAACGCCGTCGCGGGCGAGCGGGGCCAGGTGGCCCCGGTATCGCTTAGGGTCAATCCCGACGTGGACGCCGGCACCCACCCGTATATTTCCACCGGCCTCAAGGACAACAAGTTCGGCATCCCCGTCGACGATGCGCTGGAGGTCTACGAGCTGGCGGCGAGCCTGCCCCATCTGCAGGTCAAGGGGCTGGATTGCCACATCGGCTCGCAGCTGACCGAAACCGCGCCGTTTCTGGATGCTCTGGAGCGCTTGCTGGTGCTCATGGAGCGGCTGCGCGAACGCGGCATCGAGATCGACCACCTGGACCTGGGCGGCGGTCTTGGCGTGCCCTACCGCGATGAAACCCCGCCCCACCCGTTTGACTACGCCAGCCAGCTACTGGACAGGCTGGCGCGCTGGGAAGGCGGCGAGCAGCTCACGCTGCTGTTCGAGCCGGGCCGTTCGATTGCCGCCAACGCCGGGGTCATGCTGACCCGGGTGGAGTTTCTCAAGCCCGGCGAGACCAAGAATTTTGCGATTGTCGACGCTGCCATGAACGACCTGATCCGACCGGCGCTGTACCAGGCGTGGCAGGCCATCGTGCCGGTGGACAGCCGTCTCGCGCGCGCCACCGCGACCTATGACGTCGTCGGCCCGGTATGCGAAACCGGTGATTTCCTCGGCCAGGGGCGCGAGCTGGCGATTGCCGCTGGCGACCTGCTCGCCGTGCGCTCCGCCGGTGCCTATGGGTTTGTCATGGCCTCCAACTACAACAGCCGCCCGCGACCCGCCGAGGTCATGGTGGATGGCGAGCACTGCTACGTGGTGCGCGCCCGCGAAACGCTGGAAAACCTGTGGGCCGGTGAAGCGCTGCTGCCCGAAGGAGCCTGCTGATGCTGCTGCACTTCACCAAGATGCACGGCCTGGGCAACGACTTCATGGTGGTCGACCTGGTCACCCAGCGCGCTCGGTTGCGCGACGAGCAGATTCGCCAGCTGGCCGACCGGCGCTTCGGGATTGGCTTTGATCAGCTGTTGGTCGTCGAGCCGCCCCGCGACCCCGACATGGATTTCCGCTATCGGATTTACAACGCCGACGGTAGCGAAGTCGAGAACTGCGGCAACGGCGCGCGCTGCTTTGCGCGCTTTGTCCGCGAGCAGCGCCTGACCCACAAGCACGAAATTACCGTGGAAACCGCCGGTGGCCCGCTGGTATTGAACGTCCAGCACGACGGCATGGTGCGTGTCGACATGGGGCGGCCGCGCTTCAATCCGGCCAGCGTGCCGTTCGACGCGCCGGGCGACCAGCCGCTGCACGATGTCGAAGTGGATGGTGAAACGCTGCAACTGGGTGTGGTATCAATGGGCAACCCCCACGCGGTACTGCAGGTGGATGACGTCGACCGTGCGCCGGTCGAGCGTCTCGGCCCGCTGCTCGAAGCCCACCCGCGCTTTCCCAAGCGTGTGAACGTGGGATTCATGCAGGTGCTGTCGGCAAGCGAAATCCGCCTGCGGGTATTTGAACGCGGCAGCGGCGAAACGCTAGCCTGTGGCACGGGGGCTTGCGCCGCCGTGGCCAGCGGTATCCGCCAGGGACTGCTGAAAAGCCCGGTACGCGTTCACCTGCCGGGCGGAGAACTGAGCATCGAATGGCCGTCTCCCGACGCCCCGTTGATCATGGTGGGCCCGGCTATTCGTGTGTTCGATGGCCGGGTGGCGGTCAATTAACCCAGCGCTTGCTAGCGGGCTCTAAAGCGAACAGTCTTTGACTACCCCAAGGAGAACGGCGATGTCTCAAGCCCCGGAACCGCGCAAGACGCTCGACCCCGATCAAGTTGCGTTTTGGCTGGCGCGGCATCCCGATTTTTTCGTGGGTCGGGAAGGCCTTTTGCAGCAGCTACAGGTGCCGCATCCGCATATCGAAGGGGCGGTGTCGCTGCTCGAGCGGTTGGTGATCGACCTGCGTCAGCGCGCCGAAACCGCCGAGGGGCGCCTCGAGCACCTGTTGGAAACCGCCCGCCACAACGAAGCCCAGTACCGTCGTCTGCGCGAAACGCTGCTGGCGCTGGTGGAGGCCGATACCCGCGATGCCCTGGCCCAGGCACTGGCCACGCAGCTCAGCGAGCGCTTCAACACGCCCGCCATGGCGCTGTGGTGCCCCGCGTCGTTGAGCGATGCGGAGCCGTCGCCTCCCCAGCCGCCGCGCCATGTGCTGGATCAGCACGCCAGCGCGCGGCTGGCAGCGCTGCTCGATGGCCGCACCAGCCGCTGCGCCAAGCTCAGCGTCAGCGACTGGAAGTGCCTGCTGCCCCACGTGAAAGTGCCGCGCAAGGCTGGCTCGTGCGCGATTTCGCGGCTGTCGGCGGGTGAGCCGCTGGGCTACCTGCTGCTGGCCAGCCCCGATGCCGATCAGTATCGCGCCAGCATGGACACGCTGTTCACCGAGTACCTGGGCGACATCGTCGCGCGGCTGCTGATACGCCTGACCCCGCATGAATGACGCTATTCTTCGCCAGCACGCCGAGGCGTTTCTCGCCGCGCTCGGGCGCCACGCCAGCCCGGCGACCGTGGCCGCCTACCGCCAGGATATCGAGGCGCTATGCGGCTTTGTTGATCGCCAGGGGGAGCCTGCCAGCGCGTTCGATCAGCACCTGATGCGCGCGTTTCTGGGCGCCGAGCGGCGGCGAGGGCAGTCACCCCGTAGTCTGGCCCGCCGCCGGGCAGCGTTATCGCGGTTTGCCGACCATCTGGTCAAGCAGGGCGAGATCGCCGATAACCCACTGGATCTGGTGCGCACGCCCAAGCAACCGAAACACTTGCCCCGCCCGGTAGATGTCGACACCCTCTCGCGCTTTCTGGATGCGCCCCACGACGATTCACCGCTGGCGCGTCGCGACCAGGCCATGCTGGAGCTGTTGTATTCGAGTGGCCTGCGTCTGGCGGAGCTGGCGGCGCTCGACCTTGATGCCTTGCAGGATCGACGTGTCCGCGTACTGGGCAAAGGCGGCAAGCCCCGCCAGGTGCCGGTGGGGCAGCGCGCCCGGCAGGCGCTGGACGCCTGGCTGAGCGTTCGGCCCCAGTTGGCGACCGACGCTGAAACGGCGCTGTTTGTCGGCCAGCGAGGCAGCCGCCTGGGCCACCGGGCGATCCAGAAACGCTTGGCCCAGTTGGCCATCGAGCGGGGGCTGCCGGAGCATCTGCACCCTCACCGGCTGCGCCATTCCTTCGCCAGTCACCTGCTCGAATCCAGTCAGGATCTGCGGGCGGTGCAGGAACTGCTCGGTCACGCCAACCTCTCGACCACCCAAGTTTACACGCGGCTGGACTGGCAGCATTTGGCGACCAGCTATGATGCCGCGCATCCCCGGGCGAAACGCCGCCCGACACGGAGTGAACCATGACTTCTCTGAAGGCGATTACCTTCGACCTGGACGATACGCTCTGGGACAACAGCGGCGTAATGGCGCGCACGGAAGCCGGCCATTACGGCTGGCTGCTGGACGGTCTGGCTGGCTGGCTTGCGGAACGCGACTGGCCAACGCTTGCCCTGGGTCATGACGACGGCCTGCAGGATTACCTCGAGCGCCGTCTGCAGCTGGCCCGCGAGGTGCCCGAACGGCGCGGTGACTTTACCTGGCTGCGCCTGCGCGCCCTGGAGGCCCAGCTGGAAGCGCAAGGCCTGCCACGCAGTGCCGCGAGGCTGTGGGCGGCAGCGGCCATGAACGAGTTCCATCGCCTGCGCGTTCAGGTGACCCCGCATCCCGAGGCGGCCGATCTGCTGGCGGCCCTGGGGCGACGCTATCGGCTGGGGGCGATTACCAACGGCAATATTCACCTCAAACGCCATCCGCTGTCGGGCTATTTTCCGGTGGCCATTGCCGCCGGTGAGCTGTTGACCCCCAAGCCTGACCCCAAGGCATTTCTCACCGCGCTTGAGCGCCTTGACGTGGCACCGCAAGACGCCATGCACGTGGGGGATTCGTGGGAAGAAGACATCGTGCCGGCCAAGCAGCTGGGCATGCACGCGGTGTGGATCAGCGAGACACGCGGCACCGCGCTGCCCGAGGGCGTCCATCAGATTGCCCACATCAAGGAGCTGCCAGGCGTACTGGCGAGGTTGAACGTACCCTACTGAGGGGGCGTTTTCAGCCATTCATCCAGACGCTTGGCGAGGGTATCGACGCCGTCTCGCTTGAGCGACGAAAACAGCTGCACCGAGACCAGGTCTTCCCATTCCTTCAAGCGCGAACGTACCTGTTGCAGCGCCGCGCTGGCGGGGCCTTTTTTCAGTTTGTCGGCCTTGGTGAGCAGAATATGCACCGGCATATTACGCTCGTCGGCAAAGCCCAGCATCATCTGGTCAAACTCGGTCAGCGGGTGGCGCACGTCCATCAACAGCACCAGCCCGCGCAGGCTGAAACGCCCTTTCAGGTAGTCGGAGAGGTGCTGCTGCCACTCGAGCTTGACCGCTTCCGGCACCTTGGCATAGCCGTAGCCGGGCAGGTCGACCAGGCGACGCGCCTCATCGTTCATGACGCTGAAAAAGTTGATCAGTTGTGTGCGGCCCGGGGTGCGTGACGTGCGCGCCAGCGCTTTCTGCTGGGTCAGCGCGTTGATGGCGCTGGACTTGCCGGCGTTGGAACGCCCTGCAAAGGCCACTTCGGCACCGGTATCGTCCGGGCAGAGGGCAAGCGTCGGGGCGCTGGTCATGAACTGCGCCGTGGGGTAATTGAGTCGCACAGCTGAACTATCCTGGTGGGTAGGCATGGCATTGATCCTGACGAACAAAGATGAAAACAATGAATAAAGGGTGGCCATGAATGCGCGACGACAGTGGCGAACACGATGGATGACAACACAGGCGAACGGCCGGATGACGCCTTGCCACGAGTACTGCGGGACAATAGCATTTCCGCTATTCCGAGGCTTCGCTATACTGCCCTTAGGGCCGTCTGTGACCGAGGCTAGTGTAACACCGCGCTTTGCCGGGCAGCGACCAACGTGGACAGTTGTTTCTCCTGGTGGTGGTTTATCACCCGAGTGCGTTCACCAACCGTGTGAATGACTGATAACGTTAACGACGAATAACAATGGACGAGCGATGAGAATGCTACTGGCAAGCCTGGCGATGACTCTGGGTGTCGTGGGCACCGCTTCTGCCGACCCCAGGACGGAGGCCGACGCTGCCGCCGGTGAATCCCTGGCGACGCCCTGTGCGGCGTGCCATGGGCAAGCGGGCATCAGTCCTACGCAGACCTTTCCGCATCTGGCGGGTCAGCAGATGTCCTACCTCGCCAAACAGATCATGGATATTCGCGACGGCCGCCGCGAGGTGCCGCAAATGGCCGGGCAGGTAGACGACTACAGCGACCAGGATGCCTGGAACGTGGCGGCGTTCTATGCCGAGCAGGATGCCCACCTCGGCCAGGCCGACGATGACGCCGAGCTGCTGGCCCGTGGCGAAGCGCTTTATCGGGCCGGCGACCAGCAAAAGGGCATCCCCGCCTGCAGTGCCTGCCATACGCCAACCGGGGCGGGTATCGGCAGTGCCGCTTACCCGGCGCTGTCGGGGCTGCAACCCGACTACACTGTTTCGACCCTGCAAGACTTTGCCGCCGGCGACAGGGCCAACGACCCCAACGGGGTCATGCGTGATATCGCCGCGAAAATGACCGACGACGATATGCAGGCGGTGGCGAACTATCTGTTGGGTTTGAATTAAACGACCCGCCTCAATAAGCTGACGATTATTATCGCTTTTTCGGTCGAGTGCGGAACCCTGGTGCGTCGCTGGGGTCTCACGCAGGCTTTCCCACGGAGGAGAAATAGCCACTATGTTTAAAATGTTGATGGTTGCGGTTGCCGGATTGAGCCTGTCAGCGGCAGTCAGTGCCCAAGAGCTTGTCGAAGGCCAGCACTACCGGGCGCTCGAGAAGCCGATCGATACCCAGGTGGACGATGGTCAGATCGAGGTCCTGGATATTTTCTGGTACGGCTGCCCGCACTGCTATCGTCTGCAGTCATTCGTCAATCAATGGGAAGACACGCTCGATGACGACGTCACCCTGGTCAAGATGCCCGCGACCATGGGGGGCGACTGGAACACCCACGCCACAGCCTTCTATGCCGCTAAAGAGCTGGGCATCGCCGACGAGATGCACGCGGATTTCTTCGACGCCATCCATCAGGATAAGCGTTCGATGACCGACAGCGACGAGATCGCCGCCTTTTTCACCCACTACGGCGTCAGCGAAGAAGAAGCCCAGGAAGCCCTGACAGCCTTCAACGTGCGCAGCAACGTCAACAAGGCCAACAGCCGCATGCGTGACATGCGCCTGATGGGCGTCCCCGCCCTGGTCGTCGATGGCCGCTACGTGGTAACGCCGAGCAGCGCCGGCAGTCTGGAAAACATGCCGAACATCGCCGATGCGCTGGTCGACCAGGTGCGCGAAGCGCGCGATGAGTAACGCCGTTTGACGGTCGGGGTATGGGATTGACCATGAATGAGCTGGAGGCTCGCAAGCCGCTGCTGAGCAGCGGCCATTTACGTCTGCTGACCTTTAATCTCCAGGTCGGTATTCAAACCTCGGCGTATCATCACTACGTGACACGCAGCTGGCAGCACTTCCTGCCCCACCCCCGCCGCCTGCAGCGCCTGGACATGATGGGCGAGGTAATGGGCAAGTTTGACGTGGTGGGCCTGCAGGAAGTCGATGGGGGCAGCTTTCGCTCAAGCCGCATCAACCAGGTGGAATACCTGGCCACCCAAGCGGGTATGCCTCACCATTTTCAGCAGCTCAACCGCAACCTCGGGCGAATTGCCCAGCACAGTAACGGGCTGCTGTCGCGCCTGGTACCCAGCCAGATAGAAGAGCACCGTTTGCCGGGCGCCATGCCCGGGCGCGGGGCCATTCACGCACGTTTTGGTGAGGGACCGGATGCGCTGCATATTTTTGTGGCGCATCTGGCACTGAGTCACCGTGGTCGCGTGCGACAGCTGAACTACCTCAGCGATATCATCCAGCCACTGCGCCATGTGGTGGTCATGGGTGATCTGAACTGCACGCCGGATCAGCTGCATGCCCACGAGCGTTTCAACGCGTCGCTGCCGCTCCACCCGGTCAAACCCCTGCTGAGCTACCCCTCCTGGCAGCCGCGTCGGGCGCTGGATCACATTCTGCTTTCCCAATCCCTCGAGGCGGTGGACGTTCAGGTGTTGGATCACCTGTTTTCTGACCACCTCCCAATCGCTGTCGACCTGCCACTTCCCGACGCTTGTCTGGCGGCGATTCGCGCAAGCGTTAAATAATCGCCATGGCGTGGCGCCCACAGGCGCTGCAATGTCCGCGTATATGCGCTATTGTCTGGGGCGCTGACTCCCCTAGCCGTATGACGCGAGACACTTTCATGTCGGACACTACACAACTACCTGCCTTTATCGGTGCGCTGGACCGCGCTTCGGAGTGGTTCGGACGCACCCTTGCGTGGCTGATCATCATCATGATGCTGATTCAGTTCGCGATTGTATTGCTGCGCTATGCCTTCAGCGTGAACAGCATTTTCATGCAAGAGCTGGTGATGTACATGCACGCCAGCGTCTTCATGCTCGGCGCTGCCTACACCTTTCGCCACGACGGGCACGTGCGGGTGGATATCTTCTATCGCGGTATGACGCCGCGCCGCCAAGCCCTGATCAATATCGTGGGCATTATCATGCTGTTGATACCGGTGATGATTTTCATCATCGCCTCAAGCCTGGGGTACGTGGCCAACGCCTGGCGCATTCTGGAAACGTCTCCCGACTATGGCGGTATTCCGGCAGTGTATGCGCTCAAAACCCTGATCCCGCTGTTTGCCCTGCTGATGATCGTTCAGGGCGTGATCGAGGTGGTGCGCAATGGCTATGTGCTGACCGGGCGAAGCGTACCGCCCGGCACGGATGATACCCATCTTGAGGAGCGGGTTTGATGCTGGAATTCATGCCGATCGTGTTATTTGCCGTTATCTGCATCGTGCTGATGTTCGGCTTCCCTGTGGCGCTCTCGCTGGCGGGCACGGCGCTGCTGTTCGCCGGTATGGGGCTGGGTCTCCAAGCCATGGGTATCGATGCCAACTTCGACGCCGGCTACCTGGCCGCCCTGCCCAATCGCCTGTACGGCATCATGACCAACCAGACGCTGCTGGCGGTGCCCCTGTTTGTCCTCATGGGCGTGCTGCTGGAAAAGTCCAAGGTCGCGGAGACCCTGCTCGACGCCATGGCGCTGCTGTTCGGTGCCATGCGCGGTGGCCTGGGCATTTCGGTCACCCTGGTGGGCATGCTGATGGCCGCGTCCACCGGTATTGTCGGCGCGACCGTGGTTACCATGGGCCTGATGTCGCTGCCCACCATGCTGAAGCGTGGCTACAGCACGTCGCTTGCGACCGGGACGATCTGCGCCACCGGTACGCTGGGCCAGATCATTCCGCCGTCCATCGCGCTGGTACTGCTCGGTGACGTGCTGTCCTCGGCGTACCAGCAGGCGCAGCTGGATATGGGCATTTTCAGCCCCAAAACGGTGTCGGTGGGTGATCTCTTCATGGGCGCGCTGGTGCCGGGCTTGCTCCTGGTCGTGATGTACATGAGCTACGTGGCGCTGGTGGCGTGGCTGCGTCCCAGCATGGCACCGGCGGCGGATCGTCAGGAACTGATGGAAGAGCTTGGCCACACCAAGGGCCTGGGCATGCTGCTGCTCAAGGGCCTGGTACCCCCGGTGGTGCTGATCGTGGCGGTGCTGGGCTCGATCCTCAGCGGTTTTGCCACGCCCACCGAAGCGTCTGCGGTAGGCGCCTTCGGTGCGCTGGTGCTGGCGCTGGCCTATCGCCAACTCGATTGGGCAACCCTGAAGGACGTACTGCGTTCGACAACGAACGTCACCACCATGGTGTTTCTGATCCTGATCGGCGCGGCGCTGTTTTCGCTGGTGTTCCGGGCCTACGGTGGTGAACATATGGTCACCGAGCTGTTTGAAGGCATGCCCGGCGGCGTGGTGGGCGCGACCATCATCGTGATGCTGGTGATCTTCCTGCTTGGCTTCATCCTCGACTTTATCGAAATCACCTTTGTGGTGGTGCCGATCGTCGGGCCGATTCTGCTAGCCATGGGCCTCGACCCTATCTGGCTGGGTATCATGATCGCCATCAACCTGCAGACCTCGTTTCTGACGCCGCCGTTCGGCTTTGCGCTGTTTTATCTGCGCGGGGTGGCGCCGCCGTCGGTGCCCACGTCGGCCATCTATCGCGGGGTGATTCCGTTTATTCTGATGCAGCTGGGCATGCTGTTGATGCTGACCTTCTTCCCGCAGCTGGCGACGTGGTTGCCCGCACAGTTCGGCGGCTAGCCATTAGTTGAAAGTCGCCGCTGCTATCAACGCAAGGACGTGACAACCTTAATACTGACACTGTTAAATAACGCATCAACCATTTGCAGCAAGCCGCTTGGTCCAATGCCCGAGGTGCTCGGCCGAGCGGTGTTTTCCTACTCATAACAGTAATAATAGAAAGCTAGAGGGTTCATGTATGAAAGTTAAAACACTCCCCGTCGCCATTGCCATGACGACCGCGATGTCTGCCAGCCTGCTGGCGGTGTCGAGCCTCGATAATCACGCCCAGGCGCAGGAAGAAGAGTTCCGCTGGAAAATGGTCACCTCCTGGCCTAAGAACTTCCCGGGCGTCGGCCAGGGGCCTGAGCGCCTCGCCGAGCTGGTCGATGAAATGTCGGACGGCCGTCTGACCATCGAAGTGTTCGGTGCCGGGCAGCTGGTGCCGGGCTTTGAAGTATTCGACGCCGTGTCCGATGGCACCGCCGAGCTGGGTCATTCCGCTTCTTACTATTGGAAGGGCAAGGCGCCGGCCGCCCAGTTCTTTGCTGCCGTGCCGTTTGGCATGAACGCCCAGGAAATGAATGCCTGGCTGCACTTCGGCGGCGGCATGGAGCTTTGGAACGAGCTTTATGACGACTTCGGTGTCGACGTACTGGTGGCCGGGGCGTCCGGCGTCCAGATGGGCGGCTGGTATAACAAGGAGATCAATTCGGTCGACGACCTGGACGGCCTGAAGATGCGCATGCCGGGTCTGGGCGGGGAAGTGATGAGCCGCATGGGCGTGGCGATCGTCAACATGCCGGGCGGTGAGATTTTCACCTCGCTGCAGTCAGGCGCGATCGATGCCACCGAGTGGATCGGCCCGTACAACGATCTGGCCTTTGGTCTGCACCAGGCGGCCGATTACTACTACTATCCGGGCTGGCACGAGCCGACCGTCATGTTCGAGGCCATCGTCAACGAAGAGGCCATGGCCGAACTGCCTGCCGACCTGCAGGCCATCCTCACCACCGCCATTCGTGACGTCAACGCCAACGTGCTGGACGAGTACACCGCGCGTAACAACGATGCGCTGGAAACCCTGGTCAACGAGCACGATGTCGAGCTGCGCCGCATTCCCGACGATGTGCTGGCCCAGGCACGCGAGCACTCTGCAGACGTAGTGGCTGAGCTGGCAGAATCCAGCGAGATGGCGACGCGTATCTACGAGTCCTACAGTGCTTTCCAGGATAAGGTCGAGGATTACCACGCGATCTCCGAGCAGGCGTACTACAACGCCCGTAACCCGGAAGGTGATACCACTGAGTAATCTGCGCATCGCCGCATGAAATGGCCGCCTTAGGGCGGCCATTTGCGTTCAGGGGCAGCGCAAACGTCCCAGCTTGAGTATCCTGGGTCACTACTGACGATTCTGCTGAGGAACCCCATGTCTACCGATTCCCGCCTTCGCAACGTGCTCACCATTGCCGGCTCCGACCCGTCCGGCGGCGCCGGGCTTCAGGGCGATCTCAAAACCTTCTCGGCGCTCGGCGTGTACGGCACCAATGTGATTACTGCGGTCATTGCCCAGAACACCTGCGGCGTGGCCTCGGTGTATCCCGTATCCCCCCAGGCGATTCGCGAGCAGCTTGACCATCTGCTGGGCGACGTCACCATCGATGCGGTCAAGATCGGCATGGTCGGCAGCCGCGACGTGGCTGAGGTGATCGCCGAGGCGCTGGGTCGGCGGCGGCCGCGCTGGATCGTGCTCGACCCGGTGATGGTGGCCAAGAGCGGTGATATCCTGGTCGATAATGAAGGCATCCGGGCGGTGCGCGACATTCTGGTGCCGCTGGCGGACGTTATCACCCCCAACCTGCCCGAGGCCGCCGTGCTGCTCGACGCACCATCGCCGGCCACGCTGGATGACATGGAGGCGCTGCTGCCGGGCTTGACCCAGCTGGGCGCGCCCTACGTGGTGCTCAAGGGCGGGCATCTGCGCGGCGAAACCTGTCCCGACCTGCTGGCCACGCCCAGCGAGCACCGCTGGCTGCCGGCCTCGCGCATTGCTACCGAGAACCTGCACGGCACCGGCTGCGCGCTATCGTCGGCGATCACTGCCTGCCTGGCCAAGTTGCCCGTTGACGCCCCGCAAGGGGCGCCGGTAGCGGCGATCAGCGACGCCAAGCAATGGTTGCATGCTGCCCTTGAGGCCAGCGTAAGGCTGGAGGTGGGGCGCGGACGTGGCCCGGTGCATCATTTTCACGCCTGGTGGTAAGCGGGTTGGCGCGCAAGTGTCACCATCGCGCTCTGGCTAGCTTGCGCAATAGCCCGTTGCGCACCATGCTAAAGGGTGTTCGCATGCAGGCTGGCTAAACAAGGCTGAGTTGCTCGGCCGAGGAGCGTTTGCGATGACCCGTACCGTATTGTTTGCCACTGACCTCTCCGCCGAAAACCGCGCCGCCTTTGCCAGAGCCTTGCGCCTGGCTTACGCCGACGGCGCGCAGCTCGATATCATCCATGTGCTCGACCCTTACCTGCCCCGCCGCGTGTTTCACGATGTGGAAGCGGCGGTGGTGGATGATATTGCCGCTACTCTCAACGATATTCGCGAAGATTACGCCCTGGAAGCGCCCCAGACCCTGATCCAGACCGTTGCCGGGGCGCCTTACGTGGAAATTATCCGCGAGGCCCACGAGCGTCAGGCAGGTCTGGTGGTGGTGGGCATGCACCGCAAGCGCGGGCAGAAAGACCTGCTGATGGGGGCTACGTCCATGCGTATCCTCCGCAGTGCCCCTTGCCCCGTCGTCGTGGCCTCGCAGCCGCCCACCCAGCCCTGGCAGTCGATACTCGTGCCGATCGACTTTTCGCTGACGGCCCGGCATAGCCTGCGCGAGGCGTTGCAGCGCTTTCCCGACGCCTCGCTGACGCTTTTGCATGCCTGGCGCCTGCCGGGGGAGCGGGAACTGGGCTCGCATCCGTATTACGCCCAGTGGCGCGACCACGAGGTGGCGCGGCTGCGTGAGCAGCTCTCCAGGGAAATCGACAGCCTGATGAGCGAGCTTGCCGGGGTGCCCGACGTTGAGCTGGTGCTGGAGCACGGCGCGCCGTGCGAGGTGCTTGGCGGCTACATCAAACGCCATACGCCGGATCTCGTGGTGATCGGTAGCCGCGACCAACCGCATCACGCCAGTGAGCTGACGGCCATGCTACTGAGCGAGCCGCACTGCGATGTCATGCTGTGTCGCGTATGATTGTACGGAACTTTTATTGGCAATAAGAGTAGTATAGGTGCTGTCTTGCACAAACAAGAGGGGCCTTGCTATGCCATCACTTACAAAGATTGTCGTGTCACGCAGTGTCGGCGTCTGGCTCGCGGGCGCATTGCTTCTGCTCGGGTCGAGTGGGCTCTGGGCGCAAACGGTGAGCGAAGAGGGCGAACGCTTCGAGCGCAGCCTTGAAGAGAACGGTCAGCGCTACGAACTGATCGGCAGCGGCGTGTTCACCTACATGATATGGACCGCCTATGCCGGGGCCTACTATCAGGTGGAAGGCGAGACCGACCCCCAGCCGCAGCGCGATATCCCCCGTCGTCTTGAACTGGCCTACTTCCACGATATCGAGGCCGACGAGTTCGCCGAAGCGACCACCGAAACCCTCCAGGAGGCGCTGAGCAGCAGTGACTTCCGCGCCCTGGAAAGCGATCTTGAGGCGATCAACGACAGCTACCGCGATGTGGCGCCTGGGGATCGCTACGTGCTGAGCTGGGATGGAGATCAACTGCGCCTCGTTCTCAACGGCGAGACGCTGTTCGAAGGTGGCGATGCCGCGTTTGCCAATGCCATGTTCGGCATCTGGCTGGGCGAGGAACCGCTGGGCGATGACTTTCGCGACGCGCTGCTGGGCAGGTAATCACACGGTCTGAAGGCGCGTTATACTGGTGCTTTTGCGGGAGGAAGCGGTGTGAAAGCACTTATTCAGCGGGTTAGTCGCGCAAGCGTCGACGTCGACGGGCAGTGCGTCGGCGCGATTGACCAGGGGCTACTGGCGCTGGTGGGCATCGAGAAGGGCGATAGTGACGCCGACGCCGACAAACTGCTCCACAAGCTGCTTCACTACCGTGTCTTCAGCGACGCCGACGGCAAGATGAACCAGAACGTCCAGCAGGTCGACGGCGGCCTGCTGCTGGTGTCGCAGTTCACCCTGGCTGCCGATACGCGCAAAGGACTGCGGCCCAGCTTCTCGAGCGCCGCGCCCCCCGCTGAAGGCGAGCGGCTGTTCAACTACCTGGTGACCCAGGCACAGGCCGCCTGGCAACACGTGGCCACCGGTGAGTTCGGCGCCAACATGCAGGTCTCGCTGGTCAATGACGGGCCGGTGACCTTCTTGCTGGAAAGTTAGGGGGGCGCCTAGGCGTTTTCGCTGGCCTGCAGCTCGGCTTCCATCGATTCCAGCGCTTCCTCGGCCGCCAGCCACTGGGCTTCGGCATCGTTGAGGCGCGTCATGATATCCGCCTGACGGGCCAGAGCGTCGGTAAGTTCCGTCTTGCGCGCCTCGTCGGTGTAAAGCGCCGGGTCGGCGAGGGTTTCTTCCAGCTTGGCGAGCGCCGCCTGCTCGCGTTCCATGGCCTTCTCTGCCTGGTCACGCTCCTTTTTCAGTGGGCGCAGCTTTTCACGCAGTTCGGCGGCGGCTTTGCGCGCTGCCTTGCGGGCGTCGCGGTTATCGCCGCCGGCCTGCTGGCCTTGACGCTCGCTCTTCTCGTTGCGGCTATCCCGGCGGCTTTCTTCCAGGCGTGCCTTCAACCAGGCGCGATAATCGTCGAGGTCGCCGTCGAAGGGCTCGACCCGGTGATCGGCGACCCGCCAGAACTCATCTACCGTGGCGCGCAGCAGGTGGCGGTCGTGAGACACCAGTATCACGGTGCCCTCGAAGCTGGCCAGTGCCTGGGTCAGCGCTTCGCGCATTTCCAGATCCAAGTGGTTGGTGGGCTCGTCCAGCAGCAACAGGTTGGGCTTTTGCCAGGCCACCAGCGCCAGCGCCAGGCGGGCTTTCTCACCGCCTGAAAAGCTGCCGACCTGGCCGAAGGCATCGTCACCTCTGAAGCCGAACCCGCCCAGGAAGTTGCGGATATCCTGGTCGCTGGCGGTGGGCGAAAGCCGCTGCACGTGTACGAACGGCGTGGTTGCGACGTCCAGGCCTTCCAGTTGGTGCTGGGCAAAGTAGCCGATCGCCAGGTGTTCACCCGGTACGCGCTTGCCTTCCAGCAGGTCGAGTTCGCCGGTGAGCGATTTGATCAGCGTCGACTTACCGGCGCCGTTGGGGCCCAGCAGGCCGATACGGCTGCCCGGCAGCAGCGTGAGGTTGACCTTGTCGAGCTGGGCGACATCGCCTGCCTCGCTGCGGTAGCCAAGCGTCGCCTGGTCGAGCACAAGCAGCGGGTGTGAGGTCTTGTCCGCTGCTGGAAGGGTAAAGTGGAACGGCGAATCGACGTGGGCAACGGCGATGTCTTCCATGCGCTCGAGCATCTTGACGCGGCTTTGCGCCTGCTTGGCTTTGGTTGCCTTGGCCTTGAAACGCGTGATAAAGCGCTCGATCTCCTCGCGTCGCGCCTGCTGCTTGGCGGCTTCGGCCTGCTGGAGGGCGAGCTTCTCGGCGCGGGTGCGCTCAAAGCGGGAGTAGTTGCCGCGGTAAAGCTCCAGCGTTTGATGGTGCATGTGCACGATGTGGTCGCACACGGCATCCAGGAAATCACGGTCGTGGGAAATCAGCAGCAGCGTGCCGGGGTAGCGGGTAAGCCACTGCTCCAGCCACAGCAGCGCATCGAGGTCGAGGTGATTGGTGGGCTCATCGAGGAGCAGCAGATCCGAGGGCATGAACAGCGTACGGGCCAGATTGACGCGCATTCGCCAGCCGCCGGAAAACGACGACAGGGGGCGCGTGAGATCCGCCTGTCCAAATCCCAGCCCGACCAGCAGCTGGGCGGCGCGGGACTCGGCCCGGTAGCCATCCAGGGTTTCGATCAGGCCGTGGAGTTCCGCTTCACGGTGCGGGTTGCCGGCGTCGCGGGCCGCCTGGAGATCGGCCTGGGCCTGGCGCAGGTCGATATCGCCGTCCAGCACATAGTCGATAATCGGCCGATCCAGGGTGTCGACTTCCTGGGCCATGTGGGCGATGCGTTGTCCGCCGCTCAGCTCCACGTCACCCTGATCGGGGCCGAGCTCGCCCAGCAACAGCTTGAAGAGGCTCGACTTGCCTGCACCGTTTGCCCCGATAATGCCGGTTTTCACCCCGCTGGGCAGGGTCAGGTCGGCGTTGTCGAGTAGCGTTTGCGTGCCGCGTTGCAGGGCGACTTGGCGCAGTGCGATCATGCGTTCTCCCGAAAAGAAAGGGTCATACAATGCTGGATTCCACTGCGCTTGATTCTACCCGATTCGCGGCGTTACAGCAGGCACCCCTGTGGGATTTCGCGCTGGCGTTCTACGCCCGCCCCGGCGTCGAGCAGGCGTGCCTGGCGCTGCAGGATATCGCCGCGGTGGATGTGTGCGAGCTGGTGTTTCACGGCTGGCTTTTCACCCACGGGCTGGAGGCGCGGCCAGAGGCGTTGTCAGCGCAACGCCAGTCGTGCGGTGAATGGCAAGCCGGCGTCACCGAGGTGCTGCGCGGTCTGCGGCGTGACCTGAAGCGCGCCGAACGCCCCAGCGAGACGCTCCTGGCGCTTCGGGAACGCATCAAGCAGGCCGAGTTGCTCGCCGAGCGTGAAAACCTTCAACGTTGGCAGACGTGGGCGTGGGACGCTGACCCGCCGTGGCAGCGCTTGCAAAATAAGCCAACGATGTCGAACGATACCGGCATTTGGCTGCAAGAACGCCTTTTATCGCCACATGATGGTCAGCGCTCGGTATTCGATGAAGTGACCGTGGAAGCTCTTCAAGATGCCTTTGATGTGCTGGGTCGCCAGCTTGACCCCTTACAGCGAGCGCGCTAGCCTGAAAATTAGCTGCTTTTGAATAACTGGTTGTTATTCGGGCTTTGTAGCGTGCCGTGCCTCTCGGCGCTGGCACCACTACGAGTAACACAGCGCGTTGCATGACGCGCCGAAAAAGCAGATTCCTGCGCACTCGTACAGCGCGCTTACCACTGCAAGGGGAACACCGCATGAAGGCAAGCAAGTTAGTAACGACGGCGAGCGTCAGTGCACTACTGGTTGGCATGTCGGGCGTCGCTCAGGCTGACAACTGGCGTTACGCGCACGAAGAATACGAGGGTGACGTCCAGGACGTTTTCGCCTATGCGTTCAAAGAACACATCGAAGACAACTCAGACCACACCGTTCAGGTCTATCGCTTTGGTGAGCTTGGCGAGTCCGACGATATCATGGAGCAGACCCAGAACGGCATTCTCCAGTTCGTCAACCAGTCGCCCGGCTTTACTGGTTCGCTGATCCCGGAAGCCCAGATCTTCTTCATTCCCTACCTGCTTCCCACCGACGAAGAGACCGTGCTTGAGTTCTTCGACGAAAGCGAAGCGATCAATGAGATGTTCCCGGAGCTCTACGCCGAACAGGGCCTTGAGCTGCTGAAAATGTATCCGGAAGGCGAAATGGTCATTACGACCAACGAGCCGTTCACCTCTCCCGAGGGGCTGGATAACAAGAAGATCCGTACCATGACCAACCCGCTGCTGTCGGAGACCTACGACGCATTCGGGGCAACGCCCACGCCGCTGCCCTGGGGTGAGGTATACGGTGGTCTGCAGACCGGCGTTATCGATGGTCAGGAAAACCCGATTTTCTGGATCGAGTCCGGCGGCCTTTACGAAGTGTCTCCGCACCTGACCTTTACCGGTCACGGCTGGTTCACCACTGCGATGATGGCCAATCAGGACTTTTACGAAGGCCTTTCCGACGATGATAAAGAGCTGGTTCAGGAAGCTTCTGAAGTAGCTTACGACCACACCATCGAGCACATCCAGGGGCTGGCCGAAGAATCGCTCGCGAAGATTCAAGAAGCTTCTGACGAAGTCACCGTCACGCGTCTTAATGAAGAGCAGATTCAGGCCTTCCGCGATCGCGCCCCCCAGGTTGAAGAAGAGTTCCTGGAAATGACCGGTGAACGTGGTGAAGAACTACTTAACCAGTTCAAGGAAGACCTGGAAGAAGTCAGCAACGACTAAGACTTAGCAGCCCTCGCCACTAAAAGGCGCTGCAGTTGAAGCACCCAGGGGCGGCCAGCGGCCGCCCCTTTTTATATAGAGATCGCCTCTATCAATGCGCTTACGCGAACGCATTCGTTCACCCAGCGTTGAACCAGTAACGTTAGGTTACCGTTAGGCTGAATATGCAAGCCATGGTGACGTGCATGCACCCTGCGTTTGGATCGGTGTGGAAACGTGAAATCGGCAGCGCAAGGCTGCCGTGATTAAAGGAGTCCGGCCATGACCGAAGAAGAGTCCGAAAAAAGCTACCGCTCAGGCTTGCCCGGTATCCTCGGGGTAGTGGATACCGTTATCAGCAAGATCGAGTCGGTGATTCTGGCGCTTGGCGTCTTGTTGATGGCGCTGAACACGGTCACCAACGTGGTGTCGCGCTTTGTGTTCGGCAACAGCATCATGTTTTCAGGTGAGCTCAACCGCATTCTGATCATCATGATCACCTTTGCCGGGATCGGCTACGCGGCGCGCCACGGGCGACACATCCGCATGTCGGCGATCTACGATGCGCTGCCCACCGGCGGTCGCAAGGTGCTGATGATCGTGATTGCCTTGTTCACCTCGCTGGTGATGTTCTTTTTGCTTTACTACTCGGTATTCTACATCATCGATTTGTATAGCAAAGGGCGCGTGCTGCCATCCATGGGGTTACCCATCTGGATGATCTACCTGTGGGTACCCATGGGCTTCTTGATTACCGGCATTCAATACCTGCTCACCGCCATCAAGAACATGACCTCCCGGGATGTGTATCTCTCCACCGGGGTGGTGGATGGCTATAAAGATACTGAAACGGAAGTCTAACGCAGGGCACAGCTGCCCAGGGGAACTGCTATGACGACAATAATGGTCACCACAATGATTGTCCTGCTTTTGCTGGGCTTTCCGATGATGATCCCGTTGATTACCGCCTCGGCCATTGGCTTTTTCATGATGTTCAATGGGTTTGGGCAGATGGAAACGCTGATTCAGCAGATGATGGCGGGTATCCGTCCGGCCTCGCTGATCGCGGTACCCATGTTTATCCTGGCGGCGGATATCATGACGCGAGGTCAATCGGCCAGCCGCCTGATCGACATGGTGATGTCGTTCATTGGCCACGTGAAAGGCGGCCTGGCCGTCAGCACGGCGGCGTCATGTACGCTGTTTGGTGCCGTATCCGGGTCGACTCAGGCCACCGTGGTGGCGGTTGGCTCGCCGCTGCGTCCGCGCATGCTGAAAGCCGGGTACTCGGACTCGTTTACCCTGGCGTTGATTATCAACTCCAGCGATATCGCCTTTTTGATCCCGCCCAGTATCGGCATGATCATCTACGGGGTGATTTCAGGCACGTCTATCGGCGAGCTGTTTATTGCCGGTATCGGGCCTGGCTTGATGATACTGATGATGTTTGCCGCCTACAGCATGATTTATGCAACGGTGAAAAACGTCCCGACCGAGCCTAAAGCGACTTGGGGGGAACGGGGCAGGGCCGTGCGCATGGCGCTCTGGCCGCTGGGCTTCCCGGTGATTATCGTCGGTGGCATCTATGGCGGTATCTTCAGCCCCACGGAAGCGGCAGCGGCCTGCGTGCTTTACGCCGTTTTTCTCGAGTTTCTGGTGTTTCGCTCGCTCAAGGTCAACGATATTTACGCCATCGCCAAGTCCACCGGCTTGATTACCGCCGTTGTGTTCATTCTGGTGGCCGTGGGCAACAGTTTCTCGTGGATCATCTCGTTCGCGCAGATTCCCCAGGCGATTCTGGAAGCGGTAGGGGTCAATGAAGCAGGCCCCACCGGCGTGCTGATTGCGATCTGTATCGCCTTCTTCGTGGCCTGCATGTTTGTCGACCCGATCGTGGTCATTCTGGTACTGACGCCTATCTTCGCGCCGGCGATTGCGTCCACCGGGCTTGACCCGGTGCTGGTCGGGATCCTGATTACCCTGCAGGTGGCCATTGGCTCGGCGACACCACCCTTCGGGTGCGATATCTTCACCGCCATTGCCATTTTCAAGCGCCCCTACTGGGACGTCATCAAGGGTACCCCGCCGTTTATCTTCATGCTGATCCTGGCGGCCGTGCTGCTGATCATGTTCCCGCAGATCGCCCTGTTCCTGCGCGACGTAGCTTTCGGCTAACTCGGCACAAGGAGAACGCCCATGTTCAATCGCATTTTAGTTCCGGTGGATGGCTCCAAAGGGGCCTTGAAAGCGCTTGAAAAGGCAGTGGGGCTGCAGATGTTGACCGGCTCCGAGCTTTACCTTTTGTGCGTGTTCAAGCACCACAGTCTGCTGGAGGCGTCGCTGTCGATGGTGCGGCCCAACAGGCTGGATATCCCCGACGATGCGCTGAAAGAGTACGCCACGGAAATCGCCGTGCATGCCAAGTCTCGCGCCATTGAAATGGGTGCCGATGGCGGGCGCGTGCGGGCCTTTGTCAAAGGCGGCAGGCCCTCGCGCACCATCGTTCGCTTTGCCCGCAAACGCGAGTGTGACCTGGTCGTGATCGGTGCCCAGGGCACTAACGGTGACAAGAACCTGCTGCTGGGCAGCGTTTCCCAGCGGGTGGCGGGCGCGGCGCACTGCCCGACGCTGGTGGTGTAAGCCGCGCCGCTCAACCAATGTCGCGGGTGAATCACACCCGTCGTCCTGGCAGATGCAGCCCGGGGCGGCGGGTGTTACTCTTTTGACGGTTCTCATTACGGTGCGTTGCACCCTGAATAAAAGGTGTTTTATGAAAGTAGCGATTTCCTCAACGGCGCTGGTGAGTTTACTGCTGGTTGCTCCCTTGGCGGCCGCCGCCCCGGAAACCGAAGAGGAGCGGCTGGCGTATAGCCTCGGTGTCACCCTGGGTGAGAGCATGCAGGCCGATATCGAAAACCTGGATATCGATACCTTTACCGACGGCATGCGCGACGTGTTTGAAGGCAATGACCTGGCGCTGGATGACGCGCAAATGAGTGAAGCGCTGATGACCTTCCAGGAGCAGTCCATGGCGGCCCGGGAAGCGGAAGCCGCTGAGGCCGCTGAAGCCAACCGTCAGGCAGGCGAAGCTTTCCTCGCTGACAATGCCGAGCGCGACGACGTGACGGTCATGGAATCAGGCCTGCAGTACGAAGTGCTCGAGGCGGGCGACGGTGAGTCCCCCGGCCCCCAGGATACGGTCGAGGTCAATTACGAAGGTACGCTGCTGGACGGCACCGTGTTTGACAGCTCCTTCGAGCGCGGCGAGTCGGTGAGTTTTCAGGTCAACCAGGTTATCGAAGGCTGGCAGGAAGCCTTGCAGGCAATGAGCGTCGGTGATAGCTGGATGCTGTATATCCCCGCTGACCTGGCTTACGGCGAAAGCGGTCAGGGGCCGATTGGCCCCAACGAAGTGCTGACCTTCCGCGTTGACCTGCTGGACGTTGAGTAACGCATGGGCGTCTCCCCGCGTCATCTAGCCTGTGGGCTGCTGCTCATGGGCAGTACGTTGGCAGCGACGCAAACCCTGGGCGCTCCCGAGACGCTGCCGTCGCTGGACGCTGGGAAGGATGGCGCCAGCGTGGTGGGCGTTTCGTCCGGTGGCTACATGGCCACCCAGCTGGCGGTGGCGTTTCCCGAGCGTTTTGCTGCGGTGGGGGTGCTGGCAGCCGGCCCCTGGGGCTGCGCGGAGGGCTCGCTAAGCCGGGCGCTCAATCATTGCCTGACGACAGCAGATGGCGAGCCGTCACTGGATAGGCTGGAAAATCGCCGCCGCCGCTACGAGTCGGCCCAGCAGGTAGGCCCGCGGGAGGCGCTCAGCCAGCTAAGGGTGTACCTGTGGCACGGCGAGGAGGACGAGGTGGTGGCGCCTGTGCTGGGCGATCTGTTGGCCGAGCAGTGGGAGCGCTGGCTGGCCTCGCCCGAGCAGCTTCGCGTCAAACGACGCGAAGACACCGGGCATGGCTGGCCGGTGCGTCTGCATGATGAGGCGCCCCCACCCCAACTGCTCGGCGACTGTCAGCAGGGCGGCGGCAGCTATCTGCTGGCCTGCGATGACGATGTGGCCGGCGACATGCTGAGCTTTCTGTATCCCCAGCGCGAATCACAGCGCGATGGCCAAGGGCAATTACGCGCGTTTGACCAGTCTGCCTTTGCAGTTAACGGCATGGCGGATAGCGGCTTTGTCTTTATACCCGAAGGCTGCGAAAAGGGTGGCTGCGAGGTTACGCTGGCGCTTCATGGCTGCCAGATGAGCGCAGACGCGATAGACGATACGTTTGTGCGTCACAGTGGGCTCAACGAGTGGGCGGCAACGCACCGCCAGATCGTGGTGTATCCCCAGGTACAGAGCAGCATGATGAACCCTCAGGGCTGCTGGGACTGGTGGGGGTATGCCGAGCGTTCATCCCGGCTGACCCCGCTGCACGATACCCGAGAAGGGGCGCAGGTGGCCGCGCTGATGGCGCTGCTGGCGCGCCTGCAGTCGGCGCCAGAGAGTGATTAACCCCCCAGTTTTTCTACCAGGGCGGCGCTAAGCGCCTGGGGCGTCGGCGAGTACAGCACCCGCTGTAAAATGTCGCCGTCACGATCGACAAGATAGAGCGCCGAACTGTGGTCAATGGTGTACTCGATAGCGGAGTCAGGCGCCTCGACGCGACGGCTGATGACGCCATAACGGGACATGACATCCTTGAGGTCGGCGTCGCTTCCTCGCGCGCCGATCAAGTCCTCATCGAAAAACGCCAGATACTGCTCAAGCCGTTCCAGCGTGTCGCGTTCCGGATCGACCGTGATCATCACGGGCACCACCTTCTGCCGCTGCGCTGGCGAAAGACCCGCCAACGCCTGCCGCGTGACCGAGAGCGTCATGGGGCAGACATCCGGGCAGTACGTATAGCCAAACGACACCAGGGCGATCTGCTCCTCGCCAAGCTGGGCAAGTGAAAAGTCACCCTGGGTGGACGGCAGTTCAATATCGCCGCCGCTGGGCATGTCGCTGTGCGGCGATAGCACGCTGTCGTAGAGCAAGACGCCAATGCCGACAATCAGGATGGTAATGAGGCCGACACCTAGCCAGCGTTTTGGATAGGTCATGGTAATCCCCCGCAGGCGGTGAGCCGGTGCCCGTTGGCGACGGCTTAACTGCGTTTATATGTCATAGTAACAGTAAACCTGCGCGTGTCACGGCAGGGCGGCAAGACGGATAAGGAAGCCCGATGGAAAGCATTAACGGTGCCCTAGGCCCGCTGTTCCTGTTGATCCTTCTGGGGGCAGTGCTGGGCGTAAAGCGCTGGCCCAGCGATACGTTCTGGCCACACATGGAGCGGCTGATCTATTTTCTGCTTTTCCCGGCCATGCTGGTGGCGACGCTGGCAACAGCGGATGTCAGCCAGGTGCCGGTGACCCGCCTGGCGCTGGTGCTGCTGGGCGCGATGGCCGCGTTTGGGCTGCTGCTCTGGCGGCTGCGCGCAAGATTGAAGCTGACGCCGGCGGCATTTACCTCGGTGTTTCAGGGCGCGGTGCGTTTCAATACCTATGTGGGCGTTGCCGGGGCGGCGGCCCTGCACGGCAGCGCCGGCGCCACCACCGCCGCCGTGGCGGTGGCGCTGATGGTGCCAGTGGTCAATATCATGTGCGTGGCCAGCTTTGTTGCCGCCGGCACCCTCGGCAATGCCAGCATTGGCAAAAGCATCATGGCACTAATCAAGAACCCCCTGATTCTGGCGTGCTTGCTGGGTATTGTGTTGAACCTTTCCGGCATAGGGCTGCCGGGCTGGAGCCATGATACCGTCGATCTACTAGGCCGTGCTGCCTTGCCGCTTGGGCTGGTTGCTGTGGGGGTGGCATTGCGCCCGGCAGCGCTGCTGCGCGTTGATCGTGGCGTGCTGGCGACGAACAGCGTCAAGCTGTTGCTGATGCCTGCGTTAGTGCTGGGGCTTGCGTGGCTGGTTGGCCTGGATACGGTGAGTCGCGACGTCGCGCTGTTGTTTGCCGCACTGCCCACGGCGACGTCAGCGTATATTCTGGCTCGCCAGCTGGGTGGCGATGCTGAATTGATGGCGGCGATTATCACCGGCCAGACGCTGCTGGCGATGCTGACGCTACCCGTCTGGCTGCAAGTCGCGGGCGGCTAGAAATAAAAAAGTAAATAAAAAATATTCGTATTTGTGTTGACGAGGTAAATGAGAACTATTACATTGTGATTGTGGCGTTTGATGAGACGCCACAGACCACGACAGATTTGGCAATCATTACCACTTTCCTGTCATGGTTTCTCCCTCTCATTGCTAGTCACGGTCTTTTGCCGCTCCTCTGGAGCGGCTTTCTTTTTTCTAATAACCACTTTCTTGATCCTCGCCAACAACGCCCTGCGCTGTTCAGGCAGATAATAGGCGCTTTGCCTATGCTGACCTTGAAACCTCGACAGGAGCAACCGCCATGCGCATCGCCGTGTTTAGCGCCAAGCCTTATGACCAAACCTTTCTGACCCTTGCCAATGAGGACAAGCATCACGAGCTGAGTTTTTTTGACGTGCGGTTAACCGCTGATACGGCGCTTTTGGCGAGAGGTTATGAAGGGGTTTGTGTGTTTGTGAATGACCACCTGGATACCTCCGTTCTGCATCTGCTCCACGGCAATGGCACACGGCTGGTGGCGTTGCGCTCGGCGGGTTTCAATCATGTCGACTTAGCGACCGCCGAACAATTGGGCATGACCGTCGTACGTGTGCCCGCCTATTCACCCCATGCCGTCGCGGAGCACGCGGTAGCCCTGGTGCTAAGTCTTAATCGAATGACTTACCGCGCCTACAACCGAGTGCGCGAGGGTAACTTTTCCCTGGACGGCTTGCTGGGGTTTGACCTGCACGGCAAAACGGTGGGCGTGATCGGTACTGGCAACATCGGGCTGATCTTTGCCGATATCATGCACGGTTTTGGCTGCCGTATTCTGGCCAGCGATCCTTTTCCAAACCCAGACGCCAAAGCGTTTATAGAATATGTTCCTCGCGAAACACTCTTTGCAGATGCCGATATCATCTCGCTGCACTGCCCGTTGACGCCTGACACTGATCACCTGATCAATGAAAAAGCGATAGACCAAATGAAGCCCGGGGTTATGCTGATAAACACAGGGCGAGGACGCGTGGTTGATACGCAAGCGGTGATCGCCGGGTTAAAAAGCGGCAAAATTGGCCGCTTGGGGTTGGATGTCTACGAAGAAGAAGAGCAGCTGTTCTTCGAAGACTTGTCCCAGGGCGTGATCGATGACGATCAGTTTATGCGACTTACGACCTTCCATAACGTGCTGATTACCGGTCATCAGGCGTTTTTTACCGACGAAGCGCTCACCAATATTGCAGAGACGACGCTCGAGAATATTGATGCCTTTGAAAGTGGAAATGGCACACTGCATCGGCTGGTATAACCGAACCGACGTTATGCTGCCGAATCATTGATAAAGGGTTTTCTGAAATTTTAAATAAAAAGCATTCGCATTTCACTTGAAGGTGTAAATGAGAACTATTACATTGTGGTTGTGGCGTTTGAGAGACGCCACAGACCACGGCAGCGCAGGTCAGCGCGACCAGTTACCTGTCATGGTTTCTCCCTCTCATTGCTAGTCACGGTCTTTTGCCGCTCCCCTGGAGCGGCTTTCTTTTTTGGGCCTTGGTCACCCAACTGACCCACACCGCTGCCTGCGCCCGGCGTTGTGAGCAAGTTCTCTTATCCCGCTATACAACCTCGTCTTTTCTCACTAAGTCACTATTAATTCAGATGTTTATCTGTGCGATAGGCTTAAGTAGGGTTCCCGAAGCGTAAGCGATCAGCCTTCAACTTTGGTTGTATTTTGTGTCCTGAGCCTTGCCTGATTGGATAGCTAGGCTTAACTTCTCATTTGTACGATGTATGACAACTAAGCGGTTGTCACGATTTCGAGCCTCGCTAATGGGTGTTGGCACACTGCAACGAGGGAAGCATGAGGATGGTGGCGTGAAGTTTTCCAAACAAGACGTAATACAAGCGATCGGTGATGGCCTGCTCTCGTTCCCGATCACCGACTTCGATGACAACGGCCAGTTTGATGAAGCCAGCTACCGCGAGCGGCTAGCCTGGTTTATCAGCCATGATATTTCCGCCGTCTTTGTGGCGGGCGGCACCGGTGAGTTTTTCAACCTATCGCTGGAAGAGTATCGCCGTATCGTTCAGGTGGCGGTTGAGGTGATTGACGGCAAGCTCCCCGTGATTGCCAGTGCGGGCTTAAGCGTGGCGACGGGCAAGGCCTTTGCCGCTGCTGCCGAAGAGGCCGGCGCCGATGGCATTTTGCTGATGCCCCCCTACCTGACCGAGTGCCCGCAAGACGGCCTGGTCGATTACGCCCGGCAAATTTGTGACGCTACGGCAATTAACGTTATCTACTACAACCGCGGTAACGGCATTCTCAATGCGACGTCGGTTCAGGCGCTGGCGGATGCCTGCCCGAATTTGATTGGCCTGAAGGACGGCAAAGGCGATATCCAGGCGCTGAACAAGATCGTCAAGACCGTGGGCGACCGCCTGACCTATATCGGTGGCGTGCCTACCGCCGAGATTTTCGCCGAAGCGTATCTTTCCATCGGTGTTAATACCTATTCCTCGGCCGTGTTCAATTTTGTCCCTGATATGGCGGTGGCTTTCTATCGAGCTCTCCGTGCTGGGGACAGTCGTGTCGTTAAGCAAATTACCCAGGACTTTTTTATCCCGTTTATCGATTTGCGTGATCAAAAAGCCGGGTATGCCGTGAGCCTGATCAAAGCCGGTGCCGAGATTATCGGTCGCCCGGCGGGAAAGGTGCGCGCGCCTTTAACGATGCCTACCGCTGACGAATGTCGGCAACTTAAGCAACTAATCGATAAAACCAAGTAAATCCCTTCTCAAACCGCAAGACCATAATAAATTTACAATGACCGAATGAGGTGAAGCATGTTGGTATCTAAGAAAGCGCTAGCTGGACTGGGTTCGGCCGCCTTGATGGCATCAATGACCGTTGGCTCGGGTGTCGCCTTTGCTCAGGATGGCCCTTTGCGGGGCAATGTACGGGTGGTCATCGGCTCTACGTCGACCGGTGGTGATACCTATCAAAACTCCAGCATTGTTGCGGATGCGTTATCCGAAAAACTTGATCTGAACATGAAGGTCGACGCGGTTGGCGCGAACTCTGCTTTCCGGACCCTGGACCGCGATTCCCGTGGCAACACGCTGATGATTTTCCATGACCAGTCCTACCTGGGGTATTTGTATGGTGTGGAGGGCTACGACAATATTTTTGAAAAATATACCGTGGGCCCGACAGTGGCTATTAACCCAGGCAATGCCTACTTGGTGCCAAAAGACTCTCCTTACGAAACCCTTAATGACATTATTGCTGCGGTGGGTGAAGGAGAGACGGTACGCGTCGCAATCCAGCCAGGCGGTGTCTCGGAAATCGGTTTTAGTGCATTAAAGAATGCCATTGCGATTGAGCACCCTGGCCAGGAAGACAATCTGGTAGCGGTGAATACCGGCTCGCAGTCGGATAAAAACCAGCAGCTTTTTGATGACCAAGCTGACGTGATCAACGGGACGGTGCAGGCCAACGAGCAATACACGCGCTTGCCTGAAGATGATCAAAAGGCCATGCGATTTGTGTGGCTGACGGCGCGGCAAGATACCATCGAGCAGGCGCCAGAAGAGGGCCTGGGCCAGACGACTCGTGAGCAGTTGTTGGAGTATGTCGAGCCTAACGTCAATGTCACTATGGGGGGTGACGAAAGCTTCACCTTCGATAAAGAGTTCTTCTTCCTTTACAACAAGGATATGGACCCTGCCATCGTTGAGCAGATTGACGAGGCTTTAGCAGAAATCTACGCGGAAGGCGAAATTCAAGAAACACAAAAGAACGCGTTTTTCATTCCTAACTTCAAGCCTTCTGATGAAGCGTCTGAGTACCTGCAAGACAAGATGACGCGCTACGAAGGCATTATCGAAAACATCAAGTAAGCGATTCAGGCACCGGCACATGGGTGTCGGTGCCATCGCTATAAGACATAAAGCACTCTAGAACCATGATAGGCCAGGGTAGCCTGCTGCCTATATCGGAGCTGTTATGGAATCAGGTCTGTCAAGTCTGCTTAGCATCTCGATCGATTTCGAGACGTCTCATCTGTTCTTCCCGATGATTATTCATTGGGTATTGGCACTGTTGTTCCTTGCCGTTTTAGTGACCAAGACAGTTCCTTTTCTGGCCGCTGTGAAACGTGGCGAGCGGACCTTGCCGATTATTGGTGAGTCCATGGATGGCTTCCGCTTCTTCGGTACGCTTGCCTTGATGGTGGCGTATTTCTATCTGATGGCGTACGTGGGCAATATGTTTCCCTACACGGGTTACGGTTTCCTGTTCGTCTCGATGGTTTTCGTCTTGCTTATGGCATTGCTGTACATGCATGAGTGGACAAAAAAGGCTATGACCACCGCGGTGATCACGGCCATTGTAGCGCCCAGCTTGGCTTGGTTCATTCTGGCCAAGCTGTTCAAAATTACCCTGCCGTGACCGAAGTGAGTGCCCCCCATGGAATTTTTGTCACTTCTCGATCTAACGTTTTTCCTTCTTGCTGCCTTGGGCGCCCTGGTCGGCATCATCTTTGGCGCAATACCCGGCATGACGGCGACTATGGCGGTAGCCGTGTGTCTCCCGTTGACCTACGCCCTGGGCCTTAACCACGGCTTGGCGCTGTTGCTTGGCCTGTATGTAGGGGGAATATCGGGCGGTATGGTGCCGGCGATTCTGATTAATATTCCCGGCACACCCTCGTCTATCACCACCACCTTCGATGGTTACCCGATGGCCCAGAAAGGTGAGGGCGAGAAGGCCCTACGGGTCAGCGTCATCGCCTCAGTGGTCGGCGGTCTGATCAGTGCGGCCGTGCTGTTCTTTTTTGCGCCGATGCTGGCGGATTTCTCGATCAAGTTCTCCTATGTGGAGAAGTTCCTGATCATTCTGCTTGCGTTGAGCGTGATTGCCTCACTTTCCAGCAACATGCTGGTGGGTATCTTCAGCGGCGTGATTGGCATCTGGCTGAGCCTGGTCGGCGTCTATAGCACCTCTGACGGTGGCAACGGCAAGACACGGCTGATGTTTGACTTCATGGAGCCTTACCTGTTTGAAGGCTTCTCTTTGCTGCCTGTATTGATAGGTATCTTCGGTATCTCAACAATTCTGCTCGAGGCCGAAAAAGGCGTTAAGAATGACCTGACCGGTGAAGGCGTGAAGCTCGGCAAAGGGGGCAGCGGTTTCTCCATGTCGATCTTCAAAGGTCGTTTGACCAACCTGGTTCGCTCCTCCTTTATAGGTACCTTCGTCGGCATGCTGCCGGGGGTGGGCGGTAGTGCGGCGTCTGTGCTGGCTTACACCCAGGAGAAGAACCTGTCGAAGGATTCCTCCGAAATGGGCAAGGGCGCGCCTCAGGGCTTGATTGCCTCGGAGTCTGCCAATAATGCCTTGACCGGCGGTGCGCTTATTCCACTGCTTTCCCTGGGGATCCCCGGTGACTCTACCACCGCTGTGCTGATTGGTGCCTTCACCCTTCAAGGTATCCAGGTGGGGCCGCTGTTCATCCCGGAGAACGTGGATACCTGGTATGTGATGATGACGGCGCTGATCTTCGCCAACATCGTGATGTTCTTCCTGATGTTCTACGCCATCAAGCATATCGCCAAGGTGGTGATGGTACCCAAGCACCTGCTCTTCCCGATCATTGTGATGATGTGCGTGGTCGGTGCCTATGCGATCAATTACGGCATCATGTTCGATGTCTGGACCCTTTTGATCTTCGGTGTGCTGGGCTACGTCATTCAGAAGGTCGGGCTTGAAGTCGCGCCTTTGATTATCGGCTTTATCTTAGGCAGCCAGGCGGAAGTCTATTTCGTCAAGAGCCTTGAGTCTGCTGGCACTTTCTCAATCTTCTTCACCAAGAGCCCAATCGCCGTTGTGCTTTGGATCTTGATCATTGCGTCGGTGGTCTTTTCCATCTTAATGGGGCTCAAGCGTCGCAAGGTCAGCCGCGAGGAGGCTTCCCAGTGATAGCTGTTCAGCTGCATATCCCGGAGGGTCGACCATGACGCAGGACAATCCGTCACCTCGAGTGATCCGCATTCATCCCAGTGATAATGTTGCCGTCGCTGTCGCACAGGGTGGTCTGGCGGCTGGCGAACGTCTCGATGGCGGCATTGAACTCCAGACGCATGTGCCTCAGGGCCACAAGGTGGCGCTGGTGGCCCTGGCCGAGGGTGATGCCGTGATTCGCTACGGTGAGGTGATAGGAACGGCGGCCCTGGCGATTCCTTGTGGTGGCCATGTCAATGAGACCAATCTACTCATGCCTACGCCACCTTCGTTGGACGATCTGCCGCTGGCGACACGTCCGGCGCCACCAGCGGAGCCATTGGAAGGTTACACCTTTGAGGGGTTCCGTAATGCCAACGGTAGCGTCGGCACCCAGAATGTTCTCGGTATTACCACCAGCGTGCAGTGTGTGGCCGGTATTGTGGATCACGTAGTGCAGCGCATAAAACGTGAGTTGTTGCCCAAGTTTCCCAATGTCGATGCGGTGGTAGGGCTTAACCATAGCTATGGCTGTGGCGTGGCGATCAACGCCCCGGCCGCCGTGGTGCCCATTCGCACGCTCAAGCATCTGGCTCAGAATCCCAACTTTGGTGACCAAGTCATGGTCATCGGGCTGGGGTGCGAGAAACTACAGCCCTCTACCCTGGTTGATGATCAGCCGGTGAGGATCTACGAGAATACTGAGGCCGCTGACCCCCAGGCCAATGTGTTGAGCCTGCAGGACGAGTCGTTCGAGGGCTTTGACGATATGGTGGCAGGCATCATGGCCATGGCAGAGCGACATCTTGAGCATCTCGATAAGCGGCAGCGGGAAACTTGCCCGGTGTCCGAGCTTGTGGTCGGCATGCAATGCGGTGGCAGTGATGCCTTCTCTGGACTGACAGCTAACCCGGCCGTGGGGTTTGCAACCGACTTGATCGTCCGGGCCGGTGGTAGCGTGATGTTCTCTGAAGTCACCGAGGTGCGCGATGCGATTCACCTGTTGACGCCCCGCGCGATTGATTCTTCCGTCGGTAAAGCACTGGTCGATCAAATGGCCTGGTATGACGATTACCTGTCTCAGGGTCAAACCGATCGGAGTGCCAATACGTCGCCTGGCAACAAGAAAGGTGGATTGAGCAATATCGTTGAAAAAGCCTTGGGGTCGGTGATCAAGTCGGGTAACTCCCCCATCATTGACGTTATTGGGCCTGGAGAGCGTCTGCGAAAGCGCGGATTGACCTTCGCCGCCACCCCTGCCAGCGACTTTATCTGCGGTACCTTGCAGGCAGCAGCGGGCATGAACCTGCAGGTCTTTACCACCGGACGCGGGACACCCTACAACCTGCCGATGACCCCGGTGATCAAGGTCTCGAGCAACTCTACCCTGGCGCGTCGCTGGCATGATCTGATCGACCTCGATGCCGGACGCATCGCCACGGGGGAGGCATCCATCGAGGAAATGGGCTGGGAGCTTTTCCAACTCATTCTCGACGTGGCCAGCGGCCGTCGGCGCGTTGCCGCCGATAAGCTCGGCCTTTACAACGACCTGGTGCTATTCAATCCCGCACCAGTGACTTAACAGCAGAAACACATCTCGACAGAGCCGATACTATAAAGAGGCAAATGTAAATGTTCCCGACGATTAAAAAAATGCGTGTTGTGCCGGTGGCTGGCTACGATGGCTTTCTGCTCAACCTGAGCGGCGGCCATGCCCCCTGGTTCATCCGCTGCGTGCTGATTCTAGAAGATGATGCCGGCAATACAGGGGTCGGGGAAATCCCTTCCAGCGACGGTATCATCAAGGGGTTGGAGCAGTGCCGCTCCCTTGTTGAAGGCTCGCAAGTCAACAACGTCAAGCAGACACTGAACCAGGCGCGCCAGATACTGGCCCAAAATGGACGTGAAGAGCGTGGCCGTCAGACCTTCGATCTACGCGTTGCGGTTCACGTTATTACCGCTATTGAATCGGCGTTGTTCGACCTGTTCGGTCAGGCGTTGGGTATGCCGGTGGCAGATTTGCTGGGGCAGTACGGGCGCCAGCGCGATGAAGTCGAAGCGCTTGGGTATCTTTTTCTGCTGGGGGACCCTGAAAAGACGGACCTGCCGTACCCCAAGGCCGAGAACCCCAAGGATGCCTGGGACGAGGTGCGCTACAAAGAGGCGCTCACGCCAGACGCCGTCGCTAACCTGGCAAAGGCCGCCTATGATCGCTACGGCTTCAAGGACTTCAAGCTCAAGGGCGGCGTACTCCGCGGCGAGGAAGAGGCCGACTGCATCCGCGCGCTCCACGAAGCTTTCCCGGAAGCGCGTTTGACCCTCGATCCCAACGGCGCCTGGAAGCTCGACGAAGCGGTGCGCGTGCTTGATCCGATCAAGCACCTGCTAAGCTATGCTGAAGATCCCTGTGGTCAGGAAGAGAGTTACTCCGGTCGCGAGACCATGGCCGAGTTCAAAAAGCGCACCGGTCTGCCTACAGCAACCAACATGATCGCGACCGATTTCAAGCAATTGCAGTATGCCGTGCAGCTTAATTCCGTCGATATTCCGCTGGCGGACTGCCATTTCTGGACCATGCAGGGCGCTGTGATGGTCGGCGAGCTGTGCAACGAGTGGGGCATGACCTGGGGCTCGCATAGCAACAACCACTTCGACATTTCCCTGGCGATGATGACCCACGTAGCGGCCGCTTGCCCTGGCGAGATCACCGCCATCGATACCCACTGGATCTGGCAGGACGGCCAACGCATCACCAAAGAGCCGTTCCAGATCCGTGATGGCAAGCTGACCGTGCCTAAAACCCCAGGCCTCGGCGTCGAGCTGGATGAAGAGAAGCTGAAAGAGGCACATGCGCTCTACAAGAGTCTCGACGTGACTCAACGCAATGACGCCATGGCCATGCAGTTCTTGATTCCAGGATGGGAGTTTGACCCCAAGCGTCCTGCGCTTGTGAGGTAAGAGCCACTCTGCTCTGATATGATGTATATCATCATACTTTAGGCGAAGGTGTTTATGGTCAAGGAAAGCGAAATGACATCGGTTCAACCTCCCCTTAACGTAAGCAAGGTCGCGAAGCAGGGTAGCCTCTCCCAATATGTCGCCGAACAATTGGAGGCCTTGATCGTGCAGGGCAAGGTGGCGGTGGGCAATAAGTTGCCCACCGAAAACAGCTTGTGCGACTCCTTCGGCGTCAGCCGCACTGTGGTGCGCGAGGCCATTACCCACCTGAAGTCCCTGGGACTGGTAGAGACGCGCCGGGGAGTGGGCACCACAGTGCTGCGGGCCAAGGCAGAGGAGCCAAGACCCGCGCAGCATATCAACCCCACGACCGTTGCCGATATTCTGCACCTGCTCGAACTGAGGTTAACCCTGGAGCCTGCTGCGGCGGCGCTGGCGGCGCTGCGCCATGACGACGCCGACCGAGAGCTCCTGAGGGCCCAGCATAACGCCTTCATCAAGGCTCATGCCGAGAAACGGCTGGCGCGGCAAGAGGATTACCTTTTTCACTTTGCGATTGCAAAGGCGACCAAGAACCCCTTCTTTGCATCTTTCTACGAGCAGTGGAGCAAGAGTGTCATTCCCAGAGCCAAGCTGCTCAGTATCGAAATCGACCCTAAATCATCCGACCGTTACCTGGAGCGTGTTCAGGCCGAGCATGACGAGATTATCGAAGCGATTTTGTCGCGTGACGCACAAAAAGCCCGCGACATGATGTTCAAGCATCTTGATCGAGCCAAGAACATGTATGCCCAGTATCGGGACCAAACGTAGCACCATCGGGCATCCAAAGCGCCCGATAAACGAAGCTAAGGAGGAATCTATGACGATCCGTGGTGAAATGCTGATCGGTCAGCAAGCCGTTAGCGGCAATCAAGCCGACATTCATGCGGTTAACCCCACTACCGGCGAGACGATGGAGCCGACCTACGTGGGAGGTAGCAAGGCAGAAGTTGAAAGTGCCTGCGAGCTCGCCGAAACCGCCTTCGCCAGCTACCGCGAGACCGGCCTTGAAGCACGTGCCACCTTCCTCGAAACCATTGCCTCCGAAATTGAGGGTATCGGCGATGAGCTCATTGAGCGCGCCATGGCCGAGACCGGCCTGCCGCGCCCGCGGATAGAAGGCGAGCGTGGCCGTACCTGCGGCCAGTTGCGTTTGTTCGCTTCCGTGGTACGTGCCGGTGAGTGGCTCGACGTGCGCATTGACCCGGCACTGCCGGATCGTTCGCCCATGCCGCGTACTGACCTTCGCCAGCGCCATATCGGTCTTGGTCCGGTCGCCGTGTTCGGCGCCTCCAACTTTCCGTTGGCGTTCTCCGTGGCCGGTGGTGATACCGCTTCAGCGCTGGCCGCTGGCTGCCCGGTCGTGGTCAAGGGCCACTCCGCCCACCCTGGCACGTCCGAACTGGTGGGCCGCGCCGTTCAGCGCGCCGTAGCCAAGTGCAACCTGCCTGATGGTGTCTTCTCGCTGCTGTTCGGCTCGGGTAAAGAGATCGGCCAGGCACTGGTCAATGACCCGCGCATCCAGGCCGTTGGCTTCACCGGCTCGCGCAGTGGCGGCACGGCGCTGATGGCCACGGCCCAGGCGCGCCCGCAGCCGATCCCGGTCTACGCCGAGATGAGCAGCATCAACCCCGTGTTCCTGCTGCCGGAGGCCCTAGAAGCGCGTGGCGAGAAGATCGCCGAAGGCTTTGTCGGGTCACTCAACATGGGGGCCGGTCAGTTCTGTACCAATCCAGGGCTTGTGATTGCCGTTAAAGGCAAGGCGCTGGACGCCTTTATCGACGCCGCTGGCGACGGCGTTAAAGCCAGTATCAGCCAGACCATGCTCTCCCCGGGGATTCACCAGGCCTATGAGCAGGGTGTTAACGCCCTCTCCTCGCATGCCAAGGTACGCGAAGTGGCGCGTGGTCAACTCGGTGAAGGCGCTAACCAGTGCTGCGCGGGCTTGTTCGTTGCCTCTGCTGCCGACTTTCTTACCGATGAGACCCTGCAGGCCGAGGTATTTGGTGCCAGCTCGCTGGTTGTTGAGTGCGCCGATCAGGCTGAAATGATGCGCGTGGCTGCCGAACTTGAGGGTCAGTTGACCATCACCCTGCAAATGGATGATGGTGATGTGGACGCGGCCAAAGCGCTGCTGCCGACCCTGGAGCGCAAAGCGGGCCGTATCCTGGCCAACGGCTGGCCGACCGGTGTCGAGGTGTGCCACGCCATGGTTCACGGCGGCCCTTACCCGGCCACATCGGATAGCCGTACGACTTCGGTGGGCAGCGCGGCGATCCATCGCTTCCTGCGCCCTGTTTGCTACCAGGCACTGCCGGAAGCGCTGCTTCCGGATGCCCTGCAAGATGCCAACCCCGAGGGTGTCAGCCGCTTGGTGGATGGTAAGCGCGAAGCCTGAGTCAGAAGGTTGTCAACCGTAAACAAACGGTTATATAAGTACTTAACTAAGCGGCCTACGGGCCGCTTTTTTTTGACCTATCGACCTATTGCGTTGCGCGCATTAGCCACGCAAGCTGCGGTGAACGGCCCATCCAAGGAGACTCCCATGCAACTCTACCTGAACGCGACCTCCCCCTATGCCCGAGTGGCGCGGGTTTGCCTGTATGAAAAGCAGTTGATCGAGCGCACTGAGCTTTGTTGGTGTGACCCCTGGGCGGCGGATAGCGAACTTTTACAGATTACCCCGCTCAGTCGCATTCCGACGCTGGTCACCGACGACGGTGATGTACTGACCGAGTCGCTTTTGATAGCGCTCTACTTGGATGCTCAAGGCGAAGGGGAGTCGCTTTTGCCACACAAGACATATGCGGAAACCCTGGCGCTGGCCGGGCTTGGCCATGGCTTGACGGATGCGGCGTTCAATGTGGTGATTGGCCGCAAGCACAATGGCCATGAGGTTGATACAACGGTATTGGGCAGCCGCCGCTTGAAAGCCATCGAGCGCACGCTGGCAACGCTTGATGCGCACCCCAGCGTGCTGACGGGCAATGCGGAACGCACGCTGGGAGCGATTACCGTTGCCGTGGCGCTTTGCTATCTCAGCTTTCGCTTACCGGCCTTTGATTGGCCTAACCGCTTTCCGACACTTCAGGCCTGGCATGCCAAGGTAGTGGAGTGCGAAAGCTTTGCGATGACGGCGTTTGAGTAGCTTTTCAGCAAGCGCCTAGTCTTCTCGCCGGTAAATCAAATCCCACACCCCATGGCCGAGCTTTTCGCCGCGGGCTTCAAACTTGGTCAGTGGGCGGAAGGCGGGGCGGGGCACGTAGGGAGCGGTGTCAGCGCCAGCCGTATTGGCGTAGCCGGGGGCGTCTTCCATCACGTCTGCCATCCATTCGGCATAGGCTTCCCAGTCGGTGGCTAGATGAAAGGTGCCACTGGGCTTAAGACGGGTGCGAATCAGCTCAACAAACGCAGGCTGAACAATGCGCCGCTTGTGGTGCTTCTTTTTTGGCCAAGGGTCAGGGAAGAACAGCTGAACAGTGGTCAGTGAGCCTTCCGGTAGACACTGTTCCAATACGGCCAGGGCGTCTTCGCGGTAAACGCGCAGGTTGGTGAGGCCGCGTTTATCCGCTTCATCGAGCAGTTTGCCCACGCCGGGGGCGTGCACTTCAATGCCGATAAAGTCGGTTTCCGGGTGGGTTTCGGCCTGTTCAATCAACGAGTTGCCCATGCCAAACCCGATCTCGACGACGCGAGGCGCCTGGCGGCCAAAGAGGGCGTCCAGATCTTGGCGGCCGTCGGCGATTGTCAGCCCCAGGCGTGGCCAAACGTCCTCTAATCCACGCGTTTGTGCTGGTGTCATGCGTCCGGCGCGAATCACATAGCTTTTGATACCCCGGCGGTGCAGTGGGGCGTCGGCGTTTTCGGGGGCGGTGTCTTTCGTATCGGTCATGGTGTCTCTGTATCAGCCGTTAATCCGGCCAGCAAAAGGCGAAGAGGGGTCGGCGGTCTGGCGGCGTGGCATGCGGCCTGACAAGAAAGCGTCTCGTCCTGCCTGCACGGCAAGCTTCATGGCGTTGGCCATGCGCAGCGGGTCGCGGGCATGGGCAATCGCGCTGTTCAGCAGTACGCCGTCGCAGCCCAGTTCCATGGCCATGGCGGCATCGGAAGCAGTGCCAATGCCTGCATCCACCAACACCGGCACCTGGCTTTGTTCAATGATCAGGCGCACATTGTGCGGATTTTGAATGCCGTGGCCAGAGCCAATCAGCGAGCCCAGCGGCATGATGGCGCAGCAGCCCATGGCTTCCAGCTCGCGTGCCACAATGGGGTCGTCGCTGGTGTAGACCATGACGTCGAAACCGTCGGCGAGCAGCGTTTCGGCGGCCTTGAGCGTTTCGACCACATTCGGGTAGAGGGTGGTCTCGTCACCCAGCACTTCCAGCTTGACCAGGTTATGGCCGTCAAGCAGTTCGCGGGCCAGCCGGCAGGTGCGTACCGCGTCTTTGGCGGTATAGCAGCCAGCGGTGTTGGGCAGCAGGGTGTAACGCTTGGGCGAAATCACATCCAGCAGGTTGGGGGCCTCGGTATCCTGGCCCAGGTTGGTGCGGCGCACTGCAAAGGTGACGATTTCAGCGCCGCTTTGGGCAATAGCCGCGCCGGTTTCGTCGAAGTCCTTGTACTTGCCGGTGCCGACCAGCAGGCGTGAGCGGAAGTCGCGTCCGGCAACGCTAAAGGGTGTATCGGTCAGTGGTGTCATGGCAATTCCTTGATAAAGCACAAGCGATATGGCGGGCCTAGCCGCCGCCGATGGCGTGAACGACCTCGACCTGGTCGCCATTGGCCAATGGGGTGTCGGCAAGCTGGCTCTTGGGCACGATCTGCTCGTTGATTTCCACGGCGATGCGGCGTCCGCCAAGGCCGAGCTGTTCCACGAGGTCAGCGGCTGTTGCCCCCGCCTCGAGCGAGTGCGGGTCACCGTTGAGCGTAAGCTGTATCGACGCGTTAGGGATAGACATAAACGAGGCGCGTTCCATGGTGTGGCAACAAAGATGTGTAGGGATGAATGGCGCCTATTGTAGCGGTTTCGCACCGCACAAGGTATGTGGCAAGGTTAAAACACCACGTTAAAAGCCCGTCAACCACCCATCAAGGAGAGTAATGTGCAGCGAACAGATACGCCCTGGTGGTGCTGGGTAGCGCTATCAGGGGCGCTGATGGTCATGCTCGGCGCCTATGCGGCCCATGGCCTGGAGGCACGCGCCAGCGCCGACCTGGTCAGCGCAGTGGAAACCGGCGTGCGCTATCAGGCCTGGCACACCCTGGCCATGCTGGCGGTACTGATCTGGCGCAGCAGCCGCCCACTGGCCGGCCAGCGTTGGGTACTGGCGCTATGGACGCTGGGCATTGCCGGGTTTTCGGGCTCGCTATACCTGATGGCGCTGGCGGGCCTTAACCTGGGCATCGTGACGCCCATCGGCGGGCTGCTGCTCATGGCAGGCTGGCTGGCGCTGGGCGTGGTGGCGTTGCTCAACCGTCGTTGAAGCGCGTTTAGTTAACAAACTTCCCTCACCCGGCGACCTGCTGGCCGTCGGGTGAGGGAGCCGCTGGCTGGCACCCCGTGTTAAGCCCGGGTGGGAGCGCCCAGCATCGGGGTGTTGGGCAAGGAGGTGGGCGCCGGCAGGGTGAACCCACTGACGGCCTGCATCATGGCTTCGGCGGTCTCGGACAGCTGTTCGGCCATGCTGTGCGAGTTATTCACCGCATCGCGGGAAAGCTCGAGGGCGTTGTAGATCTCGTTGACGCTTTGCTCCAGCTCTTCAACGCCCTGATGCTGCTGCTGAACGGCGTTGTCCATATTGGTCAGCCGCAGCGCCACCTGCTCGAAGCTTTGCATCAGCGACTGGGTGGTCTCGGCGAGGGTGGACGTCTGGTTAACGCCGAGGGAGACCTGGTCGGTCGTATCCGCGATGGTTTGACGAATCCGCGACGCGGTATGCTGGGTGTTTTTCGACAGCGTACGCACTTCGTTCGCCACGACCGCAAATCCCCGCCCGTGCTCGCCGGCGCGTGCGGCCTCCACCGAGGCATTCAGCGCGAGCAGGTTGGTCTGGAAGGTGATGTTATCTATCTCGCCCAGCATGTCTTGGATCTTGCCCGCGTGCTGATTGAGTAAGCGCATCATATCGCGCATTTCTTCGACCTGGGTGCCGTTCTGACGGGCGATCTCTTCGGCATGGCCGGCCAGTCGACGGATGTGCTGAGACTCCTCAGCCGTCTCGCGGGTCGTGGCGGCAAGCTCAGCGGTGCTTGTGGAGATGCGCTCGGTCTGGCTGCTGTTGCGCGCCGTTTGCGTGCGCAGTTGCTCCTGGGCAACGAACAGCTGCTGGCTGTAATCGGTGACGTGACTTGCGGCGGTCTGTGTTTTGCGCAGGCTCTCGGCGACCTGGTCGCGCATGTTGACCACTGCGGCGACGGCAGGAAGCTGCTGCTGCTGATCACTGAAGGCCACATCGAGATTGCCGCCGCCTGCTGCGACGGCGAAGCGCGTCACGTGCAAGCCTTCTTTGACCATGCTTTCCAGTACCTTGGCCAGGTAGCCGAGAATAATCACCTGAACCACCACGGCACCGCCGTGCATCAGCAGGCAGTAGACCAAGGCGGCGGCGCCCTGGCTTGTCTCGCTGCTGTGCATATCGCCCATGCTGGTGTAGAGCTGGACAATGCCCTGGTATTGGAGCCAGGTGAATAATGCGTGATGAAGCGCAATCGTCAGGCCGCCACAGGCGATGACCCGCCAATCGCTGTAGAGAATCAGTACGGCGAGCAGGATAAAGATACTGAAATGGGCCTCGATCAACCCGCCGCTTTGTTCGATCAATACGGCGGCCCAGACCATCATGACCGCAGCTTTGACGAAGCCGTTGATGATATGACCATGCCATTGGTGCTGTATGAGGTAAGTAAGCGGGAGCGTTACCAGCGCTGCGGCCACCGCCAGCCATAGCGTTTGCGTGAAGATACCGACAACCAGGCAAAAAAAGGCGACAAAGCCCAACGGTAGCCACATGAGCCGGTCGGTGCGTGCAATATGGTTAGAAAAGGATGCGTCTGACATTGTTATCGTGTCCTTGCTTTGTTCAGGGGGAGCAGTGCAGGGGAAGTTATATTATCGACGCGACCTTAAATAACTTTAAAAATACCGCTAATAGCTTTTGGTTATGTAAGCACGTCTTTATTTCGACACTAGTTATTTTTGCTGTTCTTCGTGTATAACTTTTGAAAAGATTTCTGGCGGCACAGGACGCCCAAACAGGAACCCTTGATAGAGACGGCACCCCAGGTTGGCGAGTACCTGGCGCTGGTCGTCGGTTTCCACGCCTTCGGCAATGACCCCAAGCCCCAGACTCTCGGCGAGCGCGACGATGGTGGCGGCAATCGGCGTGGCTTGCATGTCCAGGGTCAAGTCCCTGACGAAAGCAATGTCGATCTTCAGCGTATCCAGCGGCAACAGCTTGAGATAGGCCAGGGAGGAATAGCCGGTGCCGAAATCATCCAGCGCAAAGCTGACGCCCTTTTGCTGTAGCTGCTGCATTTTGTCGATGGTGCCGTCGGGGTCGCTCAGCAGCAGTGACTCGGTAAGCTCCAGCGTCAACCGCTCGGGTGGGGCATCGTGCTGCTGGATGGCCGCCAGCACCTGGTCGGCAAAATCGGGCTGCTGAAACTGGCGAACGCTGACGTTCAACGACAGTTTCAAATGGTGATCGTCGGGTTGATGGCGCCACTCGCCCAGCAGGCGGCAGCCTTCCTTCAACACCCAGTTCCCCAGCGGCAGAATGAGCCCCGTTTCTTCGGCCACGGGGATAAAGCGGCCGGGTGAAATCATGCCGCGTTCCGGATGCTGCCAGCGCACCAGCGCCTCGGCGCCTATCACCTGCTGATGGGCATCGACCTGAGGCTGGAGATACAGGCACAGCTCATCGTTGTCAATGGCGTATTGCAACTCGCGCTCAAGGGTCAAGCGCTCTTCCAGCTCATCTTCCTGCGCCTGCTGAAAGAACTGGGGTTCCCCGTCCCGCTGGCGCTTGGCCTCCAGTAGCGCCAGGCTCGCTCGCTTGAACAGCTGCGCGGCAGGGGCGTTTTCCCGGGGGCGAAAAACGAGCACGCCCACGTTGAGCTGGCACGGATAGGTGTGGCCCTGCAGCTCATAGCCAGCTGTCAAGGAGGCGATGATCGCGTTGAGGTGCTGCTGCGCTGCATGCTCGCTGCCTTCGTCGGGATCGCGGGCGTCAAGCTCGCCGACCAGCGCGAATTCGTTGCCATCCAGGCGTGCCACGTACAGTCCGGCGCCCGACCACTGATGCAGTCGCCTGCCTAGCTGACGCAGCAGCTCATCGCCAATGTCCTGGCCAAGGCTGTCGTTGAGCATCTTGAAACGATCGATATCGAGCAACGCCAGGAAAGCATGTGCGCCTGGCGACAGGGGTCGTTGGGCGAACTCGGCCAGATGTTCCTGAAGCGCGCGGCGATTGGGAAGCTCCGTGAGCATGTCGTGGTAGGCAAGATAGCCAATGCGCTGCTGGGCTTGCTGCTCTTTTGAGCGGTCGCTTAAGAGCGCGACATAATCGCGGTCGTCGCTATCTGCATAGGTGACCCTGCTGACGCTCAGCCACGCCGGGAACCCGGTGCCGTCTGCCCGCAGGGCAGTGATCATCCCGTCCCACTGGCCCTTTTCTGCCAATGCCTCGCGGATATGCTGGCTCAGCGTATGGCTATCCTCGGCGTAGGCAAGCTGGGATACGGAAAGGCCCATCAACTGATCCGAGCGCAGCCCTACCTGGCGCTCAAACGCCGCGTTACACAGGCGAATACGCGCCTGCTCGTCGAGCAGGATCACGCTATCCTGAAGTGCGGAGACGACTTCCAGCAGGCGGGTGTGGGTCATGTGCTCATGGCGCTCGCTTTCCTGGAGGCGCCGCTGTACCCGCGTCGCTATCAGGGCAAGCAGGGTAGTCAGTACCGCGACGCCGCTGATCAGGTAAATGAGCCAGTGGGAGACAGGTGATAACGAGTGCGAGGCGGCGGCCCCCGGTAGCGGTAAAAACCAGGCGGCCTGCATGGCGACATAATGCATGCCGCATACTGCAATGGACATGCAAAGCGCGGCAATGAAGGCGCAGGTTCTGGCGCGTTGCACACCCCATTCATGCCGACAAAGCCGGTAGGCGTAAACGCTCAATACGCCCAGGGCAAGCGCCACCAGCAGCGACACCAGGAAAAGATCCAGGGCGTGATACAGCTCGGCAGGCGCCCGCATCGCGGCCATGCCGCTATAGTGCATGACCCCGATACCCGCCCCGAGAACTAGCCCGGCCGAAAGCAGGGCGCGATGCGAGGGCGCATCCCGGGAAAGCACCCGCATGGCGCCGAAACTGCCCAGAACGGCGGGAAGGATTGACAGCAGAGTAGGCACTGGCGCGTGGCTGACCGGAAAACCCAGCCGGTAGGCATGCATGCCGATAAAGTGCATGCTCCATACGCCCAGCCCCATGGCACTGGCGCCTGACCAGAGCCATGCACGGCGCCACGCCGGGTGCGATCCTTTGCTTACCAGCTTGATGATATCCAGTCCCGCATAGGAGGCCGCCAGCGCCACGAGCCATGAGAGCATCACCAGCGGGGCGGCGTGCTCCCCCTGAACGGCACCCAGGCTTTGAGGGTCGGGCAAGATATTGAATAGCATCTAAATACGGTTAACCCATTATTCATGATGAGAAACGGATGTGCTGGCAAAAAGTGCTGGCGTAGCGACGGCTAGAATCCATCGGAGATTAACACGAAAAACGCCCCGTCGGCGTCGTTACACCGTTGGGGCGTCAATGAAGGCGGTTTAGTGCAGGGGTTGACGGCGGGTTCAGAACATCAGCTTGATGCCCGCGACGACGCCGGTGTCTTCGGTGCTATCGCCGCTCGCACGGGAGAGGTCGGCGGTGTCGCCGTATTCTTTTTTCCAGTAGGCACCTACGTAGGGCGCTATACGGCGAGTCACTTCATAGCCCAGCCGCATACCAACACGAACGGAGTTGAGTCCTTCACCCACACCAAATTCTTCGACTTCATTAGCGGCCATGGCGATTTCCGTGCGCGGTTGCAGATAGAGTCGCTGGGTCAGGCGCAGGTCGTATTCGCCCTCGAAACTGGCCGCTACGTCACCCTCGTCGCTTACCTGAATGGCAGCGTCGGTTTCAATGCCGTAAGGCATGACGCCTTGCAGGCCCACTACGCCGTAAATACGCTCGGCGTGGTCATCGGAAAACATGCCGCCCTGGTAGCCTATACCACCCTGTAGCTCCCAAAAGTCGGCGACCAGGCGGCTGTAGAGCAGCTCAAGCGATTCGAACTCGGCGTCTTCGCCGTCGCCTTGAACGTTTTCGCCCTCCGACTTCAGGTATACGCGGTTGATGTCGCCGCCGTACCAGCCCTGAAAGTCCCAGACCACGGCCTCCTGCCCGTTATCGGGCACGCTGTACTCAAGGCGGTCGAACAGGCCCATGCCCATGTTGTGCTCCTGCATGGGCGCGGGCCAGCTGTCTGGGGCGTCGTAGCCGTCGTCGGCGTTGGCCGTTGCCGTAGTGGCCACCATGAGAACCGCACCGGCAGCGGTCAGGAAATGCTTGATCTGCATAAATGCCTCCTTAAGAAACCTGAACAACGCGGAACATGCCGGCATCCATGTGATAAAGCAGGTGACAGTGGAAGGCCCAGCTGCCTTCGGCGTCCGCCGTGATCAACGCCGAGACGCGCTCGCCGGGCTTGACGTTGAGGGTATGCTTGCGCGGAATCAGCTCGCCCTGTCCGTTTTCCAGCTCCATCCACATGCCGTGCAGGTGAATGGGGTGTTCCATCATGGTGTCGTTGACCAGGATCAGGCGCAGGCGCTCGTCCTTTTCAAAGTGGATGGGGCCTGAGACCTCGCTGAATTTCTGGCCGTCGAACGACCACATGTAGCGCTCCATGTTGCCGGTGAGGTGCAGCTCCAGCTCGCGGCCGGGCTCGCGGCGGTCGGGCCACGGCGTAAAGGCTTTGAGGTTGCGGTAAACCAGCACGCGACGTTCATCGGGATCAATGCCAATGCCCGGCTGGCCAAAGCGGGAGCCAGGCTGTGCTTCACCGGCGGCGAGCATACCGTTTTCGCGGGTTTTGGCCCGTTCACTCGCCATGCCCTGCATGTCACTATCAGACATGCCTGCGTGATCCATGCCTTCCATGCTCGAATGATCCATACCGTCCATGTGGACGCTCATCGCCTCCATGCCACGATCGGCAATCTGACGGCGCTCAGGTATCTCCGCCTGCATGCCTTCGCGAGGGGCCAGGGTGGCGCGGGCGTAGCCGCTGCGATCCATGGATTCGGCGAAAATCGTATACGCCTGATCGTCGTCGGGGGACACCAGGACGTCGTACGTCTCGGCAACGCCGATACGAAACTCATCCACAGGGACGGGCTGTACCGGCTGGCCATCGGCGGCCACCACGGTCATTTTCAGCCCGGGAATACGCACGTCGAAGTAGGACATGGCCGAGCCATTAATGACCCGCAGCCGAATGCGCTCACTGGCCTTGAACAGCGCGGTCCAGTTTTCCTCGGGGGAATGGCCGTTGAGCAGATAGGTATAGGTGCTGCCGGTAACGTCGGCAATATCCCGGGAGCTCATGCGCATCTTGGCCCATATGCCGCGCATGTCGGCGGTCTGGGAAAAGCCGTTTTGGCGGACGTCGGCGAAGAAATCGGCAATCGTGCGTTCCTGGAAGTTGTAATAGCCTTCCATGGTTTTGAGGTTGCGAAACACCGACATGGGATCTTCAAAGGTCCAGTCCGTCAGCAACAGCACGTGCTCGCGGTCGTAGCGGAAGGGTTCGCGTTCGGCGGCATCGATAATCAGCGGCCCCACATGCCCCAGCTGCTCCTGCATGCCTGAGTGGCTGTGGTACCAGTAGGTGCCGTTCTGCTGCACCGGAAAGCGATAGGTAAAGGTGTCACCCGGCGCAATGCCGGCAAAGCTGACCCCCGGCACCCCGTCCATGCCCGGCGGCAAAATCAGGCCATGCCAGTGAATCGAGGTGGGCTCATCGAGCAGGTTGGTGACGCGCAGCACCGCGTCCTGGCCTTCTTTCAGGCGCAGTAGCGGCCCGGGGCTGGTGCCGTTGATGCTGAAGGCGCTAGCCGTCTTGCCGTCAATCGGGACGGTTTCACGGCGGATGGCCAGCGCTATCTCAGGGCCTTCTTCAACGCCTTTGGAATAGACGCTGGAGTGGCCCCAGGGGGTGGCCCAGGCGGGGCTCAACCCCATGGCAGCAGCCGAACCCAGCCCCAATGCCGCGCTGCCTTTCAGCACCTGACGGCGTGAAAGCGGGTGGCGGATAATGGTCGATCGCGACATGTGCAACTCCCCTCAATGATCAATATCGCCATCATGCGGGAGTAAGCTGAATCAAGGCTGAAAAACCGTCAGGGAGACTTGACGTCCGGCAACGGCAGGCGGGTAACGACCCGCAGGCCGCCCAGCGGGCTGCGCTCGAACCGGCAGTGCCCGGCGTAACGCGCCACCAGTTGGGCCAGGATGGCGAGTCCCAGGCCGTAACCGGGGTGGCGCTCATCCAGCCGCGTGCCGCGCTCGCCGAGGCGCGCCATGTCCTTGTCGGCAACGCCGGGGCCGTCATCGTCGATCGTCAGGATCAGGGCCTCGGAGGTGGCGCGAACATGACAACGCACCTCGCTGGTGGCCCATTTGCCGGCGTTATCCAGCACAATGCCCAGCATCTCGGCGTAATCGTGACCGTCGATGGGCACCTGCTCGCGGTCGTTGAGCGACTGTGTCAGGGCGAATGAGGGGTGCGGGTAGAGGCTGCGAAACATGTCCATCAGCCGCTGACTGTCACGTGTCAGGTGCGTCATGTGCCCCGTATGGGGGCCGGCAATGCGCGCGCGGCGCAGTTCGGCATCCAACTGGGCGTTGATGTCCTCGATGCGCAGCAAAAGCTTACGGCGGCGTTCGTCGTCTATCGCCCGGCCACCCCTGAGCACCTGGGTGATCGCTGCCAGTGGGGTCTTGAGGGCATGGGAAAGGTTGGCAACCGACTCCCGGGAGCGCTGCAGGCGCAGATCGATATCGTCCATGAAGCGATTGAGCTGGGCGACGAGGGCGTCAAGTTCGGCGGGCGCGGTGAGCGACAGGCGCTGGCGCTCGCCTGCCTGCAGGGCTTCCAGCTGGTGGCGTAACTGCCAGAGTGGCCGCAAGCCGCGGTTGACCGCCAGCATGTTGAGCGTGACCAGCACCGCGAGCAGACCCGCTGCAATGCCGCCGACCCACCAGTGCAGGGTGGCCAGGCCCGCTTCGACCTGGGAAAAATCCTCCCCGATCAGCAGTACGCCAGAGGTGTCTTGCCACGTGAAGTGGCGGCGATAGACCAGCAGATGGTAGTCGTCGCCTGTCACCTCGATCAGCGCGTCAGACTGCTCATCGAGCAGCGGGGCAAGCTGGCGCTGCCAGGCCGGATCCGAGGCGCTGGTGATGTCATCCAGGCGCAGTACGTAAAGGTGGTGAAAGACCTGATAGCGTTGGCTGGCCGAGGCAAGCGACGCGGGAACCGCCAGACGGTCCTGTTCCAGCTGCGCCACCGCGTGGTCCGCTTCGCGCTTGAGCCGCTCGCCGAGGAAGTCCTTGGCCAGGTTCTGCAGAAACACCCCGTGGAGTAGCCATGTCAGGGCGACCACCAGCAGCGCGACGCCGCCGAGCCAGGCCAGCAGGCGAAAGCGCAGGCTACGCTGATCAATGTGAAGCAAAGAGATACCCCTGGCCGCGGCGGGTCTGGATGATCGACTTGCCAAGGTAGCGACGCAGTCGGGCCACGTACACCTCGACCAGGTTGGGCGCCGCCGCGTCCTGCTCAAGGGCGTAAAGCTGCTCCAGCAACCGCTCCTTGGAGTGAATGCGATCCGGGTGGTGCATCAGGTAGCGCAGCAGGCGAAACTCGGTGGCGGTCAGCGAACGCCATTCGCCGCCGTTGCTGGCAACGCGCTGACCGGCTTCATCCAGCGCGACGCCGTTCAGCGTCACGACCTGGGAGAGCTGGCCGGACTGGCGACGCAGCAGGGCCTTCAGGCGTGCCATCAGCTCGGCTTCGTGGAAGGGTTTGGTGAGGTAGTCGTCGGCGCCGGTTTCCAGGCCGACCACCTTGTCTTCCCAGGTGTCGCGCGCGGTGAGTATCAACATGGGCATCGCGCGTTTCTGCTTGCGCCACTGGCCGAGCAGCTCGAGCCCCGAGCCATCCGGCAGCCCGAGGTCGAGAATCGCCAGGGCGTATTCCTCGGTGGCCATGAACGACGTAGCCGCCCGGACAGAGGCGGCCACGTCGACCAGGTAACCGTTGTCTTTCAGACTCTCCGCCAGGCTTTCGGCCAGCAGGTCATCGTCTTCGACCAGCAACAGTTTCATCGTCTCGGATCACAGGTTGAGGGTGCCGTACATGCCGGATTCGTAGTGCCCGGGAATGTTGCAGGCGTACTCCAGACTCGCAACGTTTTCAGGCGCTGTCCATATCAGCGATTGGGTTTCACCCGCGGTGATCGTCACCGCTGGCATCTGGCCGCCATGGGCGCCTTCGGCCATGTCATGTCCGCCGTGGCCACCGTGGCCTCCCTCGCCATGGCTGCCGCCCATGTCCTGCATCATTTCCCGGTGGGCTTCTTGGGCGGCTTTATCGCCAATCACGAATTCGTGTTCAAGATTGCCGGTGTTGGTGATGTCGAACTGGACGGTTTCGCCGGGCGCGATATCCATTTCCTCGGGATCGAACCACATGTCGCCCGCTTCAACGCTGATGGTGCGTTCCACGTCGGCAGCATTGGCGTCGGCGTGGCCGCCGCTATGCTCGCCTGAGGCCCAGGCGGTGGATGCCACGCCGCTCAAGGTCGCGGCGAAAAGGGCGAGCGTCAGGGATGATTTGCGCATAGGGGAGTCTCACAAAGAAAAGTTTAAAAAAGCTGACGATTTATTTATAAGCTACCAACCTGAACGGAGCCTGAAACCCCCGCCGGAACATTGATCCGCATCAAGCAGTGCGCGGCGTCCGCTGCCTTTGCTTGACTGTGGGGTAACCCATAGGTTGTAAGCTTTAAACGGACATGTTCATCAAGCGACTGTCAGGAGGCTATCATGATGAATGGAGATTGTTTCGCGCTGATGGGGTCAATGGGCTGGTTGGGCTGGCTCATGCCGCTCACGATATTGCTACTCGCCGGGTTGGGTATTGCCTCGCTGGCCAAATACCTGTTCAGCCGAGCTAATTGATCTCGTCGTTACCACTGAGGAAATACTCATGAATCGAAAAACTGCCTCGCTATGGGTCTCAGGCGCGCTATTGCTGGGCGCCACCACGGCGCATGCCGCTATGCCCGACGAAGCCACGCTGTACAAGAATCCCCAGTGCGGCTGTTGCGATGGCTACGCCCGCCACCTGGAAGCGCAGGGCGTGGATGTCACCATTGTGGACGATGCCGAGCTTGGCGAGATCAAGCAGCAGGCGGGCATTCCGCATGGCCTGGGCTCATGCCACACCATCGAGATCGGCGAGTACTGGATCGAAGGCCACGTGCCCATGGCGGCCGTGCAGGCGCTGTTCGAGCAGCAGCCCGACGTGGACGGTATTGGCCTTGCCGGGATGCCGATTGGCACGCCGGGTATGCCGGGGCCGCAGTCAGAACCCTACGATGTCTACGCGTTCAGCGATCAGCAGGGCGAGCCGTTCATGACGCTGGAGCCGTAAGGCAGGCTAGGATTTGACCGGCAGCACGTAGCTGGCGGTGACGAGGATCACCGGCTTGGTTTCATCGGCGGCGGAGACCACCTGCACTTCGCCGACGGCCAGGCGGCGGCCGAGCTTGAGCAGTTTGGCGTGGGCGATGATGTCGTGGTCGCCCGATGCCGCGCGCAGGAAGTGGCAGTTCAGGTCGCTGGTCACGGCCATGGGCTCCGGGCCTATTTGCGCCAGAATGGCGACGTACATGGCCACATCGGCAAAGCCCATCATGGTGGGGCCGGAAACGCGTGGACCCGGACGCAAGTGCTCGTTGCCAATCGTCAGGCGCATGGTGGCGCTCATCTCCCCCACGCTTTCAATCCTGCCCATGCGCTGGGGAAAGACCTCATCCAGAAAGTGTTCGATCTGTTCGACGGTCATCTCGGTCATTGTTGTTTTCCTGTTAGTTAGTCAGGCAATGCATTGGTCTTGCCGTAGCCAGCAAGTTATCAGCATTCATCATCTAGCGTTTCAATTCTCCTTCTCCTTCTCCTTCTCCTTCTCCTTGGTCGTTATAGCATTCTGCTCTTACCTGTAGCAGTGGTTTGCTGGTAACGGTGTCGCTGGAATGCCTCGTCGCCTTTCTGGGCAGAAGTATACTTCGCAGAAAAGCTTAAAAATGGACGCTTGCCATATGCGGTGGACTTAGCTATTTTTACCTTGATCGAAAATTCATCAGATCAATTTGGTCTCGTAAAAATAATACAATAAGGAGTCGCTCGTGCAATCTCATCTCACCGCAGCATCGCCTGCGAACCCATCTGAGCTCGAAAAAGAGTCGTTTCTTCACCAAGGTATGCGCTTGCCGTTCATTCTCATCGTCCTCTGTTTTGCGGCGTGGGGGTTGGCTGGAAACCTAACGGATCCACTGGTTTCAGTGTTTGGCTCGGTTTTCTCAATGAGTGCATTCCAATCTTCGTTGGTTCAGTTTGCTTACTACGGAGCGTATTTTGCTTTAGCTATCCCGGCAGCCTGGATCAATTCGCAGCTGGGTTACAAAGGGGGTGTGCTGATTGGGCTTCTGCTAGCCGCCACGGGCGGTTTTTTGTTCTATCCCGCCTCGATCGTCATGACCTACGCCGTATTCCTGGTTGCTTTATTCACGCTGGCGGCAGGGCTTTCCATCTTGGAGACATCGGCAAACCCCTATGTGATGGCTATGGGGCCACGCCACAACGCCACGCGTAGACTCAATTTTGCCCAGGCTTTCAATCCCATAGGTTCTAACCTGGGTGTCTTGTTGGCCGCTATCTTCATACTTCCCCACGTCAATCCAGCCACTGCAGTAGATCGTGCTGCTCTGTCTCAACAAGAGCTTGAGCGTATGCAGTCAATGGAGCTGCAGGCGGTAATGGGGCCCTATATCACTCTGGCATTACTCTATATTGTCATCGCGATTGCCATCGCTATGGTGCGGGTGCCGAAGCATAAGGGGTTGATGGCGGATCGGAAGAAGGAAGTGGTGAAGCTGCCAGGTAGTCGTTTGGATAGACTGGTGAAGAATCGGCGCTACTCTTTCGGTGTGATCGCCCAGTTCTTCAATGTAGCCGCCCAAACGTGCACGTGGACCTTCACGCTCCACTACATCACGGAAAATCTTGGGGTTAACAGCACGATAGCAGGGTACTGGCTCCAGGCTTCGCTGCTGATCTTTCTGTTGTCCCGTTTCATCATGGTAGGCCTGATGGGCCGCTTCGACCCTCGTATGCTAATGACGCTCATGTGCGTGTTTGGCGCAGGGCTGTCTGTGTTTGCCGTGATCAGCGGCGGTGTCGCAGGCGCAGTCGCTATCGTGCTGTTAAGTGCCTGTATTTCCCTTCTGTTTCCCACCATTTATGGCATCGCGCTTGGGGGGCTCGGTCAAGACACCAAGTATGGTGCGGCGGGGCTGGTCATGGCGATCGTAGGTGGAGCGCTTCTTCCGCCACTGCAAGGGTGGGTTATCGACATGACCTCGGCTCGAGTTAGCTATCTGGTAGTGGCTGGCTGCTTTCTGGTGATCGTTGGTTATGGTGTCTATGTATTGCGTAATCCAACGCCAGTGTCGACTAGTGCTGAAGATATAGCCTAGTGCTGAGGGTAGCAGGCCTGTTCCCGCCCTCAGTCTTCCAGGTTAACGGCAACCTGCGCCAGGTGTGTACGCATGGCAGCATGCGCTGAAATAGGGTCGCCAGCGGCGATGGCATTCACTACCGCTTGGTGCTCGTGATGGGTCGTTTCGATGCGGCCGCTGTGATAGATCGACTGCCATATCCTCATGCGTAGGGTTGGGCGGGAAAGGGCTTCTAGAAGGGCGATAAGGATTGGATTTCGCGAGATTTTTGCCACCGCGAGGTGAAACTCTAAGTCCACTGCCATCGCGGCTTCGTGATCTTTGGCTTGAATGGCGGGTTCTGCGGCTTTGAGCAGACGTCTGAGTTGCTCTATGTCTTCAGGCGTTCTTCGCGATGCCGCAGTCGCTGCAGATTCGACCTCTAGCGCTTGGCGCACGGTGTGCAGGTCATTCGAGGACTTTTCGCCCTGAATGCTCGCCCAAAATTCCAGGGGTTTTAACAGCAGGTGCGGGTCAAGCGTTGTGACGGTGGTTCCCGACCCCTGCCTTGTTTCAAGGATGCCCATGGCTACAAGTGCCCGTACACCCTCCCGAAGGGAGCTTCGAGAAACGCTGAAACGCTCAGCTAGTAAGGGCTCTACAGGCAATCTGTCGCCGGGTTTGATCTCTCCAGAGGAGATCATGTCTTGGATGCCCTGGACGACCACTTCGTTCTGTGACGGGCGGCGGGTGGTCTGTTCTCCCAGGCTATCTTCGCTCATGCATGTTTCCTTCGATGTGGGTGGTTGGTTAAGGAAGTTTGAAGCGGTTGTAAATATTAGGCTAGAGTTAAATACATCATATGAATTAGAGGGTTTAAGATGACGATTATCACTTCGATTGAATTTGTCGATCTTCGCTTTCCCACGTCGGACAGTCATGATGGCTCCGATGCCGTTAACAAAGATGCTGACTACTCCGCCGCCTATCTGAGACTGGTGACTGATGACGACTCGCTCTACGGTTGCGGGTTTACTTTTACCATAGGTCGTGGAAACGATATCTGTCTCCAAGCAATTGATGCGTTAGCGAATCGCTTTATTGGCCGCGATGTGACTGAGTTGTGCGCCAACCCCGGAGAAGCCTACCGTGAACTTGCTGCAGATTCTCAACTTCGCTGGCTCGGCCCGGATAAAGGCGTTGTCCACTTGGCTCGTGCCGCTGTAATGAATGCGGTATGGGACTTGGCGGCGCGTAGAGCGGGTCTTCCTCTCTGGCAGTTCATCTGTGATATGGAACCAGTAACACTCGTCGCTAACCTGGATTTGAGCTATCTCTCGGATGTGCTGACCGCTGATGAGGCCGTCGCCATGCTTGAGGAGCAGCGTCAACATCGCGAGGAGCGGATCTCCAACCTGCAAGCGAATGGTTTTCAGTGTTATACGACATCCGCCGGGTGGCTGGGTTATTCGGATGAGAAGCTCGAAAGGCTCTGCCGCGAAGCGGTTGAGGAGGGCTATCGGCATATCAAACTTAAGGTCGGTGGAAATCCTGAAGATGATGAGCGTCGGCTCGGCATTGCACGTTCTGTGATCGGCCCGGATATTTCGCTGATGATCGATGCCAACCAGATTTGGGATGTTCCAGAAGCCATCGAGAGAGTGCAAGCGCTGGCCCATCACAACGTGCTGTGGATCGAAGAGCCCACGAGTCCTGATGACGTTTTAGGTCACCGCTCGATTGCCGACGGTGTGCGACCCGAGGGGATTGGCGTAGCGACCGGCGAACATGGCATGAACCGTGTGTTGTTCAAACAGTTGCTTCAGGCTGACGCCGTAGACTTTGTTCAAATCGATTCCTGTCGATTGGCCAGCATCAACGAGATCATCCCCGTACTGCTCATGGCTAAGAAGTTCGCTAAACCCGTATGCCCTCACGCCGGAGGCGTGGGGCTTTGCGAGCTCGTCAGCCATCTCGTGATGATCGATTACGTTGCGGTTTCAGGCCCGATAGAAGGACGTGTTGCCGAGTACGTCGACCATCTTCACGAACATTTCGTCGACCCCTGCATTGTGAGTAAGGGGGCTTACATGCTGCCTGAAGCACCGGGGTATTCCGCCGAGATTAAAGCAGAGTCACTGACACGTTGGGCTTGGCCGGAGGGTACCGAGTGGGCAAAACGTCGAGAGGGGGCGAACACATGATGAAGGGGAATCTTTTGCATCCGGAACTGCTCTCTGCGCTAGCGGGAGCAGGACATGGGTCGCAAATCCTCATCGCAGATGCACTCTATCCGCATTCGACGGGTGTTTCATCTACGGCGGCAAGAGTGCACTTAAACCTCCGTGCAGGGATGGTTCCTGCTGCTGATGTTCTAAAGGCGGTCGCCGAGACGATCCATATAGAGGCCGCCACTTACATGCAAACAGCCGAGGGCGGCGCCTCTGAGGCCGTTCAGGAGTTCCAGCAGCTGTTGGCTCAACACGTCCATGGGGGTGGCGAACATGGTGGTGGCGAAAAAATCACCTGGTCGAGTTTGGCGCGGATGGAGTTCTATACGGCCTGTCGCGAACCGGACGTATGTCTTCTTATCGCTACCGGCGAAACACGCCCCTATACAAATCTGTTACTGACGGTAGGTGTCCCATGATCCTCGATGCACACCTTCATGTATGGGACACGTCGGTAGTCAGCATTGCTTGGCTGGCTGGCGCTGGGTTGCCGCCAACAGCTTCCATTCCAAAGGTATCTGGAGACCGTCGATACATTCTCGTGGAAGCCGACGCTGACGATCCTGAAAAAGAAGCCGATTGGCTCGCCGCTGTCGCGGCTAAAGATCCGCAGGTTCACGGTGTGGTGGCCAGTGTGGCGTTGGAGAAGCATGACGCTGGGGAGAAGCTGGCAAGTGTCGCCGCCCTGCCCAAGGTGGTTGGCGTACGCAGGCTTCTCCAGGATCGTGACCTCTTCGGCTCATCCAGTCTTGTTCAGGGAATGAAGCTACTCGCCGCCCATGGCTTGCCATTTGATGCCTGCGTTCGGGCTGGGGAATTGTCGGCTCTTACCCAACTGGTCGGACAAGTGCCAGAGTTGACGGTGGTGCTGGATCATATGGGAAAGCCCGAGATTGGCAATGAACAGGCCATGCACAAGTGGCGCAGGGATCTGGCATGCCTGGCCGAATTACCCAATGTGCACTGCAAGCTTTCGGGGTTACCGGCGGAGTGCCGTGACGCAAAGGAATTGGAAAGTGTGGTGACTGATGTGGTGGGTGCCGCGGTTGAGGTTTTCGGCCCAGGGCGTTGCCTGCTCGGCAGCGACCACCCTGTCAGTGAGGATCCCAGCGATTGGTGCTCACGCGTATTGGAGCTCTTGCCTGCTGCTGACCGCTCAGCCGTCGCCCATGAGAATGCCCTTCGTATCTACTCAAGGAGACCATGCCAATGACTGGATCCTCTGTCACTCCTCGTCTGCCTGACAAACTCCATAATGCTTTTAGCAACCTGGGGTTCGGTACGGCGCAATTTGGAAATATGGGCAAAAAAGTAGCAGAACAGGACTGCTTTGATGCCGTGGAAGCCGCATGGAGCGGCGGGCTAAGATTCTTCGATACCGCCCCGCACTATGGTTTGGGCCTCTCGGAGGAGCGTCTTGGTAGAGCGCTGCGTGTTCGGCCACGCAAGGATTATGTTATCTCCACCAAGGTGGGGCGCCTGCTGCGGGAGAGCCCAAGGCCGCAAGGGTCAGATCGTGACAATGGTTTTCTGGTTCCCGATAAGCTGACACGGGTTCGTGATTACACCGCCGAGGGCGTACAACGCAGCCTTGAAGCGTCGTTGGGCCGGCTGAAACTCGACGCTGTCGACATTCTCTGGATCCATGATCCTGAAGAGCCGACTGACCGTTTCGATGAAGCGATCAGCGGCGCGGTGCCCATGCTGAATCGACTCAGAGACGAAGGGGTGATTTCAGCCTGGGGCATTGGTTCTAAAGACGCCACCATGTTACGCCGCTTCGTAGATCATTCCGATCCCGACTTAATCATGCTTGCCGGCAGGTATACCTTGCTCGAACAGGAGCAAGTGGGGCTGATGTCAGCCTGTCAGGCGAAAGGCATTGGCGTCATCGCTGTCGGGGTTTTCAACTCCGGTCTGATGGCTCGCGAAGAGCCGCCCGCGGATGCGTGGTACGAGTATGGCCCTGCACCAGCGTGGGCGTTGGAGCGGGCTCGTTTGATAGCGGCAGTGGCGCGTGAACACGGTGTGACTCTTCCTGAGGCCGCGCTGAGCTTTCCCAAGCGTCATCCTGCCGTCGTGAATGTGATGGCTGGTATGCGGTCGGCAGCGCAAGTTGAGAACAACCTTGCGCTGGTTGCATCCGAAATACCCGAAGCATTCTGGAATGATCTGCGGGCGCAAGGCCTGCTAAAGGAGGAAGTATGAAACTGTTACGCCGTGGTGAACCTGGATATGAAACTCCCCTTGTCGAAATCGATGGAACCCTTTATGACGCTTCACCAATAGGTGATTTTGCCCCCAGCTTCTGGGCTACCGGTGGGGTGCAGCAACTTAAAAAATTGGCTGAAAAAGGTCGTCTCACTCCCGTCAAAATTGACGATAATGTTCGTTATGGCTCCCCAGTGGCTAACGCCTCAGCAGTGATCTGCATCGGCCAGAATTACGCTGCGCATGCGGCTGAATCCGGTGCTGAGCCGCCGCAGAGCCCCATCGTCTTCCTTAAGACACCGAACACCATTGCCGGCCCAAATGACATCGTCACGATTGCCCGTGGTTCACAGAAGACTGACTGGGAGGTGGAGTTAGGTATCATCATCGGCAGCACGGCCTCCTACTGTGACTCATTGGAAGAAGCGGCGCAGCATATCGGCGGCTATGTGCTGGCTAATGACCTCTCCGAACGTACTTTCCAGCTAGAGATTTCTGGAGGGCAGTGGAGTAAGGGGAAATGCAGTCCTGGCTATATGCCATTAGGCCCCTGGATCGTCACGGCAGATGAGTTCGATCCGGCGGATGCGAGGTTGCGCTCATGGGTAAATGGAGAGCCTCGGCAGGATTCCCGTACAGCGGACATGATCTTCAGCTGCGCTGAGATCGTGCGGGATCTTTCCCAATATATGCAGCTTGAGCCAGGCGATGTGATATCGACAGGCACTCCGCAGGGAGTGGCGGTATCCGGGCGCTTCCCGTACCTGAAGTCAGGCGACGTGGTCGAAGTCGAGATCGAAGGACTTGGCCGGCAGCGGCAGACCTATCGCGCATGGGAGGCGTAAACGATGTCAGCACGTTTTGAAGGTTTGGTGGCTGTTGTGACGGGTGGGGCCTCAGGGATTGGTGCCGCGATTGCCGATCTTTTAGCAGAGGAAGGCGCCCGCGTTGCCGTGCTGGATATTGACGATCCAAAGAACCAGCACTCTTGGCATAAGTGCGACGTGGCAGACAGTGCGTCGGTGAACAGTGCGGTTCAGTCAACGGTCAATCAATTTGGGCGTTTGGATATTGTCGTGAACAACGCGGGCATTGGTGCTCAGGGAAATGTGGCTGACAACTCAGACGAGGAGTGGACGCGATCCTGGGAAATCAATGTTGCTGGCATGGCGCGAGTGGCCCGCGCAGCGCTGCCTCACTTGAAGAAGTCCAATGCCGCTTCAATCACCAACATGGCGTCGATTGCCTCCACGGCGGGCCTTCAGCAAAGGGCGCTATATTCGGCAACCAAGGGGGCTGTACTGGCGTTGACTCGGGCTATGGCCGCAGACCATGTGCGTGAGGGCATTCGGGTAAACTGTGTCGCTCCTGGCACGGCTGATACGCCATGGGTGGGTCGACTGTTGCAGCAGGCTGATGATCCCGCCGCTGAGCGTTTAGCGCTTGAGGCGCGTCAGCCCCATGGTCGCCTGGTAAGTGCGGAAGAAGTGGCTCGAGCAGTGGCTTATCTTGCCGATCCTGCCAACCGTTCATCGGTGGGTGTATGTCTGCCCGTCGATGGCGGTATGGAGGCGTTGAGGTTGAGGCCACAGCAATAGCCGAGGATGGTTCTAGACGATCTCCTTAAAATCATGCCCTAGACAACAATACCCCCTCAAGGAGCGCATCCTTGAGGGGGTATTAGCGACTATGGTCTAGTGCGCTCTCTGCGTCGTGCCAACATTACTTCGCCTTATGCACCTGACGCCACTCGTGGAGTAGCGGTTCAGTGTAGCCGGAAGGCTGTACGCGGCCTTTGAAGATCAGGTCTGAGGCGGCTTTGAAAGCAGTGGAGCCTTCAAAATCGGCGCTCATGGCAGTGTAGGTCGGGTCGCCGGCGTTCTGCTCGTCGACTACCTTGGCCATGCGTTTGAGCGTTTCTTCCACGCGCGGTGCATCGACAATGCCGTGATGCAGCCAGTTGGCAATGTGCTGGCTGGAAATACGCAGCGTGGCACGGTCTTCCATCAGTCCGACGTTATGGATATCCGGCACCTTCGAGCAGCCGACGCCGTGTTCGACCCAGCGCACCACGTAACCCAGAATGCCCTGGCAGTTGTTGTCCAGCTCTTGCTGGATTTCGTCATCGGACCAGTTGGCGTTTTCGGCCACCGGCACGGTGAGCAGGTCATCCAGGAAGTCCGGCTCGCCCTGGGCTTCCAGTTCGCGCTGGACATCGGTCACGTTGACCTGATGGTAGTGCAGCGCGTGCAGCGCCGCCGCGGTGGGTGACGGCACCCAGGCGGTGTTGGCACCGGCTTTGGGGTGGCCGATCTTCTGCTCGAGCATGTTGTGCATCAGATCGGGCATTGCCCACATGCCTTTGCCGATCTGGGCGCGACCGCGCAGGCCACAGGCAAGGCCCACCTGAACGTTGTTCTTCTCGTAGGCGGTAATCCAGGCAGCGCTCTTCATGTCACCCTTGCGCACCATGGGGCCGGCTTCCATGGCGGTGTGCATCTCGTCGCCGGTACGATCGAGGAAGCCGGTGTTGATGAACACCACGCGCGAGGTAGCCTCGGCGATACATGCCTTGAGGTTGACGGTCGTGCGGCGTTCTTCGTCCATGATGCCCATTTTCAGGGTGTCACGGCTCATGCCCAGAATATCTTCGACGCGGCCAAACAGCTCGTTGGCAAACGCGACTTCCTTCGGCCCGTGCATCTTCGGCTTGACGATATACACCGAGCCGGTACGCGAGTTGCGCGGCTGGTCGGCGTCTTTCTTGAGGTCGTGCAGCGCCAGCAGCGAGGTCACCACGGCGTCCAGAATGCCTTCCGGCAGTTCGTTGCCGTTCTCGTCGAGAATCGCCGGCGTGGTCATCAGGTGGCCGACGTTACGCACGAACATCAGCGAGCGGCCCGGTAGCGTCACGCTGCTGCCGTCGGTGGTTTGCCAGGTGCGGTCCGCGTGGAGCTTGCGGGTAAAAGTCTTGCCGCCCTTGTCGATGTTCTCTTCCAGGTCGCCCTTCATCAGGCCGAGCCAGTTGCTGTACACACCGACCTTGTCTTCCGAGTCCACCGCAGCGACGGAGTCTTCGCAGTCCATGATGGAGGTGAGCGCCGCTTCGACGACAACATCTTTAACGTTCGCCGGGTCGGTTTTGCCGATCGAGTGGTTGGCGTCGATCTGGATTTCCAGGTGCAGGCCGTTGTTGCCCAGCAGGATGGCCTCCGGTGCGGCGGCATCGCCGCTGAAGCCGATCAGCTTGCCGGCATCCTTCAGACCGGTTTCGCGGCCGCCTTCCAGCGTCACGATCAGGTGCTCGTCACGGATGGCGTATTTGACGGCATCACGGTGAGAGCCGGTGGCCAGCGGTGCCGCGCGGTCAAGGACGCCACGGGCGTAGGCAATGACCTTTTCGCCACGCTTGGGGTTGAAGCTGGTGCCTTTTTCCGCGCCGTCTTCCTCGGAAATCACGTCGGTGCCGTATAGCGCGTCGTAAAGGCTTCCCCAGCGGGCGTTGGCGGCGTTGAGCGCGTACCGCGCGTTGCTCATCGGCACGACCAGCTGCGGGCCCGCCTGAACGGCGACTTCGCGGTCAACGTTGGCCGTGGTGGCGCTGACGTTGGCGGGGGCGTCCACCAGGTAGCCGGCGTCTTTCAGGAAGCGCCGATAGCCGGCCATGTCACTCACCGGGCCGGGGTTTTCGCGGTGCCAGGCGTCGAGTTTTTCCTGCAGCACGTCGCGTTCTTCTAGCAGTTGGCGGTTTTTGGGGGTTAAATCGTGAAATAGGGCATCGACGCCGGCCCAGAAAGCGCTTTCGTCGACGCCGGTGCCGGGCAGGGCCTGCTGGCTGATGAATTGATCTAGGTCGGCTGCCACCTGTAAACGGTGACGCGTGATACGCTCGCTCATGGAGACTCTCCTGTTAAGGTGGCTGTGACGCCGAGTCAGTCGGCAGGTACCCCGTCACAGTCAGAATGAAAATACATTTTAAATCTATTTGTGGAAAATAATTCCACACCTGGCCGGGCATGTAAACAGCGTAGACCCTAACGCGCCATAATGCTCGACCAAATGATAAGGAATGATCGGCACGGGGCGGTGACTGGCCACCTGCCTACGAGCGGTTAAGGAGAGCAGCGAATGCGCGAGTTCGATCATCTAGAGGCCCTGTTTCGCCGCCACGCCGGCGGGGCATCGCTATCCCGCCTGGTGCCGGGCGGCACTCTCGACACGGCGATGAACGAGTATTTTCAGCATTACGGCCTGGATGCGCTGCGTAACGATACCCGTGACGTGTACGCAGGGTTCATCGATACCGGCCGCTTTGCCCTGTGGTGCCAGGTGTGGAGCCCGCCGACGCCCAGGGGAACCGCCTTTGTGGTGCACGGCTACTTTGATCACCTGGGGCTTTATCGTCACCTCCTCGAGCGCTTGCTGGCCAAGGGCTGGCGGGTGGTGCTGTGGGATCTTCCCGGCCACGGGCTTTCCAGCGGGGCGCGGGCGGCGATTGACGACTTTGACGACTATCAGCAATGCCTGACGCACGTGCAAACCATTCTCTCGCAGCAGTCGATGGCGCCCACCCCTTGGCTTGGCGTCGGGCAAAGCACCGGCGGGGCCATTCTGGCCACCGACGCGCTGAACCGGCGCGACGCGGCCGGCTGGGATGGATTGGTGCTATTGGCGCCGCTGGTGCGCCCCTGGGGGTGGAGCCAGGCGAGCTGGCTGCACCTGATTGCCAGTCCGTTCGTCAAGGCACTGCCACGCAAGTATCGGCCCAACTCCACCGACGAGCAGTTCACCGTCTTCTTGCGCGACCACGACCCGCTGCAGCCCAACCAGCTGAGCGTGGCCTGGATTACCGCCATGCGGCGCTGGATTCCCCGGCTGCTGGCCCGGGATCCGCTGGATTTGCCCGTGATCATCTTGCAGGGCGAGCAGGACGTCACCGTGGACTGGGAGTGGAACCTGGCGATTCTCGAAGAAAAGTTTCCCGACGCGCAGATATACCGCCATCCGGAGGCTCGCCACCATCTGGTCAACGAAGCCGAGCCGATTCGGCGTGCCTTGTTCGACGCCCTGGATGCGTTCGTTGACCGTGTGGCGCACGCCAAGTCAGCGGCAGCGGCGAAGAAGCTGCCGTCATCGTAAGCAGTGAGTGATAATCTGTAGCTATCGATGAGTTTACACGGGCAAGATTAATGCTATCGCATGCCGGCTGTGCGAGACTCGTTGCACGCATTAGCATTCGTTTATTGTCCATAAGGAGCGTGCAATGACCTCTACCCCAACGAAAGTGCTGGTGTTTGCCGGCAGCGCCCGTGAAGGTTCACTGAATAAGCAACTGGCACACCTCGCGGCCAAGCGAATCGAGGCGCTGGGTGGCCACGCCACCTTCATCGACCTAAAAGACTACCCATGCCCGCTGTTCGACGAGGATATCGAAGCGCAGGGCATGCCCGAGAACGTGCAGAAACTGCGGGCATTGCTTGCTGAGCATCAGGCCGTTTTCATCGCCTCGCCCGAATACAATGGTTTCATCACGCCGCTGCTCAAGAACACTCTGGACTGGCTATCCCGCCCCTACGGCGATACCCCCGGACTCGGACTGTTTGCCGGTAAATGGGCGGCGCTGGTCGCGGCGTCACCCGGTGGGTTGGGCGGTATTCGCGCCATGCCCCTGGCGCAGCAGCTACTCGCCAACCTCAGCCTGACGGTACTGCCGCAGCCGTTATCGCTTCCCCAGGCAGGCAGTGCCTTCAACGACAGTGGCGCGCTACATGATGAGGCCACCGGCCAAAAGCTTGATGCCCTCTGTCAACGCCTGGTCGATTCGCTGGCCAAGACCCACGGCTAAGCGCCTTTCAACAACCTATCCAGCTGCCGGTAGCCAATGGCTTCGATTAAGTGGGGTTGGGTGGGCTTGGGTTCACCCTGCAGGTCGGCGAGGGTGAGTGCGACGCGCAGCACGCGGTGGTAGGCGCGGGCGGAGAGCTTGAGTTTTTCCAGCACCCCGGCCAGCCAGGCGCGTTCCTCGTCATCCAGGGCACAGGCGGTTTCCAGGGCTTTGCCGCTTAACTGGCTGTTGAGCGCACCCCTTGCCATTTGCCGTTCACGGGCGGCCATCACGCGCCGACGCACGGCTTCCGACGATTCGCCTTGTGTCTGTGCAGTGAGCTGCTCGGGTGGCAGCGCCGGGACTTCCACCTGCAGGTCGATGCGGTCGAGTAACGGGCCTGACAGTCTGTTCTGATAGCGCTGGATTTGGCTGGCGGTGCACTGGCAGCGGTTGCGTGGATCGCCCAGGTGGCCGCAGGGGCAGGGATTCATTGCCGCCACTAGCTGAAATTGCGCCGGGTAACGGCGCTCGTGGCTGGCGCGGGCGAGATGAATTTCGCCGGTTTCCAGCGGTTGTCTCAAGACTTCCAGCACGCTGCGGGAAAATTCTGGCAATTCGTCCAGGAACAGCACGCCATGGTGGGCCAGCGAGATTTCGCCGGGTTTGGGTTTTGAGCCGCCGCCCACCAGTGCCGCGGCGCTGGAACTGTGGTGGGGTTGCCTGAAGGGTCGCTGGCCCCAGTCGGCTTCCAGCGGCAGCCCGCACACCGAACGCACCGCCGCGACGGCCAGCGCATCTTCTTCCGAGAGTGGCGGCAATATACCGGGCAGGCGGCTGGCGAGCATGGTCTTGCCGGTGCCTGGCGGCCCCGCGAAAAGTAAATTATGGCCGCCGGCTGCGGCGACTTCCAGCGCACGGCGGGCCTGTTGCTGGCCACGCACGTCGGCAAGGTCGGCCATCGGCTCGGCGGTTTTTACCGAGGCGGGCAGCTGATGCGGCGGAATTTTTTCCTGGCCGAGCAGGTGGGCGACCACTTGCCAAAGGGTGTCGGCGGGCAGTACCGGTAAGTCGCCGGCCAGTGCGGCTTCATCGGCGCAGTCGCGGGGTACGATCAGCGCTTTTTGGGCCCGCCGCGTGGCCAGCGCAAACGGCAGCATGCCGGGCACGGCGCGTAACGTGCCGTCCAGCGCCAGTTCGCCCGCACACTCCATGCCTTCCAGCGCCTCGACGGGGATCTGCCCCGAGGCGGCGAGAATGCCCAGGGCAATGGGCAGGTCAAAGCGACCGCCTTCCTTGGGGAGATCGGCCGGAGCCAGGTTCAGGGTGATGCGCCGGGTATTGGGGAAGTCGAAACCGGCGTTGACCAGGGCGCTGCGTACCCGCTCACGGCTTTCTTTGACGGCGGTTTCCGGCAGGCCGACTAACGTCAAGCCAGGTAAACCGTTGGCCAGGTGCACCTCCACGTGCACTGCCGGTGCGTCCAGGCCGACCCCGGCCCGTGTCGCCACAATGGCAAGCGTCATGCGCGTTCCCTCGCTGGTTGTTAATTACCGTATGCTTATTAACCTACCGTATTTATCAGAGGGTGAGTAGCCAAATGCGCGGTGCGGCACAGCCCGCGCTCACTCCGGGCTTAGCGTTCCTGGGGCGCGTCTTCCAGCGCGGCGACCAGTTCTCTGGCGAAGCGCTGCGCCGAGGGCAGTGCGCCAAAGCTCCATACCGGCGGCAGGCGTAAAAGTCGGTCGTTCTTGACGCTGGGTAGCTGCTGCCACAGGCCGCTTTCCGCGAGTTGCGCCTCGACGCCGGTGGGCAACGGGTCGACGATCACCAGAGTGGCGTCCGGGTAGCGAGCGAGCTCTTCAACGCCGACCAGCGAAAAGCCCCAGGCGTTGGTCGCCTGATCCCAGGCGTTGGGCAGTTCAAGCTGCTTCAGTACCGCGTTGTAGAGGCTGTTGTCGCCAAACACGCGCACGTGGCGGGCATCCATAAACTGGATCATCAACAGCGGCGCCGTGTCGGGGCGTTCGTCACGCAGCCGGGCCATCAGTGCATGCGCCCGCTCGATCAGTTGCGCCGCTTGAGGTGCGCGGTCCGCCAGTTCGCCTATCTGCTCGGTGATGCTTTGCATTTCTTGCCAGGTGTCGCTGCCGGGCGTGTAAAGCTCGACGGAGGTGACGGGGGCGATGCGCTCCAAACGCGGCGTTAACCCGGCAAACATGGGCGATATCAGGATCCGCTCGGGTTGCATCTTTGCCAGCAGCTCCATGTTGGGCTGGCTGCGCAGGCCCAGATCGGCGGCTTCGTCGGGCAGTCGTGGCTCACCCACCCATTCATGGTAGGCCTGTTTCTGGGCACCTCCAACAATGGAGGCGTCCAGGGCAATCAAGGTTTCAGCCACCGTCCAGTCGATCGTCGCCAGCTGCGCCTTGGCCGGCGTCGTGCCAAGCAGGCACAGGCACAGCAGGCCGAGGCGGGTGAACAGGCACGAAACAAAAGAGCAGCGCATGGTAAAGGCATCACTTGGGAGCAGGAGCTGTATTTAAACGATAATCTTTATTGTTTGCAAACTTGAACGCCTGGAATAAAGCGCCCGGGCGCGAAGGCCCGGGCGGCGTCTGGCATCGAAGGGTACCTGGACTAGAAACGATAATGCACGCTGGCGGTGATCCCGCGTTCGGCGCCGAAGTAGCAGTACTCGAGCGAGTTACACGAGGCGACGTACTCCTCATCCAGCAGGTTGCTGACGTTGAGGCGGGTCTCAACGCCTGGCATACCGACCTCGCCAAGGTCGTAGCCGAGCGTTGCGTCGACAAGGGTGTAATCGGGCACGGTTTCGGTATTGGCGCGGTCAGCGGCAATGTCGGCGTAGTGGCGTACGCCTGCGCCAATGTCGGCACCGTTCAGCCAGCCGTCGTTAAACGCATACTGCGCCCAGAGCTGAACCTGATGACGTGGCGAATAAATTGCATCATTACCCTCGTTGCCGTCATCGCTCTTGGCGTAGGTAATGTCGGTGAAGCTGTACCCGGCCTGCAGCGAAAGCGCATCGGTGAGTTGGGTACGCGCCTCCAGCTCGATGCCCTGGGACTCGATTTCACCCACTGCGCGGTAAGGGTCGGTGGGCTGTTCCTTGGTGGCCACGTTTTCCTGGCTGATGTGGAACACGGCGGCGCTGTACTGGCTGGTGCCATCGTTGGGCTGATATTTCACCCCGGTTTCCCACTGCTCGCCTTCCATGGGGGCCAGCAGGTCGCCGTCGGCATCCACAAAGCTGGTGGGGGTGAAGGCCGTGGAGTAACTCAGGTAGGGGGCAACGCCGTTGTCGAACAGGTAGACGGCCCCGGCCCGGCCGCTGAATTGGGTGTCGTCGAGGGTGCTCGATTGGCCGGTATCCTGATTGGTATTGTCGATGTCGACCCAGTCGTAGCGCCCGCCCAGGGTGAAGCGCCAGTTATCCAGCGCGATCAGGTCTTGCAGGTAGACACCGGTCTGCTCCAGTTCGTGGCGTTCGTTGGTCGGTGCATACATCGCCGTAGGCTCTGCGCCATACGTCGGGTTGAACGCATCCAGCGAGGGAAATGCGCCTGATGGCCAGCTGACGTCGTTGTCGCGCTGCTGATAGTCGACCCCGACCAGAACGGTGTGATCCATAAAGCCATCGTTAAGGTTGGCTTCAATCTGGTTATCCACTGTCCAGGCGTCGAGCGATTCTTCGCTGCCGGCGTAGTAGCGCGCCAGTTCATTGGATGTGGGTGACGTCCAGCCAAAGCCATAGACCTGGTTCAAGGTGACATCCGAATTGAGGTAGCGCAGCTGCTGGCGCGCGGTCCATTCGTCATTGAAACGATGTTCCAGGGCATAGCCCACCATGCGCTGGGTGCGCTCATAGGCCTCGTAGTCTTCCTCGCCGTCGAAGAAGTTATTGCTGATCTTGCGCCCGTTGCGCGGAACGACGGCGCCTTCGTAAGGCACGCCGGAATGGTAACCTCCCTCGGGTTCGTCCTGCAGGTAGGCGTCGATGGTCAGGCTGGTGGCGTCGCTGATATCCCAGGTAAGCGAGGGCGCAATGGCGTAGCGTTCCTCTTCTGTCGGGCCAAACTGGGTATCGGCGGCGCTGGCAATGCCTACCAGGCGGTAAGCGACGCGCTGCTCTTCTCCGAGTGGCCCGGTAAGATCAAAGGCCGCGCTGCGCTGATTATTATTGCCCACGCGAAAGCGCAGCTCGCCGCCTGGCTGGAACGCGGGCCGTTTGCTGTTCAACGCCACCACACCGCCGGGCGAGGCCTGGCCGTAGAGTACCGAGGCGGGCCCTTTGACGACTTCGATACTGTCCAGAAACCACGGGTCGACCCGCAGCGAGCTATGCGAGTTGGTATCGCCGATGAGCTTCAGGCCGTCGAGAAAGGTGTTGCTCAAGCTGCCATCGGAGAAGCCGCGCAGCACCAGGTAGTCAAAACGGTTCGACGCCCCGATCTGATTGCTGTAGACCCCGGGGGTGTAGTCGGTGGCCCGCTGTACGGTACTAACCCCGCGGTTGTCCATATCCTCGCGGGTAATGGTCGATACGCTCTGGGGCGTTTCGATCGACGGCGTTTCCACCTTGGTGGCCGCCTGCTGAGCAGTCACGGTAACGGTGGCCAGGCTTTCGCGATGGCTTTCCTGGGCGAGCGCCAGCGAAGCAGACCCGCTGGCAACGGCCACCACCAGGGGCAGCAATGGATGACACAAGCGACGCGGTAAGACAGGCATGGAAACGATCCCCTACTAATTTTTAGTAATGAGAATTATTACTTTTAAATGCCGATGAAAGGTATGCGTGCCGCCAGATTGGCTATGCGCAATGCTGAATTCGTCAGAAGGCGTGCCGGGTGGCGACATCGTGAGGCGCCATGCCGAAGCGGCGCCGAAACGCGGTGGCAAAGTTGGTGGCGTGGCGATAGCCGCAGCGATGCGCGGCTTGCTGCACGCTCATGCCGCGTTGCAGATCCTGGTAGGCCTGCGCCAGGCGGTGTTGCCGCAAGTGATCAAAAATGGAGCAGCCATAACGGGCGCGAAACTTCTGGCGAAGGCTGCTCGGGCTCATGGCGGCGTCCCGGGCAAGGTTGCTCAGGCAGTAAGCGCGTTCGGGGTGATCCGCCAACCGCTGATAAAGCACGGCCAGGCGTTGCTCATCGCGCGGTGAAACACCTGGCGAAGCGGGCACGGAGGAGGCGTCTGACGAAGTGAGCCGCCCATGGTCGGGCAGTCCTTCGCCGAGCAGCTGCAGCGCCAGGCCTTGCCAGATCAGCGGCTGACGCCAGTTCGCCAGTGTGTCCACGGCTGCCTGGCGTAGTGTCTCGCTAAAGGTGGCGGGCAACCGCCAGGGGGTCAACCCCGGTGTGGCGGGCGGTGGCGGCAACGCCAGCGGCGTGGTCGCCAGTACCGCGAGATTCAGTGTATGCAGCCGTGCCTGGGCAGGTTGATAAACCGTCAGCGGCTGCTGAGGCGTGAAATGGGCACAAATGCCGTCGCCGGCCTTGAGGTCCAGGCGTTGATCGCCCAGGCGGGCGATGATGTGACCTTCGAGTACCACGCTGATAAACCAGGGGGCGGTCTGGCGGGACGCGGAGCTGTAGGCGCAATTCACGCGCAGGTCGGAAAGCGTCAGGTGCATCGACTGGGGCAGCGCGATATCGCGGACGCTGCCCGTGGCGATGCGCGCCTCGGCGGGGGCGTTACGCACGCGATAGTCAATGCCAAAGCGCTCGCCCAACTGAGCAAGCGTCGCCGGAGTTAATTCGTGAAGCGGCGGGCTGGCCTGGGAAGTGAAGGAGGTCATCGGGAATCGCGGTGGCGGTAAAAATGCAGCGACGCGGCGATGCATCAAAATGGCGCATTGGCCAGCGGGTAGCGTGGCCGAGTCCGTGCATCGCCTGCGTCATGGAGTACCGATTACGTTACCACGCGCGGCTCGCTAGTCAATGATATTTATTCGCATTCAAGCTGGCGGCTTGGTGGCGCCATCATCGTCCTGGGCGTTGTCGTCGTGCTCGGGCTGCGGATCCACCGGCAACGGCGGTGCCTCGGCTTCGACGGGGGTCGTCGCATCGGCGGCCTGGGCATCGACAGCGGCTTCCAGGTTGGCGACCTGGCGTTCCAACGCCTCTACCCGCGACCGGGTGCGCTGTAAAACGTCCATCAGGATATCGAAGTCCTCGCGGGATACCAGCTCCAAGCGGTCGAAGGCACCGCGCACCACCTGATGCACGCCCTTCTGAATATCCTCAGGCGCTTGGGAAGCGTTCTGCAGGCGGTCGCCAATTTGCTGGGCGAGTCGGCTAATGCGGTCTTGAGGCGCCATGGCTCTCTCCTAGATGTGGGTGTCGCGATACGGATGATGCCTTCAGGATACGCAACCCAGCCAGGATTCGCATGTTTCTTGACTGAATTCATGCGCCTTGGCTCTGCGCCAAATTGGCGCGCTTGCGTTTTGTCTTTGGTTGATTTTGGTGCAATACCCGAAGCAATGGCGCGTGCTGCCGCCGTTAAAGCCCTGCATGTTGTATTTGGTTAAATTTAAAGCAATGAAAAATAAGCAAAAAAAAACACATGGCACGGTATGCGCATTAGTGGAGCAGGCACCTTTTTCGGGCGGCGTCGCCGCTCCTTAATCCAGCAGGGGAGATTCGGGATGAAACTCATCACCGCCATCATCAAGCCATTCAAGCTCGACGACGTGCGTGAAGCACTGGCCGACAACGGTGTTCAGGGCATCACCGTGACCGAGGTCAAAGGGTTCGGCCGTCAGAAAGGCCATACCGAGCTATACCGCGGCGCCGAATACGTGGTCGATTTTCTGCCCAAGGTCAAGGTCGAGGTCGCCGTTGACGACGGTCGCCTCGAAAGCGTGCTTGATGCGATCTGCAGCGCGGCCAACAGCGGCAAGATCGGCGACGGCAAGGTGTTCGTCACGCCGCTTGAAGACGTTATTCGGATTCGGACGGGTGAACGCGGTGCGGACGCCGTTTAAACCTGACTTTGCGGATCATTTCTTTAGTTCAACGGGGAACTTACAATGAATGAGTTGACTGATCTGAGCTACGCGCTCGATACGTTTTACTTTCTGATCTGCGGTGTGCTGGTCCTGTGGATGGCCGCTGGCTTCTCCATGCTGGAAGCGGGCCTGGTGCGTTCCAAGAACACCGCTGAAATTCTCACCAAGAACATCGCGCTATTTGCCATTGCCTGCACCATGTATCTGCTGGTGGGCTACTACATCATGTATTCCGGCAACGCCGGTGGCTTCCTGCCCAATCTGGGTTTTTTGATCGGCGCTGAGAACAGCGTGGATGCCGTCACCGCCGGTGGCGATGATGCCCCATACTACTCCATGCGTTCCGACTTCTTCTTCCAGGTCGTCTTTGTCGCAACCGCGATGTCGATCGTCTCGGGTGCTGTCGCCGAGCGCATGAAACTGTGGGCCTTCCTGGCATTCGCCGTGGTAATGACCGCTGTGATCTATCCGGTGTCTGGCTACTGGACCTGGGGTGGCGGCTGGTTGGCCGAAGTTGGCTACTCTGACTATGCCGGTTCGGGCATCGTGCACCTTGCCGGTGCTGCCGCCGCGTTGGCAGGCGTTATCGTGCTGGGTCCGCGTAAGGGCAAGTACGGCAAAGATGGTTCTATCCATGCGATTCCCGGCGCCAACATGCCGCTGGCGACGCTGGGTACCTTCATTCTGTGGATGGGCTGGTTCGGCTTTAACGGCGGCTCCGAGCTGAAGATGTCTGATATCAGTTCGGCCAATAACGTCGCCCAGGTGTTCGTTAATACCAACGCTGCGGCCGCAGGTGGTGTCATCGCCGCGCTGATCCTCGCCAAGCTGTGGTTCCGTAAAGCGGATCTCACCATGGCACTTAACGGCGCGCTGGCTGGCCTGGTCGCGATTACTGCTGACCCGTTGTCGCCCTCAGCGCTGGGCGCGACGATTATCGGTGCTATTGGTGGTCTGATCGTGGTGGCGGCCATCGTCAGCCTGGATAAACTGAAACTGGACGATCCGGTCGGTGCCATCTCCGTTCACGGTGTCGTGGGTATTTGGGGTGTCCTGGCCGTGCCGTTGAACAACGACGGTGCCTCGTTCGGCCCGCAGCTTATCGGTATCGCGGGTATCTTTGCCTGGGTCTTCATTGCCAGCCTGATCGTGTGGCTGATCCTGAAAGCCATCATGGGTATTCGGGTCAGCGAAGAAGATGAGTACGAAGGCGTCGATATCGCCGAATGCGGTCTTGAAGCCTACCCTGAGTTTGGTATCAAGAAGTAAACAAATGCTGACCAGATGAGCCCGAGTGCTCGTCCATGGCCTCCCCACGGGGAGGCTTTTTTTATTCTCCGCCGGTAGCGGTGTATGCTGAGAGGTAACGGATAGCGAGCGAGACTCCAGCGCCCGTTATCGTTTTTTCTATCACCAAGGCTACCTAGTTAGAGGATCTCGCAATGAAACTCATCTCTGCCATTATCAAGCCGTTCAAGCTTGATGACGTGCGCGAATCGCTCTCCGACATTGGCGTACAGGGCATTACCGTCACCGAAGTGAAGGGGTTTGGTCGTCAGAAGGGCCACACGGAGCTTTATCGGGGGGCCGAGTACGTGGTCGATTTTCTGCCCAAGGTGAAGCTCGAAGTCGCCGTTGACGACGACATGGTCGATCAGGTCATCGACGCCATCACCCAGGTAGCGAATACCGGCAAGATCGGCGACGGCAAGATTTTTGTCATGCCGCTTGAGCAAGTGATGCGTATCCGGACCGGCGAGACAGGTAAAGACGCGGTATAACGACCCGCGCCAGAACACGAAACCCCCGCCAAGCGGTGCCGCTGTGCACCGTCTGGCGGGGGTTTTTACTGAGCGGCTAAGGGTGGAGTGCGTTACTTTTCGACGAAGGCGCGCTCGATGACGTAGTCACCCGGCTCGCCCATGCGCGGTGAGATATTCAGGCCCAGCTCGTCAAGCAATGCACTGGTGTCGTCGAGCATGGCAGGGCTTCCGCAGATCATCGCCCGATCCTGGCGCGGATCGATGGGCGGCAGGCCGGTGTCCTCGAACAGCTTGCCGGTGCGGATGTGGTCGGTCAGGCGACCCATGGTGTGGAACTCTTCACGGGTGACGGTCGGGTAGTAGACCAGTTTCTCCGCGATTTCCTCGCCCAGGTACTCGTGGGCCGGCAGCTCCTTGGTGATAAAGTCGGCGTAGGCCAGCTCGGAGACTTCGCGGACGCCGTGGACCAGGACGACCTTCTCGAACCGCTCGTAGACTTCCGGATCCTGGATCAGGCTCAGGAAGGGCGCAAGGCCGGTACCGGTGGACAGCATGTACAGGTTGCGGCCGGGCAGCAGGTCGTCGGTGACCAGCGTGCCGGTCGGCTTGCGGCTGACCATGATCTGGTCGCCGACCTTCAGGTGCTGCAGACGCGAGGTGAGCGGGCCGTCGGGAACCTTGATACTGAAGAACTCAAGGTGGTCCTCGTAGTTGGGGCTGGCAATAGAATAAGCGCGCATCAGCGGTTTGCCGTCGACTTCCAGACCGATCATGACGAACTGGCCCGTCTTGAAGCGCAGGCTGCGTTCCCGGGTGGTGCGGAAGCTGAACAGGGTGTCGTTCCAGTGATGAACGCTGAGTACGTCTTCCAGGGCGAACTTGCTCATGCCAATTCCTCCGTCGGGTGACGCCAACTACGCCACAATATGCTTTAAAAGAATAAAAAATATGTATCAAGTTGCCAGCAAGTCTAAGCAAAGGGTGGTATATCTGTTAAGTACATTATATTGATAACAGTTATCTTCAAAATCGATATAGGCGGGCCTCATGCACTATACCCTGCGCCAGTTGGAAGTCTTCGTTGCCGTCGCGCAACACGAAAGCGTGTCCCATGCTGCGCGCGCGCTGGCCATGTCGCAGTCGGCGACCAGCACCGCCCTCGCGGAGCTCGAGCGTCAGTTCGACTGCCAGTTGCTCGACCGCATCGGCAAACGCCTTAAGCTCAATGCGCTGGGCTTTCAACTGCTGCCCAAGGCCGTTGGACTGCTTGACCGCGCCGAGGAAGTCGAGGAACTACTGCGCGGTCAGCAAGGGGTGGGCGCGCTGGACGTCGGGGCCACCCTGACCATCGGCAACTACCTGGCCACGCTTTTGATCAGCGATTTCATGCAGCGCCATCCCGGGAGTCGCGTGCGGCTTGCGGTACGCAATACGCGCCATATCATCGAAGGCGTCCGCCAGCATTCGCTGGATCTGGGGTTGATCGAGGGCCAGTGCGACGACGAAATGGTGATCAGCCAGCCCTGGGTCGAGGATGAGCTGTGCGTGTTCTGCTCACCGCGCCATCCGCTGGCGGGCAAGGCGCACCTGGAACTCGAGCAGCTGCTGCGCGAGGACTGGATCATGCGCGAGGAAGGATCGGGAACGCGGATGACGCTGGAGCACGCCGCGCGTCACCGCCGCAGCCGGTTCAATACGCTGCTTGAGCTGGAGCATACCGAAGGCATCAAGCGGGCCGTGGAGTCGGGGTTGGGGATCGGCTGTGTCTCGCGGCTGGCGCTGCGCGATGCGTTCCGGCGGGGCAGCCTGGTGCCGCTGCCCACGCCGGAACTGGATCTCAAGCGCCAGTTCACCTTTATCTGGCACCGCCACAAGTACCTCACCACCGGGGTGCGCGAGTTCCTGCGGCTGTGTCGGGAGATGACCGCCGGCGCCAAGCGTAGCGACGACATCCCCCTTCCACCGATTCCCTGATGTCCCGTATCAGAACGATGACGTGGTCTTGGACGACGTCAACGTCAGGGGCGCTGGTGGGTGTTCGGACAGTTGGAAACTGCCGATCGTGAACGATAGATGATCGGCCTGCTCTTTTAACTGCTCCGCCGCCGTTGTGGACTCTTCGACCATGGCGGCATTTTCCTGAGTCATGCGGTCAAGGTCGGCAACGGCGATATTCACCTGGTTGATGCCATCGCTCTGCTCGCTGGTGGCCGCATTGATCTCTTCCAGTACGTCGGTCACGCGGGTGATGTGCGCCACGATATCCTGCATGGTGGTACCTGCATTGCGCACGAGTTCGGTGCCGTTGTTAACCTTGCTCTGTGAGTCCTCGATCAGCTTCTGGATATCGTTGGCCGCTTCGCTGCTGCGTCCCGCCAGCTTGCGTACCTCGTCGGCCACCACTGCAAAGCCGCGGCCATGCTCACCCGCCCGGGCTGCTTCCACCGAGGCGTTGAGCGCCAGCAGGTTGGTCTGGAACGCGATGCTGTTCATCAAGGTAACTATGTCGCCGATCTTGTCCGACGCGTGGGTGATGTCTTCCATGGTGGTCACCACATTGGCGACGACCTTGCCCCCTTCGTTGGCCACCTCTGAGGCGGTTTGAGACAGCTTGTTGGCTTCCTTGGCGGAGGCCGCGGTGTGCTGAACCGTACTGGTGATTTCCTCAATCGACGCCGACGTCTGCTGCAGGCTGGCGGCGGCGTTGTCGGTTCGGCGGGAGAGGTCCTGGCCGCCCGTGGCGATCTCGTTGGCCGCATGGTGCACCGCTTCACTGCTGGTGCGCACATCGACCAGTACTTCATGGATCTTGTCCACGAACGCATTGAACTGAATGGCCAGTTCGGCTCCTTCATCGCGGCCGCGCACCGGTAGCCGTTGGGTCAGGTCACCGTCGCCGGAGGCGATATCGCGCATGCGGTCGGCCAGCTGGCGCAGCGGCCGCGAGATGCTGTTGCCCAGCAGCCAGCTGGCCACCAGGCCCAGAAAGGCAATGAACAATCCCATGCCGATCATGCCGAGCGTCGAGGCCTCACGCTGGCCTTCCAGCTGGGTCTGCAGATCGTTCAGGCCGGCAAGGACGGCGCTTTCAGGCAGCCGGAGCATCAGCACCCAGTAGTTACCGCTGTCATCGATCGGGAAGGGCCAATAAAGCTCGGTCATGCCCTGGTCCGTGCTCAGCCGGCGTACCTTTTCGCCTTGCTGCGCCTGAGTGATACCGGCCTGGAGTGACTCACCCAGCACGTCATCAGCGTGCTTGCCGAGCAGGTCAGGCTCGCTGGTGTGCGCAGCCAATGCCCCCTGCGAGGCGATCAGGGCAATTTCACCCGCGCCGTCGTAGAGCGACTGATTGGCCTCTTCCAGCAAGCTCTGAATGAATTCCACCGACAGGTCGACACCGGCGCTGCCGCGGAACTCACCGTCGACCAGAATGGGCGCGTTGAACGACGTAACCAGCAACGTCTCGCCGTTGTAGTCGTAATAGTGAGGGTCGACTACACAGGTACGCTTCGTTTCTTTGGGGCACAGGTAGTATTCCCCACGGCGAATGCCATCGGCATCGCGCTGCTGGTTTTCCATGTCGCTGCCCAGCGCCAGCACCTCGATATCGCCGCTTTCGGTGCGGTACCACCACGGCATGAAGCGACCGTCCGGGCCGTAACCTTGATCCTCGAGGCCGGTATACAGGTCATCGCTATCAAAGGCGTCGGGCTCCCAGCCGATAAAGGCGTCGAGGAGGTCAGGATTATCCACCACGGTCTGACGCACAAGCCGCGAAAGCTCTTCACGGCTCATGGTCATCAACGGCTGCCCCTCGTCGTCTTCCTGGCCCAGCATGGCATTGGTGTTGGCCAGGCTTTGGGCAAGCGTGAGGGCGTGCTCGAGCTCGCCCTTGATTTCTTCGGTCTGGGCCGACGCGGTTGCCGACAGGCGTGCCTCGATATTGCGTTCGAGCAACGCCTTCGTCTGATTTTCAACCAGTGCCTGGGAGCGGGCGTTCGCAATCACCGAGTAGGTGACCAGCGCCGCCACGACCAGCAGGATGCAGCCACCAACAAGGGTGGCGATGAGGGTGCGAACAGATTTAAATGTCATTGTTGTTAATGCTCTCTATGCGCAAGGGTCGCCTGCGACGACGATTGGTTGGAGGCCATGAGGCGGCCATCTTGGGTGCCTGCACCACTCGATAGCTTGAAGCGGCTAATGGCCCCCGTTAGGTGGTCGGCCTGGTCCTTTAGTTGTTCGGCGGCGGTGGTGGATTCCTCCACCATGGCCGCATTTTCCTGGGTCATGCGATCCAGCTCGGCCACCGCAGTGTTTACCTGGCCGATACCGTCGCTCTGCTCGCCGGCGGCTGAGGAAATCTCGCCCAGCACATCGGTCACGCGGGTGATGTGCTTGACGATGTCATCCATGGTTTCGCCGGCGCTTTGCACCAGCGTAGTCCCGTTGGTGACCTTGCCCTGGGAATCCTCGATCAGCTGCTTGATGTCGTTGGCCGCGTCGGTGCTGCGCTGGGCCAGCTTGCGGACTTCTTCGGCCACCACGGCAAAACCACGGCCCTGCTCACCGGCGCGGGCGGCTTCCACCGAGGCGTTGAGCGCCAGCAGATTGGTCTGGAAAGCAATGCTGTCCATCAGCGTGACGATCTCGCCGATCTTGCCTGACGACTCGGCGATGTCGTCCATGGTCGTGGTGACCTGGGACACGACCTCGCCCCCGCGGCCGGCGACGTCCGAGGCCGCCACGGCGAGCTGGTTGGCTTCCTGGGCGGAGGAAGAGGTGTGCTCGACCGTGCTGGTGATTTCCTCCATGGACGCGGAGGTCTGTTGCAGGCTAGACGCGGTGTTCTCGGTGCGGCGCGACAGGTCCTGGCCGCCGTTGGCAATTTCGGTGGCGGCGTTATGCACCGCTTCACTGCTTGAGCGAACGTCCAGCAGTACCTCGTCCATAGTGGCGACGAAGCGGTTGAAAGCGGCGGCGATCTGGGTGATCTCGTCGTTGCCTTCTTCTGGGAGGCGCTGGGTCAAGTCGCCCTCGCCGGACGCGATGTCATTCATGGCGTTGCGGGCCACCAGCAGTCGGCGCAGCAGCCACTTGAGCAGCAGGCTGAGCACAATGGCGGTAATCCCGGCCACGATCAGCAGCGTGATGAGCGAGGTACTGGCGACCCCGCGCAGCCCCGCCGTTGCCTCGCGCTCATCCATCGCCACGACGAGCTGCCAGCCGCTGTTGCCGGCGATGGTACGGCCCTGAAGAAGCGCGTCACGGCCATTCAGCGCCAGCGCCAAGGGCTGGTCACTGGTCGCGATGCGCTGCAGATACTCGGTATCCAGCTGTTCGCTGAGCGCGGTGGAGGGCTCCAGCGTCAGATCGGCATCGGGGTGGGCTACCAGGGTGCCGTCGTCGGTGGTCAGGAAGGCAAAGCTTGACGGGGTGGGGGCGATGCTGGCGACGATCTCGATGACGTCGTCAATGCCGATATCGGCGCCGACGACTGCGGCAAGCTCCCCGTTCTGGTAGTAAGGCCGCGCAAAGGTGACGATCAGGCCGCCGCTTTGCGCGTCCACGTAGGGGGCGGTGATGATCGTTTCTTCAGCCGCAACCGCGTCCTGATACCAGGGCCGCTGGCGCGGGTCGTAATCGCTCGGCGGGTTCCAGCCATCCGAAAAGACCGCGTTGGATGACTCCGGAACGGCCAGGTACGCCGACATGAAGTCGCCGGAGTTTTCCAGCTGGCGCAGCGCGGCCAGCGGGGCATCGCTGTCAACTGCGTCTTCCATGCTGGCCAGCATGGTATAGCGGGCGTTGAACCATTCGTTAATGGCCTGGGTATTGCCGTTGGTGACCGCATTCAGATTGCGGGTAACCTGCTCGGCGTTGTGGTGTTTGACGGTGATATAGCTGGCAATGCCATTGGCGACCAGGGCAAGAATAATGGCCGCTAACGTGGCAAGTAACAATTTGGCGCGTAGGGATGAAAACATGGATTGCTCTCGAGGCTGGATGCGTGTCAGGGCGCGGGGAACGCCCTGTCATGAGGTCGCATAAGTTATCGGCGAGAGCAGTCGTTTCTTTAGGTAAGTTAGCGACGTATTGTCGCGGCGGTTAGCGCAGGTCGCTCACTGCGGCGGTAATGGTAGCCAGGGAGCTTTTACTGTGATCCTTGGCAAGCGTATGGATGATCAGCTTCTGGGTTGGCGCATCCATCTTTTCGCGCAGCAGGCCAAGAAATTTAGGCGGTGCGACGAGAATCAGCTTTTCCATGAGATGTTCCACCCGGGCGGTGTATAACCGCTGAACCACCTGTTTGGCGAAGAGCTCGTTTTCATGCTTCGAGGCGGTTTCCTCGTCACCGGAACTGCGCGCGCTGGTCGAGCTGGATTCGTGCACGTCGGCCCCAGGACGGTCGGTGACCAGGTCACCCTCGTGGAGACGTCCTTCGGCGTGTATCAAGCTGTCATGCTCGCTGAGCGTCAGCGCATCGCGGGTAAAAATGCGCGCGCGAGCGGCATCGGCGACAACAATGTAGGTGGTCATCGTGGCGCATCCTCCTTGTCGTTAGTGGTCACTTAACCATGGCAAGCGTTTGGCGGTTGGTCAAACGCCTGCCCGGCTTTACACCATGCGCGTCACAGTACCCGGCTACGCAGCAGGCTGGTGATTGCCTCGCCGATCAGTACCAGCACGATAATGGCGATCAGGATAGTGGCCACGGTGGGCCAGGCGAAGGTGTCGATTGCCCCTTGAAGGATGACCCCGATGCCGCCGGCGCCGACCAGCCCGAGAACCGTCGACTCGCGGATATTGATGTCCCAGCGCAGGATCACGATGGCAAAAAACGCTGGCATGACCTGGGGCACGACCGCGTAGGCAATGACCTTGGCCTTCGAAGCGCCGGTGGCTTCCATGGCTTCCACCGGGCGCCGGTCGATTTCCTCGATCGCTTCGCCCATCAGCTTGCCGATAAAGCCGATGGAACGAAACACGATCGCCAGAATGCCGGCGAGTACCCCGGGACCGAAAATTGCCACGAACAGCAGCGCCCAGATAATGGTGTTCACCGAGCGGCTGGAGACCAGAATAAAGCGCCCAAGCCACAGGCAGGCCCGGTTCGGAGTCGTGTTCTGGGCAGCAATATAGGCCACCGGCAGGGCGAGAAAAATCGTCAGGAAAGTGGCCAGGGTGGCAATATGCACGGTCTCTATCAGGGCGCCAATGATGTTGTCCAAGCCTTCGCCACTGGGCGGCCACATACGGGCGCCAAGCCCGGATATCTGATTGGGCGCGTCCCACACCCAGGGCCAGAAGATATCAATATCGCGCACTGCCCAGAAAACCACCATTACGGTCGCGAGGAGCACGGCGAAACGGATAAGGCGCTGCCTGGGGTTGTGACGCTGCCAGACGCGGTCGGCAAGTTGTTGAGCGTGATCTACCATATTTTTTTCCTTACCCAGCCGCTGATGCCTTCACTGATCAGAATGACCGCGATGATGACGAGTAGAATCGCAAACGCGAAATCGTAATCGTAGCGTCCAAAGGCGTTCATCAGTGTGCTGCCAATGCCGCCCGCGCCGACAATCCCGACCACTGCGGAGGCACGCAGGTTGCTGTCGAGCTGGTACATGGAAAGCCCCACCTGGCGCGGCAGTATCTGCGGGAAGACCGCATAGAACAGAATGGCCCCGTAGCCTGCACCTGCTGCCTTCATGGCTTCGACCTGGCCCCAGTCAATTTCTTCGATCTCTTCGGCGAGGAGCTTGCCCACAAAACCGATCGAATAGAGGATAAGCGTCAAAATCCCTGCGAGAGGACCAAAACCGACGGCGGCGACAAATAGAATCGCCACGATGACCGGATGGAAGCTGCGCGAGATGATGATCACCGCCCGGCCAATGATATATATCGGCATCGGTGCAATGTTGCGCGCGGCCATGACGGCAAACGGAATCGACAGCAAAACGCCCAGCAGCGTCGCCATGATGGCGATTTGAAAGCTTTCCTTGAAGCCTGTGATCAGCAACTCATAGCGCTCAAGACTGGGTGGGAAACCACCGCCGAAAATACGCCCTGCGCGGGGAAGGCCTTCTGCAATCCGCTCCCAGTTGAACGGCAGTGAGCCAAAGGCCCAGACCAAGTAGACGACGCCGACGAGGATCAAGCCGTAGCGCAGCAAGGGGTTGGCAATAAATGGTGGTTTTTTCCAGGTGCGTGGCGTTGATGCCTGGGCGTCAGGCGGAGTCATGAGCGTGTTCCTCCGCGGGTGTATCGGTGATCGCATCGTCCGGCGCGTCTATGCCGCCGTAGATGGCATCCAGAGCGTCTTTGTTGAAGTCCGCAGGCAAGCCATCAAAGATCATCTTGCCGTGGCGTAAGCCCACGATGCGCTCGGTATAGGTCTTTGCCTGGGCGACGTTGTGAATATTAATCAGCACCGGCAACGACAGCTCGCTTGCCAGGCTTTGCAGCAGAACCATGATCTGCTCTGACGTACGCGGGTCGAGTGAGGCAGTGGGCTCATCGGCGAGCAGCACGTCAGGTTCTTGCATCAAGGCGCGAACGACGCCGACCCGCTGGCGTTCGCCGCCGGAAAGCTCGTCGGCGCGCTTGTTGGCATAGTGGGCAATGCCCACGCGCTCCATCAGTACAAAGGCACGCTCGATATCGGACTGAGGATAGCGGCGTGAAATCGCCTGGTAGAGGTTCACATAGCCCAAGCGCCCGGCCAGCACGTTTTCCATCACGGTCAACCGGTCCAGCAGGTTAAAACCCTGAAATACCATGCCAATCTTGCGTCGCGCGCGACGTAGCTCCGCCCCTCTCAGGTGCACAAGCTCGTTGCCGTTGAGCTTGATGGAGCCGGATGTCGGCTCGACCAGGCGGTTGATACACCTCAGCATGGTGCTTTTACCCGCCCCCGAAGCGCCTACGATAGAAACGACGCTGTTTCCCTCTACCTTGAGATCAAGCCCTTTCAGCACGGCTTCGTCGTGGCCATAACGTTTGACCAGATTGGTAATTTCCAGCATGTGTTCGCGTCCATCGTCGAGAAATAACCGCACCGCCAATGGCGGTGCGTAACGTTTTACTCTTCCAGGTTTTCCGGCGTATAGCTCACGCCATTAGCGGACTGGATGGTACGAATCACCTGCCAGTTATCTTTGTAATTGATAGGGATGAATTTCTCGACGCCTTCAAACTCTTCGCCTAGTTCGGTGCCCGCAAAATCAAAACTGAAGAAGGCCTCCTCGATTTTGTCGACCAGATCCGGGTGCAGGTTGTGCGCGTAGTTGTACGAGGTAGTGGGGAAGCTGTCGGACTCGTAGATCAGGCGAACATCTTCTTCATCATAAAGACCCCGTGCGGCCATGCGCTCGACGACTTCCGATGCCACCGGGGCGGCGTCATAGTCTTGAGCGACAACGCCGAGCATGGACTGGTCGTGGCTGCCGGAGTAGATCACTTCATAATCTTCACCAGGGGTGATGCCAAATTCGGGTAGCAACGCGCGGGGGGCCTGGTTACCCGAGTTGGAGGTCGGCGAGGTATGGGCGACGCGCTTGCCCTTGAGGTCTTCCACTTCATGGATATCGGAGTCGGCATGGGTGAACAGCTGCAGGGTATAGCCGAATCGGCCGTCGTCGGAGCCCATCAAGGCAAATGGTACTGCACCGGCGAGATTCACGGCAAAGGGCGTGGGGCCGGTGGAGAAACCGGCAATATGCAGCCGTCCGCTGCGCATGGCTTCGACCTGAGCGGCGTTTGACTGCACGGCGAAGAAGCGCACATCGCGTTCGGTAACCTCCTCAAGGTGGTCGATAAAGGGCTGCCAGATATCCGAATAAATGGCCGGATCTTCGACCGGGGTGTAGGCGAAGATCAGCGTATCGGGGTTGGCCCATTCCGATTCATCGCTTGGCCGGTCAGCCACCATATCCCCATCGGCGTCACAGTAGATATCCGCCAGGTCGCCACGCTCACATTCAGCGTAGGCTTGGGTGGATAGCAGTGCGAGCGGCAATAGCGATACAGCGGTGAGCATTGCAAGCGGGCGCTTGCGAAAGAGCGGCGTTGTCATAATAAGCCTCGTTGTGTGTTGTTTTTGTGTTATCGCTTCCCTTCGCTGGGATTTTCTACTCAGAAAGCGGGAAATGTTTCATAAGTGGACATTTGATGCGAAGGATGATTATTTTCGAAAGTAGACACTTTCAATCTAGGGTTTGTGACAAACTTATGTCAAATACTTTACAGGCGCCTTACGACCATTGGCGCAATCGCTATTTGCTAATACGCCACGGCCATAGCCAGGCGAATCAACAGGGGGTGATTGTCAGCTCGCCCGAACACGGTGTGACGAACTTCGGGCTTTCCGAGCAGGGTGAGCACCAACTTGCCCAACGGGTGGCTGACTGGCAGTGGCCGATACCCACTCGCGTGGTGCACTCGGACTTTTTGCGCACGTCGCAAACGGCTGCCCACATTGCTGACGCGTTTGGACTCACACCAAGCGTGGAGACGCGCTTAAGAGAGCGCTATTTTGGCGAGTTGGAGGGGCAGAGCGACGAACGTTATCCCAGTATATGGGTATTGGATGCCCAGGACGCCGAGCATCAGCACCTTCAGGTGGAGGCGGTGAGCGCGGTGGCAAAGCGCATGCGAGCGGTGATAGACGACTGGGAGCAAACGGCCAGCGGGGAAACCATCGTTCTGGTCAGTCATGGCGATCCGCTGCAGATCCTGCTCACGGCGCTTGCTGGAAAACCGCTTGGCCAGCACCGTGAACAGGCAGCGCTATTGCCTGCCAGTATTACGTTGATAGGGCCCTAAGGGTTGCCTTCAGACGGTGGGATCCAGGCAATCATGTCGACTTCCACGTCGGCACCACCGGCCAGGCCCGTGACGCCAATGCAGGTACGAGTGGGCAGTGGCTGGGGGAAGTAGCTGGCATACACTTCGTTCACCTCAGCGAAGTGGCCCATGTTGGTAATAAACACCCGCGACTGCACCACGTGCTCGAAGCTGCTGCCGACTTCTTCCAGCACGATCGCCAGGTTCTGCATGACGCGGTGGGTCTGCTCGGTGAAGGTACCCAGCAACATCTCATTGGTTTCCGGTACCGTGGGCATCTGTCCGGTGATAAACACCAGGTCGCCTACCCGGCAGGCGTGGGAAAATGGCGCGATGGGCTGGGGCGCGCGGTCGATAAACAGCTTTTCGATCATGTTGTTGTCCTTTTTAAATTGTTTGTCATAGCGGCTTTTAAATAAGATGGGCCTCGAACGAGGCCCATGGGTTTCACTTGTCCACAGCCGGCCTTGACGCCGGGTTGTGGATCAATGGCCGAGAATCTGGCTCAAGAACAGCTGGGTACGCTCGGACTGGGGGTTATTGAAGAACGGCTCAGGCGCGTTCTCTTCAATGATCTGTCCCTGGTCCATGAAAATCACCCGGTCAGCGACGGTTTTCGCAAAGCCCATCTCGTGGGTCACGCAAATCATGGTCATGCCTTCCTCGGCGAGCTCCACCATGACGTCCAGCACCTCCTTGATCATCTCGGGGTCGAGCGCTGACGTGGGCTCGTCAAACAGCATGACGTCCGGGTGCATGCACAGCGAGCGGGCGATGGCCACGCGCTGCTGCTGGCCGCCCGACAGCTGTCCGGGGTACTTGGTGGCCTGCTCGGCAATGCGCACCCGCTCCAGATACTGCATGGCCAGTTCTTCCGCTTCTTTGCGCGGCTTTTTCTGCACCCACATCGGCGCGATGCAGCAGTTTTCCAGCACCGACAAGTGCGGAAACAGGTTGAAGTGCTGAAATACCATGCCGACGCTGCGGCGAATCTGTTCGATCCGCTTGACGTCCTGGGTCAGCGGGACGCCGCCCACCACAATATCCCCTTTCTGATGCGCCTCAAGATGATTGATGCAGCGAATAAGCGTCGACTTGCCCGAACCGGAGGGCCCGCACACCACAATGCGCTCGCCGCGTTTGACCTCAAGGTAGATATCTCGCAGTACGTGGAAATCGCCGAACCATTTGTTGACGTTGCGCATCTCGACCATCAGGTCGGAGGCGTTGGTGGCTGCTTGTGTCATGTTGAAACCCTACTCAAAACCTGGATGTTAAAACGCATAAAAGCGACGTTATTGCTTATGGCCGGTGTTCAGCTTGCGCTCGAGGTACTGGCTGTAGCGCGACATGCTGAAACAGAAGATCCAGAAGACGAACGCGGCAAACACATAGCCTTCTAGCGAGAAACCCAGCCAACGCGAGTCGGAAAGCGCCGCTTGCACGATGCCCAACAGATCAAACAGCCCGATGATCATCACCAGGGTGGTGTCCTTGAACAGGGAAATGAACGTATTGACGATGCCGGGGATCATCATCTTCAGCGCCTGGGGCATGATGATCAGCCCCATGCGCTTCCAATACGTCATGCCCAGGGCCGCGGCGGCTTCATCCTGGCCTTTGGGGATGGCCTGCAAGCCGCCGCGAATGACCTCCGCCATGTAGGCACTCTGGAACAGCGTCAGGCCGATCAGGGCGCGTATCAGACGGTCAATGCTGATTTCCGAGGGTAGAAACAGCGGCAGCATCACCGAGGCCATGAACAGGATGGTGATGAGCGGCACGCCGCGCCAGAACTCGATGAAAATCACGCAGAAGGTTCTGACGATGGGCATGGTGGAGCGTCGCCCAAGCGCCAGGACGATGCCGATGGGCAGCGCGCCGATCATCCCGACGCTGGCCAGCAGCAGCGTCAGCATCAAGCCACCCCAGCGGTGGGTGGGTACGCGCGGCAGCTCGAAGTAGCCGCCGTGCAACAGCACATAGGCGATGACCGGGAACGCCAACAGGGCAAACACCGCCATCCAGCGCTTGAACGGCAGACGCGGGATTACCATCCAGGCAATGATGCCGGCGAACATGGCGAACACGATGTTGGCCCGCCAATACTCTTCGCTTGGGTAGAGGCCATAAATGAACTGGGAAAAGCGGGCGTTGACGAATACCCAGCAAGCGCCCACCCGAGAGCAGTCCTCACGGCTATTGCCTATCCAGTCGGCGTTGATGAAGGCCCATTGAATGGTCGGCACCAGGAGCAGATAGAGCACGTACAGCCCCAGTAGCGTGAACAGGCTGTTGATCGGGCCGTTGAACAGGTTGCCGCGTAGCCAGGCGATGGGGCCGATGGTGCCTTTAGGCGCCGGTTGCTCGGGAATCATGTCTTTGTTGTGAATCATAAGGTCGGCTCCGGCCTAGCGTTCGACCAGCGCAACGCGAGCGTTGAACCAGTTCATGAACATGGACACCAGCAAGCTGATGATCAGATAAACCGCCATGGTCATGGCAATCACCTCGATGGCCTGACCGGTCTGATTGAGCGTGGTACCGGCAAACACCGAGACCAGGTCGGGGTAGCCAATGGCGGTGGCCAGGGAAGAGTTCTTGATCAGGTTGAGATACTGGCTGGTAAGCGGCGGAATGATTACGCGCATGGCCTGGGGAATCACGACCAGACGCAGCACCAGCTTGCGCGGCAGGCTCAGCGCCTGGGCGGCTTCCGTTTGCCCATGAGGAATGGCCTGAATGCCCGAGCGGACGATTTCGGCAATGAACGACGCGGTGTAGATGGACAGCGCCAGCCACAGGGCTAGAAACTCGGGGATGATGGTGATGCCACCGCCAAAGTTGAAGCCGCGCAGTACCGGCATTTCCCAGGTCACCGGTACACCCGTGACGACGAGCACCAGTAGTGGAAGACCCAAAATAATCACCAGGGACATCCAGAAAACCGGCAGGCGTTTGCCGGTGGCTTCATGGCGACGTTTATTCCAGACAATCAGCGCGATACTGGCAACGACCGCCACCACAAAAGTGGCAGGAATCAGTCCGAAGCCTGACTCGAACAGCGGCTGGGGCAGGTAGAGCCCGCGCACATTGAGAAAGATGGCCTCGCCGAACGCCATGCTTTCCCGGGCGCTGGGCAGTGCCCGCAGTACCGCGAAGTACCAGAAGAAAATCTGCAACAGCAGCGGAATATTACGGAAGGTTTCGATGTAGGCATTGGCTAGCCTGGCAATCAGCCAGTTGGGCGATAGCCGCGCGATGCCAACAATAAAACCGATAATCGAGGCGGCCAATACCCCCAAACCACCGACCAACAGCGTGTTGAGCAAGCCAATCACGAAGGTGCGGCCGTAGGTGCTTTGCGAGGAGTACTCGATCAAGGTCTGGCCAATACCGAAGCCGGCTGTGTTGTTCAGAAAGCCAAAGCCAGTGGTGATACCACGAGCCTCCAGGTTGGCTTGGGTATTGCCGATGATATAGATCAGGAACGCCGCGACAACGGCGACGAGAATGATCTGGAAAATAAGCGCGCGCTTAGCGCGATCTCGCCAGAACGGCGGCTTTTGGCCGGCGGGGCGAGTGACGGGGCGTACGGACATGGGTGGCGTCTCCGCTGTACGGAAGGTCAATCAAGTGGCCCGCCGGTGCCCAGGAAAAGGGGCGGCGGGCCGGGGTCAAGCGAGACGCTTAGCGAATCGGGGGGGCGTACTGGAAGCCACCTTCGTTCCACAGGGCGTTGACACCGCGCTCGATTTCCAGCGGGGAATCCATGCCCACGTTACGGTCAAAGCTTTGGCCGTAGTTACCAACCTGGCTGATGATGTTGTAAGCCCAGTCGGCTTCCAGGCCCATTCCTTCGCCGTAGTTGCCGTCCTCACCCAGCAAACGTGCGATGTTGGGATCTTCGGATGCCAGCATATCGTCAACGTTATCACTGGTGACGCCGTATTCTTCCGCGTTGATCATCGCGAACAGCGACCACTTCACGATGTTGAACCAGGTGTCATCGCCCTGGCGAACAACGGGGCCGAGCGGCTCCTTGGAGATAACGTCGGAAAGGATCATCGACGCCTCAGGATCGTCCAACTGGATGCGCAGGGCGGCCAGTTGAGAGGTGTCAGACGTCAGCACGTCACAGCGGCCGGCCTGGTAGCCACCCACGGTCTGCTCGGAGGTATCAAATACGATAGGGTTGAATTCCATGTCGTTAGCACGGAAGTAGTCGGCCAGGTTCAGCTCGGTGGTGGTGCCGGACTGGATACAGATAGAGGCACCGTTCAGCTCGTCAGCACCGGTAATGCCCAGGTCACGGGACACCATGAAGCCCTGGCCGTCGTAGAAGGTCACGCCGGTGAAGTTCAGGCCCAGGGTGGTATCGCGGGTGGTGGTCCAGGTGGTGTTACGCGACAGCACGTCGACTTCGCCTGACTGAAGCGCCGTGAAACGCTCGACGGCGTTCAGTGAGATGTAGTTAACGGCGTCTGCGTCGCCGAGCACCGCAGCGGCCACCGCGCGGCAGACATCAACGTCAATCCCCTGCCAGTTGCCATCGTCGTCCGGCGCGGAGAAGCCCGGTAGACCGTCACTCACGCCGCACTGGACGGCGCCGCGCTCCATGGTGTCTTCCAGGGTATCGGCCTGGGCGGTGGACATGCCTACAAGCGTCAGGGAGCCGGCCGAAGCCAGCAGCGCCAGGTGTTTTTTATTGAACATTTATGTCCCCTCGAATCAATTGGAATCGTTATACATGCCGAAGCATGCCATCTAACCTAGCAAGGAAGATGCCAACAGGGGTACTGGCGGGAATTCAGCGCTTTTCAACGCTAGTCAACGACATTGAGACGAACGTCTAGGTGCAAAAAACACGGCTCTCGACTTTGCCTGCACCGTTGTGGCGCAGGCAAAGCGGGCGGCCATCTAAAACGGACGTTTGGCGGGGTTACTCGGCCGCGAACGCCTTACGCATGAAAGGGGGAAGCACTAGTGCGCCGCGGTGAGCGTCAACGCTGTAGTACTCGAGCGGCATGGCGTGATTGGCGGCTGCCTGCTCGCGAAACGCGTTAACATCGGTAGCCTTGCCGGCCAGGGTGACGCTCCACCAGCCAGACGGATACACCGGCTGGGGGAAAGGCAGCGTGGCGACGCTGTCAAAGCCCGCTTTCTGCATGTCACGGCGTAGCTCGCGAATGATCGTGCCGCTGTGATAAAGCGGTGATTCGCTTTGCTGGACCATGACGCCGCCGGGTTTCAGGACGCGGTGGCAGCGCTTCAAGAAGTCGGTCTTGAACAGCCCTTCGGCGGGGCCCACCGGGTCGGTGGAATCGATGATCAGCACGTCGATGCTCTCATCACCGGCATCGTCGACCCATTTGACGCCGTCGGCGAACAGCAACTCGGCGCGCGGGTCGTCATTCGAGGCGACTAACGACGGGAAAAAGCGTTCCGAGGCCTTGGTGACTTCTTCGTCGATGTCGATCTGGGTGACGTGCTCAACCCCAGGGTGGCGCAGCACTTCCTTGAGGGTGCCGCAGTCGCCGCCGCCGATAATGACAACGCGTTTGGGATCCTGATGGGTGAACAGCGCCGGGTGGGCAATCATCTCGTGATACAGAAAATTGTCCCGGTCGGTCAGCATCACGCAGCCGTCCAGCACCATCAGGTTGCCGTAGGTCTCGGTGGCGTAGACTTCCAGGTGCTGGTAAGGGCTTTGCACATCGTGCAGCTTTTCCGAAACTTTCAGCGCGAAAGCGCTGCCGTGGCTGTCGAATACCTCGGTAAACCACTGGTCGGCGTGATATTCGCTCATGACGATGCTCCTGGACACGCAGCGTTCGATTGAGTGGCAATGCCCTGGTGATACTGCGGGCTCAGGTCGTGCAGCGCCTCCATGAAGGCGGTAACGTGATCGGGGTCGGTAAACTGGCTGATGCCGTGGCCCAGGTTAAACACGTGGCCGGGCCCGTGGCCGTAGCTTTCCAGCACGCGGGCCACTTCGGCGCGAATGGCGGAGGGGCGGGCAAACAGCACGTTGGGGTCCAGGTTGCCCTGCAGCGCGACCTTGTGGCCGACCCGGGCGCGGGCGTCGGAAAGCTCGGTGGACCAGTCGATCCCCAGGGCATCGGCACCGGCGCAGGCGCTGTGTTCGAGCCACTGGCCGCCGTTCTTGGTGAACAGGATGACCGGCACGCGGCGCCCGTCGTGCTCGCGGATCAGCCCGGCAACAATCTGCTCCATGTAGCGCAGCGAGAATTCCAGGTACGCCGGGGTGGTCAGTGCGCCGCCCCAGGTATCAAAAATCTGCACCGCCTGGGCGCCCGCGCGAATCTGCGCGTTGAGGTAGTCGGTCACCGCGTGCGCCAGGGTGTCCAGCAGCTGGTGCATGGCGTCCGGCGTATCGTAGAGCATGGTCTTCAGGTGACGGAAATCCTTGCTGGAACTGCCCTCGACCATGTAAGTGGCCAGCGTCCAGGGGCTCCCCGAGAAGCCGATCAGCGGCATGCGGCCGTTCAGCTCGCGCCGAATGGTGGACACCGCGCGCATCACGTAATCCAGGTCGCGCTCGGCGTCGGGGACGCTCAGCGCGGCGACTTCTTCCGGCGTGCGCACGGTCTTTCTGAATTTGGGGCCTTCGCCGGTTTCGAAATAAAGCCCCAGCCCCATAGCGTCGGGGATGGTCAAAATATCCGAAAACAGAATGGCGGCATCCAGCGGATAGCGCTCAAGCGGCTGAAGCGTCACCTCACAGGCCAGGTCATGGTTGCGGCACAGATCCATGAAACTGCCGGCGTCGGCCCGGCAGGCACGGTATTCCGGCAGGTAGCGGCCGGCCTGGCGCATCATCCACACCGGAGTGCGGTCAACGGGCTTTCGAGCCAGCGCGCGAAGAAAACGATCGTTTTGCAAAGGTGTGGGAGTCATAGACACTTGCTCTTGAGAAATTTGCCCGCATTGTAGAGGAGCTATTGTACTTGAAGATAGGCCGCCGGGCGGGCGCAAACGTTGGCAAAAATCGTCGCACCCTGACAAGTTTCTCGACGTTTCCCCGTTAACCTAATCGTGAGCTGGTCTTCGCTTCCTGCTAAACTAGCTGCCCACTTTGCCAACACTGGTGTGATTAACTGGTTTGGTTAATCAGCGAGGTAACCTGTGACCATACGCTTCATTGCCGCTTCCCGGCTGCCCACGCCCTGGGCCACGTTCACCATGCATGGTTTCGAAGACGAAGCCACGGGCAAGGATCATATCGCCTTGACGTTGGGCGATGTGACCGGCGATGAACCGGTACTCGGGCGCGTGCACTCGGAGTGCCTGACGGGCGATTCGCTGTTTTCGATGCGCTGCGATTGCGGCTATCAGCTCCAGGAAGCGCTGAAACGAATCGCTGAAGAAGGCCGCGGTGTGCTGCTATACTTAAGGCAGGAAGGTCGCGGGATTGGTCTTTTGAATAAAATCCGTGCCTACCATCTGCAGGATCAGGGCGCCGATACGGTCGAGGCGAACGAGCAGTTGGGTTTTGGTGCTGACATGCGCCGCTATGACCTATGCGTGCCGATGCTCGATCATCTGGGCGTCAGCGCGCTCAAGCTGATGACCAACAACCCGCGCAAAGTCGATGCCCTGACCCGCGACGGCGTCAACGTGGTTGAGCGCCTATCGATTACCACCGGCCTGAACCCCCACAACGAGCAGTATCTTTCCACCAAGGCGGGCAAGCTGGGGCACATGATGGCCCTGGACGACTTTACCCAGGCCAGCGACGTGGATATTGAGCGCAAGGGGTAATGGCAAGCGGGCCACACAGGAGTGCCCAGTATGCAAACCCTAGGTGATGCGCCGCATCAACCGACTCGACCAGAGCCACCGGGCGAATTCAGCGTTGTCGAAGAGTATCTGCACAGTATTACCCATGGGGTCGGCGCCGTACTCAGTCTGGTCGGTATGGTGGTCATGCTGGTGGTGGCGAGCTTGGCCGCTCACGTCGACCCCTGGAAAATCGTCAGTCTGAGCCTCTACGGCACCACGCTTGTCCTGCTTTACACGGCCTCGACCCTTTATCATAGCGTCCCGCACCATCCCTGGAAGCAGCGCTTTCAGCTGCTCGACCACTGTGCGATTTACCTGCTGATTGCCGGTACTTACACGCCTTTCCTGCTGGTCAATATGCGCGGAGCCACCGGTTGGATACTGTTTGCCGTGGTGTGGTCGCTGGCGTTGGGCGGCATTGCCTGCAAACTGCTGTGGCCGCAGCGCCTGGCGGTGCTGCGCGTGGTGATCTACCTGCTGATGGGCTGGATGATCGTGCTGGCCTCGGATGAAATGGCGGCCAATCTCTCTACCACAGGGATCGTGCTGCTGGCTGTGGGCGGCGTCGTCTATACGCTGGGGGTGATTTTCTATGCCGTGAGCGCCATTCCCTTCAATCACGCGATCTGGCACCTGTTCGTGATTGGCGGCAGCGCCTGCCACTACGCGGCGGTCTACCAGGCCGTGCTGCCGCATTCGACGGCTACCTAGCGCCTTATAGCGGCAGATGAATAATCGCACCGCGCACGCTATCCGGCTCGATCCATAACTTGCCGAGGGTGATCGGCAGCTTGAAACGCCGCTTGCCGGCGGCACCGGGGTTGAACAGCAGCCTGTCATCCAGACGCTCGTTGCGCGGCTGGTGGGAATGTCCGTGCAGCGTCACATCGCAAGGCGTCGCCGGATCAGCATCCTCCAGGCGATGCACCAGGTGCAGGCGCTGGTCGTTAACCAGAATAGTCTGGTGCATCGGTAGATGGGACGCCCAGGCGGCCGTGTCGATATTGCCGCGCACGCAGTGAACCGAGGCGAGGGTTTCCAGGCGCTCCAGAATGATGCTGTCTTCCTCTTTGCTGCCCACATCGCCCAGGTGCAAGATCAGTTCGCAGTCTTCAAGCAGTGCAAGCGCTTCGTCGCGCAGCAGCCCGTGAGTGTCGGCAATCACGCCGACCGGGGAAGCAAGGCGATAGTGCATTGTGGAAGGGGTCATTCCCGCGACTTTTGGATACGCTCGTAGGCGTTGCTGATCTCGCTGGTGCGCGCCTGGGCGACTTCGCGCATGCTCTCGGGCAGCCCCTTGCCGGCCAGCTTGTCCGGATGGTTCTGGCTCATCAGGCGGCGATAGGCCTTCTTGACGTCGGCGTCGCTGGCGTCTTCCGAAACGCCCAGCACCCGGTAGGCGTCTTTCAGGGCTTCTTCGCTGGCGCCCTGGGAGTTGGCGGCGGCACCGTGCAGCATGGCTTCGATCTGCTGCACTTCGGCGTCGCTGCAGCCCACGCCGCGGGCCACGCGCAGGATCATCGCGTGCTCGGCGTCGTGAAGCACGCCGTCAGCGGCGATCGCCGACAGCTGCACCTGGAGAAACACCTGGCGCATTACCGGCTGGTGCCGGGTCAGGCGGTTGACGCTGGCAAGCTCCGCGTCCAGATCAAAGTCGTCGGCGCGGCCGCGTTCAAACGCGGCCCGTGCCCGGGCGCGCTGTTCCCCCTGCAGGCGCATCTGGTCGAAGAGTTTTTCGGCCACGCCCAGTTCGCCGTCGGTAACTTGGCCGTCGGCCTGGCACAGGCAGCCCATCACCGAGAAAATCGAATCCAGAAAGCCTTCCTGGATGCGCATCCGCGCCACATTCAGACGCCGCTTGATGCGTCGTCCCAGCCACCAGCCCAGGCCGCCGCCTATCAGCAGGCCCAAGGGGCCGCCCACGGCCAGGCCGATCAGCGCAAATACAATAATCAGAAATAACATGGCAGTCTCTAACGTTGATAAATAGAAGGATTACGGCAGCCGGGCACGAATCGCGCGTTCGATGCCGTCGGCATCCAGGCCGCAGTCATGCAGCAGCTCGGCAGGCGTGCCGTGTTCCACAAAGGCGTCCGGCAGCCCGAGGTTGAGCACTTCGACCTGGACGCCTTCGACGTGCAGAAGTTCATTGACGGCGCTGCCCGCCCCGCCGGCGATGACGTTTTCCTCCAGCGTGACCAGCAGTTCGTGCTCGTCGGCGGCGTGAAGGATGGCGTCACGGTCCAGCGGTTTGATGGAGCGCATATTGATGTGCGTGGCGTCGAGCCTGTCGGCCACCTCGGCGGCGGCACTGTTCACGCTGCCAAAGGCGAGGAGCGCGATGCTGGCACCTTCGCCGGTCGCTTTGCGGCGCACCTCGGCCTGGCCAATGGGTAGCGCGTCCAGGTGCTCGGGAATCGCCACGCCAGGCCCGGTGCCGCGCGGATAGCGCACGGCGGCGGGGCCAGGGTGGTGATAGGCGGCGCTGAGCATGGCCCGGCATTCCGCTTCGTCGGCCGGGGCGAGAATCACCATGCCGGGCACGCAGCGCAGGAATGACAGGTCCATGCTGCCGTGGTGGGTGGGGCCGTCTTCGCCCACCAGGCCGGCGCGGTCGATGGCAAAGGTCACGTCGAGGTGCTGTACCGCGACGTCATGAATCAGCTGGTCGTAGCCGCGCTGCAAAAAGGTGGAGTAAATCGCCACCACCGGCTTCATGCTTTCGCATGCCATGCCCGCCGCGAGCGTTACCGCGTGCTGCTCGGCAATCGCCACGTCAAAGTAGCGCTCGGGGTATTCCCTGGAGAAGCGGATCAGGTCGGAGCCTTCGCGCATCGCCGGGGTAATGCCCATCAGCCGGTCATCTGCGGCAGCCATGTCGCACAGCCAATCGCCGAACACGTTGCAGTACTTTTTCTTCGGCGCGGTTTTGACGATGGGCTTCTTGCCTGCGTCGGTGCCGGCGCTGGGTTTTTCCAGCTTGGTAATCGCGTGGTAGCCGATCTGGTCGGCTTCGGCGGGGAGGAAGCCCTTACCCTTGACGGTCTTGATGTGCAGAAACTGCGGGCCGTCCAGGTCGCGCAGGTTCTCGAGCGTTTCGGTAAGCGTCTCGAGGTCGTGACCGTCGATGGGGCCGACGTAGTGAAAGCCCATCTCTTCAAACAGCGTGGCGGGGCTGACCATGCCTTTCATGTGCTCTTCGGTGCGCCGCGCCAGCTCAAGCGCCCCGGGCAGGTGGGACAGCACCTTCTTGCCCTCTTCGCGCATCTTGAGATAGGGCTTGCTGGACAGTACCCGAGCCAGGTAGGTGGCCATGCCGCCGACGTTTTCGGAGATCGACATTTCGTTGTCGTTGAGGATCACCAGCATGTTGGCGTCCACATGCCCAGCATGGGCAAGGGCTTCAAAGGCCATGCCCGCGCTGAGCGCACCGTCGCCGATGATCGCGCATACCCGGCGGTTTTCGCCCTGGGCGCGCGCGGCAAGCGCCATGCCCAGCGCCGCGGAAATCGAGGTGCTGGAATGGCCGACGCCAAAGGTATCGTAGCCGGACTCGGCGCGGCGCGGGAAGGCGGCAAGCCCGCCGTGCTGGCGAATGCTCAGCATGGCGTCACGGCGGCCGGTCAGGATCTTGTGCGGATAGGCTTGATGGCCCACGTCCCACACCAGGCGGTCGTCGGGGGTGTGGAACGCATGGTGCAGCGCCACGCTCAGCTCGACCACGCCGAGGCCCGCGCCAAAGTGACCGCCGGAGACCCCGACGCTGTAAAGCAGGTAGGCACGGAGTTCATCGGCCAGTTGGGCCAACTGCCTGGCGTTCATGGCCCGCAGAGCGGCGGGATGATCAAAGGAGTCGAGCAGCGGCGTCGCCGGACGCTCGCGGGGAATCTCGTCGAACAGCTTCATGGGCATTGTCTAGTAGTCGCGCTCGATCATGTAGTGGGCAAGGTCGGCCAACGGCTGCGCGTTCGTGCCCAGCGGGGCAAGCGCGGCGATGGCCTCGTCAATTAGCGTCTGGGCTTTGTGTTGTGCGCCCTCAAGCCCCAGTAAACCGGGGTAGGTGGGCTTGGCCCGGGCGGCATCGGCGCCGGATGTTTTACCCAGCGTGGCGGTGTCACCCGTCACGTCGAGCACATCGTCGTGAATCTGGAAGGCTAGCCCAATGGCGCGCGCGTAGCGAATCAGCGCCTGCAAACGCGGATCGTGTTCGTCAACGGCGATCAGGCCGCCCAGCCGCACCGCGGCGACGATCAGCGCGCCGGTCTTGTGGGCGTGCATGTGCGCGAGAGCTTCCACATTGGGGTGGCCGCCCACGGCCGCCAGATCCAGCGCCTGGCCGGCGACCATGCCATCGCGGCCGGCGGCACTGGCCAGGGTGGTAACCAGGCCGCCCAGCCGGGGGTGCCCGGTGCTTGCCAACACTTCGAAGGCCAGGGCCTGAAGAGCATCACCGGCGAGGATCGCGGTGGCTTCATCGAACGCCTTGTGGACGGTGGGCTGGCCGCGGCGCAGGTCGTCATCGTCCATGGCGGGCAGATCGTCGTGAATCAGCGAATAGGCGTGAATCAGTTCGATGGCGGCGGCGGGGGCGTCCAGTTCGTCGTCGCCGGCGCCCAGGGCGCGGCCGGACAGGTAGACCAGCAAGGGGCGCAGACGCTTGCCGCCGACCAGCAGGCCGTGGCGCATGGCCGCCTCGAGACGCGGCTCAGTGGCTGGGCGCGCATCGAAGAGCGCGCCCAGGGTGGCGTCAACCCGGGTATTGCTTGTGTCACGTAACCTGGCCAGCCCAGCGGCGGGGGGCGCTACCATGGCGGCGTCTCCTTGTTGCTGTCATCCGCGTCGTCGGGGGTGTCGTCCGTGGACGCGTCGGGGCCTGCAAAGGGGGTAACGTTCAGCCGGCCGTCGTTATCTTCGCTCAGGGCGCGCACCTTGAGTTCGGCGCTGTCCAGGCGCTGCTGGGCGTCGCGGGTCAGGCGGACGCCTTGCTCGAAGGCCGTCAGCGCATCTTCCAATGAGAGTTCGCCGGACTCAAGGCGTTCCACGATGGTTTCGAGCTGTTCGACCGTGGCGGCAAAATCTTGGGGTGCGGGTGTGGTGTCACTCATTGGGCAATGCCTGTCGTCAAAGCGTGTCGTCTAGGAGCAGGCCACAGTATACACCGAGGGCGGGGGGTGGCGTCTGCCCTCCTGGCGTTGGCAAGCCGCCGACTTGTGTCGCGTTCATCTTGACAACGCAGACTTTTCATCATGCGGGCGCGGCGATAGCGCGGGCGAATGTGCTACCATAGCGGCCTTTCTTGAACCGTTACACGGCGCCAGCCGCCGACCATAGAGGTTGATTCAGCCATGGCCAAAACGTCCCTGGACAAGAGCAAGATCAAGATCCTGCTACTCGAGGGCGTCCACCAGAGCGCGGTGGACAATTTTCAGAACGCAGGGTACGAGAACATCGAGCACCTGCCGACATCGCTCGAGGAAGAAGCGCTGATCGAGAAGATCCGCGACGCGCACTTCATCGGCATTCGTTCCCGCACTCAGCTGACCGAGCGCGTGTTCGAGGCGGCGGAAAAGCTGGTGGGCGTTGGCTGTTTCTGTATCGGCACTAATCAGGTCGACCTCAATGCGGCCCTCAAGCGCGGCATTGCGGTATTCAATGCGCCTTACTCGAATACCCGCTCGGTGGCGGAGCTGGTGCTGGCCGAAGCCATCATGCTGCTGCGCGGTATTCCCGAGAAAAATGCCCGCGCCCATCAGGGCGGCTGGCTGAAATCAGCCAAGAATTCCCACGAGGCACGGGGCAAGACCCTGGGGATCGTCGGTTACGGCAGCATCGGCGCGCAGCTGTCGGTACTCGCCGAGTCGCTGGGCTTCAACGTCATTTACTACGATGTGATCACCAAGCTGGGCATGGGCAACGCCAACCAGGTGGCCAGCCTCGAAGAGCTGCTGGGTCGCTCTGACGTCGTCAGCCTCCACGTCCCCGACCTGGCGTCCACCCGCTGGATGGTCGGTGAAAAGGAAATCGCCGCCATGAAGCCGGGGGCGATCTTGATCAACGCCTCGCGGGGCAGCGTGGTGGAAATCGAGCCGCTGGCCAAGGCGATCAAGGCGGGCAAGCTCAATGGCGCGGCGATCGACGTCTTCCCCGTCGAGCCCAAGGGCAACGAGGAAACGTTCGAAAGCCCGCTGCGCGGCCTGGAAAACGTCATCCTGACGCCGCATATCGGGGGGTCGACCCTGGAGGCCCAGGAAAATATCGGCATCGAAGTGTCCGAAAAGCTGATCACCTATTCGGACAACGGCACCACGGTGACCTCGGTCAACTTCCCCGAAGTCGCGCTGCCGTCGCACCCGGACAAGCATCGCTTGCTGCACATTCACGACAACGTGCCCGGCGTGCTGTCGCAGATCAACCGCGTGCTGTCCGAGAACGAGATCAACATCTCGGGCCAGTACCTGCAGACCAACGATAAAGTCGGCTATGTGGTGATCGACGTGGATAAGGCCTATGGACCCCAGGCGCTTGAGGCGTTGAAGCAGGTAGACCACACGCTGAAGATTCGCGTGCTGTATTCGGCGCAGAATAGTTAATCGGCTGGTAATAAATAAGATCCGAACAACCCTTCGCGGGGGCGCTGTGAACCCATCCATGGGCACTACATTCGCCATTCATGGCGAATAACCCCCGCTACGGGTTGTTCTGATCTTCAGGCCAAATCAAACAGCAGTACTTCCCCCGTCGCCTTGCCGGTGAGATTGATTGCCTCGTCCGGTGAGAACGCCGCCGCATCGCCGGCGCCCAGCGTCTCGCCATTAACCTCCATTTCGCCGTTCACCACGTGCAGCCAGGCATGACGGGTGGGCGGGGTGACGGCGTGGTCGCCCGGACCGAACAGTCCCGCGTAAAGGTTGACGTCCTGATTGACGCTGACCGAGTCGTCCCGGCCGTCCTGCGAGGCCACTAGGCGCCATTGGCCCTGGCGCTCGGCGGGTGGAAAATGCTTTTGCTCGTAGCCGGGGGCGATACCGCGCGTTGCAGGCTCGATCCAGATCTGAAGGAAGTGCAGGCCGTTTTCCTTGGAATGGTTGAACTCGCTGTGCAGCACCCCGGTGCCCGCCGACATGCGCTGCACATCGCCCGGGCGCATGACCTCACCGTTGCCCATGTTGTCCTGGTGGGCCATTTCGCCTTCCAGCACGTAGGAAATGATCTCCATATCCCGGTGGGGGTGAGCGCCAAAGCCATGGCCCGCCGTGACGCGGTCTTCGTTGATCACGCGCAGCGCGCGAAACCCCATGTGGTTGGGATCCATGTAGTTGGCAAAAGAAAACGTATGGTAGGAACGCAGCCAGCCGTGGTCGGCGTAGCCCCGCTCGTTGGCACGGCGAAGTTTCATCGAGTGCTCCTTGCGCGTTAAGCGTGTCAGTCAAAGATGGCATCCAATATACGCCGCCTGCGTCGCCCGTGGGGTGAAGGTTTCTCAATGATCGCGTCGAATAAATCGACGTATCCGCGCCGTGATTCCATGACCTGGGTCAAGCAGCCGGCACCGTGCGGGCCGCGCGCTGGGCGCGGCTTTTTGCTATCATATGGCCGCTTATTCACCTGGTCCGCCTTTTACGGGGGCGACTACCTGGAGTCTGTCATGTCAGTACCTACCTCATCGCCGCGCATTGTGGTCGCGGCGCTCTACAAATTTGTCACCCTGAACGACTTTGAAGCCCTGCGCGAGCCGCTGCGCCAGACCATGCTGGATAATGGCGTGAAAGGCACCCTGCTGCTGGCCAAAGAGGGCATCAACGGCACGGTAGCGGGCACCCGCGAGGGCATTGATGCCCTGCTCGCCTGGCTGACCGCCGACCCCCGCCTCGCCGATATCGACCATAAAGAATCGTTCTGCGACGAGCCGCCGTTTTACCGCACCAAGGTGAAGCTGAAAAAAGAGATCGTTACTCTGGGCGTACCCGATATCGACCCCAACGACACCGTGGGCACCTACGTCGAGCCCGAACAATGGAACGACATTATTGCCGACCCGGAAGTGCTGGTGATCGATACGCGCAACGACTACGAAGTGGAGATCGGCAGTTTCGAAGGCGCGGTTGACCCTAAAACCACTACCTTCCGCGAATTTCCTGAGTACGTACGCGAGCACTACGACCCGCAAAAGCACAAGAAAGTGGCGATGTTCTGCACCGGCGGCATCCGCTGTGAAAAAGCCTCCAGCTTCATGCTCAAGGAAGGCTTTGACGAGGTCTATCACCTCAAGGGCGGCGTGCTGAACTACCTGGAGAAAGTCCCCGAGGAGCAGTCGCTGTGGCGCGGCGAGTGCTTCGTGTTCGATAACCGGGTCACGGTGCGCCACGATCTGAGCGAAGGCGAATTCGAGCAGTGCCACGCCTGCCGGCGGCCAATTTCCGCCGAGGACATGCGGTCCGCCGCCTATGAGCCGGGTATCAGCTGCCCCCACTGCATCGACTCGCTGCCCGAGAAAACCCGCGCCGCCGCGCGCGAGCGCCAGCGCCAGATCGACCTGGCCAAGGCCCGCGGCGAGCCCCATCCGCTGGGCCGTGACATGCGTAAAGCGTCGTCGAGTTAAGCGCCTGGCGGCAACTCTTGGGTGATGGAATTCGTTTCCGTAAACGCGACAGGTGGGGCCCAAGCACGTTATCCTGCGTTTTTTGCGCCTTCATAAGCGTCTTTGGGAGCGTGTTAAGGAGAATGTGCGGTGAGTGACGTAAAGCGCAGAACCGTGGGTCGCCCGGCCAGCACCGCGAAAGCGGGCGGCGGACACAGCCAGTCGTTGGTGCGGGGACTGAACCTGCTGGAATACCTGGCGAGCAGCCCCGAGGGCCTGGCGCTATCGTCGCTGGCGGAGATGGCCGACCTCGCGCCGTCCACCACTCACCGCCTGCTGCAGGCCCTGCAGAGCCAGGGCTTTGTCAGCCAGGAAAACGAGCAGGGGCTGTGGCGCATCGACGTCAAGACCTTCCGCATCGGCAATAGCTTCCTCGAAGCCCGCGATGTGGTCGCCACCAGCCGCCCGTTCCTGCGTCGCCTGACCGCCGAGACCGGCGAAACCGCCAATCTGGGTATCCGCGACGCCGATACGGCGGTATTTCTGGCCCAGCACGAGTCACCGCAGATGATGCGCATGATCACCCGACTGGGCTCGCGGGCGCCGCTGCACGCCTCGGGCGTGGGCAAGGCCCTGCTCGCCTGGATGCCCGAGGACGATCGTGCCCAGCTGCTCGCCCGGGGTGAACTGGCCCGGGTGACCGACAATACCCTCTATCAGCCCGATACCCTGCTTGGCGAGATGCGGCATATTCGCGACCAGGGGTTTGCCTGCGACCGCGAAGAACACGCCATTGGTCTGCATTGCGTGGCAGCCTGCGTCCACGATGAGCATGGTCTGCCGCTGGCCGCCATTTCGGTCTCCGGCCCGGTGGCGCGGATTCCTGAATCGCGCCTGCTTGAACTGGGGGCGCTGGTCCGCCAGGTGGCGGACGAGATTACCCTGCAGTTGGGTGGGCAGCTCAACGGACCCGCATGATCAGCCTTTTCTGGGTTGCGCTGCTCAGCGCCACGCTGCTGCCCGGCAGTTCGGAAGTATGGCTGGCGCGGCAATGGTGTCTGGATCAGCCGGCCCTGACGCTATGGGCGGTGGCGACGGCGGGCAACACCCTGGGGAGTCTGGTCAATGTGGCGCTGGGCCGCTATGCACGGCGCTTCCAGGATCGTCGCTGGTTTCCCGCTTCGGCCGCGCAGCTGGCCCGTGCCGAGCGCTGGTACCAACGCGTGGGTGAAGCCAGTCTGCTGCTTTCCTGGCTGCCGATCATCGGTGATCCGCTGACCGTCATGGCCGGCGTGCTGCGCCTTGCCTGGTGGCGTGCGCTGGCCTGGATCGTCGTTGCCAAAGGCGCGCGCTACGCGCTGATCCTCGTTTTGGCATCGTCATGGCTGGGGCCCTATTGTTAGTCATCTCGGTACAGCCTTGTGCCCTGTGGGCTAAGCCAATCACGTTGTGCTAAGCAACGGCCTGTATAAACTTGTTAGTTTACAACGCGGCCCTGTCCTCTTTTCCCCGCTCATCATGTTAGGCTGAACACCTTGTACAATGCTTACATGATCAGGCGTGTTGATTGTCGGGTGCATAAATAAGTGCAGTCGTTAGATTGACCAGACGACTCACCATCAAAGGGAGATTTCGGTGTGACGCCACTACGTTTACTATCCTGGCTCGGTGTTTGGCTGATAGCGCTGTTTGCGCTATTTGCCGCGCCGGCGTTCGCGCAAAGCAGCGCGGATAGCGGCAACGGGGACGAGGCGGCTGAGCCGCCGACCTACGAATCCCTGGCCAACCTGCTCGAAGACGATCAGGCCCGCCAGGAACTCATCGATCTGTTGAGGCGCCAGGCCTCGGCAGTATCCGAGCCAGGCGAGCTGTCCGCAGGGGGCGCCGAGGGCAGCGACATGGCGGCTGAGGACGTCTCGCTGCCCCGCCAGCTGGCCGAGCTGACCAGTAGCGTGGTCGACGACGTCGGCGGCCAGTTCGAACAGGTGGCGCTGCTGGTTCGCGACCTGTTCACCGGGCAAGGCGAAAGCAACTTCGACATGTCGGCGTTCGTCACCGCCGCAATCAACCTGGGCATCGTGATTGCTGCGACTTTCGCCATGTTCATGGTGTTCCGCCGCGTTGCCAAGCCGCTGTTTACCAAGATCAGCGGCTGGTCGCAGCACGGCGCGGGCATGACCCCGGTGCTGCGCCTGGTGGTGAGCGTTGCATTGGCGGCAGTGATCGACGTGTTGCTGGTGGGGCTGGCCTACGTGGGCGGCAACCTCATCGCTACCTTCGCGGTGGGCGAGTCTGGGGATCTGTCGACCCGCGCATCGCTGTTCCTCAACGCCTTCCTGGTCATCGAACTGCTCAAAGCCGCCGTCAGGATGCTGTTCTCATCGCGCTATGAGGGGCTGCGCCTGCTGCCGATTTCGGCCGTGGAGGCCTCGTACTGGAACCGCTGGCTCGCACGCCTGATCGGCATGGTCGGCTATGGCCTGATGGTGGTGGTGCCGCTGGTCAACTTTTACGTTTCGGCGGCCGTGGGTCAGGTGCTGGGGCTGTTGATCATGCTCCTCGCCTTCATCTACGCCGTTGCGGTGGTGCTGAAAAATCGCGTGCGGCTGCGCGACAATCTGAACGCGATCGGGGCCCGTTCGACGCTGGCGGCCAGCCGGGTATCGCTGCAGCTGTTTGCGCGCACCTGGCACCTGTTCGCGCTGTTTTACTTCCTGATGGTGTTTGTTCTGACCCTGGTGCGCCCCGGTGACGCGCTGCCGTTTGTGCTGTTTGCCACGCTGGAAACGCTGGCTGCGGTAGTGGTGGGGCTGCTGGTGTCCTCCTTCATCACCCAGACCATCGGCCGTCGCATTCAGCTGTCGCCCGATCTGCGCCACAAGCTGCCCATGCTCGAGAAGCGCCTCAACCGCTACGTGCCCAACGCGCTGCGTATTCTGCGCACGGTGATCGTGGTGGCGGTGATCATGGTGGTGCTGGATGCCTGGGGCGCCTTTGACCTGGCCGCCTGGTATGCCTCCGAAGCCGGATCCGGCCTCATCAGCAAGCTGATCAGTGTTGCCATTATCCTGATCGTTGCTATCGGCGCATGGCTGGGGCTGGCCAGCCTGATCGAGCACAAGCTCAACCCGGACACCGGTGTGGGCGAACCCACCGCGCGGGCAAAAACGTTGCTCAGCCTGTTCCGCAATGCGCTGGCGATTGCCATGGTGACGATTACCGGCATGATCGTGCTGTCGGAAATCGGCATCAATATCGGCCCGCTGATTGCCGGTGCCGGTGTGCTGGGTCTGGCGATTGGTTTTGGTGCACAAAAACTGGTGCAGGATGTCATCACCGGCGTCTTCATCCAGGTAGAAAACGCCATGAATACCGGCGATGTAGTGACCGTGGGTGGTATTACCGGCACAGCGGAAAAGCTCAGCATTCGCTCGGTGGGTATCCGTGACCTCAGCGGCACCTTCCATATCGTGCCGTTCTCGAGCGTCGACACGGTCTCGAACTACATGCGCGAGTTCGGTAACCACGTGGGCGAATACGGGATTGCCTACCGTGAGAGCATCGACGAAGCCATCGAACAGCTCAAGTTGGCCTTTGAAGACCTCAAAGCCAGCGAAGAGCATGGTCAGAAACTGCTGGAAGACATGACCGTTGCCGGTGTCATCGCGCTGGCAGACAACTCGGTCAATATCCGGGTGGTGATCAAGACCACGCCGGGTGATCAGTGGTCCGTCGGGCGGGCGTACAACCGCCTCGTCAAGCTACGCTTCGACGAAGCCGGTATCGAGATTCCCTTCCCGCATACCACGCTCTACTTCGGCGAAAACAAGGACGGCACGGCGCCGCCGGCCAACGTGCGGGTTATCGACTCCACCGCCGAGGAAAGAGGCGGCAAGCCAACGCGGCAGGACGCTGGGGAACAGCAGCCAGCCTCTCATCAGGATGTGCAGCAAGCGTCGGACTCGGATCACATCAAGCCCGACCACGACGACGTTGATACGCCTGACGGGCGCTAAACGCTGCATCGTAATACGTAAAGGGGCTGCCATCGGGCAGCCCCTTTGCTTTGTACAGGAAGTTGCTGTGTTGGAAAGCGCACTTGAGTGGCGACGCCAACAAGCGGCCCGGCAGCAACAGATGCTCGACGCACGGGAAGCCGAACGGCAGCAATGACGCTGAACTTGCGCAACTTTTTTAGCTCCATTAATCTGTACATTATCAATGCACACATCACAGCATCTTTTTTCAGTAAATTGGAAATGGCTACTGAGATGTATGAAGCACTTTCGTACATTCCGTATGTTAGTGAAATTAGGAGCAAAACCATGAAATCTCACTACAAGATTCCGCGCACTGTGCTTGCGGCTGGTAGTGTCATGGATATCTGGCCAACAGGTGATTACTCGCAGCACATGCCGAAAGGTACCGCTCAGGATCGTATTGGCCAACACTGGGCCAATGCTGGCTCTCATCTGTATAAAGCGGTAAGCGATTATCAGAAGCGTGTACAGCATGCCGGATTAGCCTGATAAACACGAAGCAGTCGGTAGCCATTCCGACACTAATAAGCACGTTGAACTAGCAGATGGGGAGCTTGAATCCGACTCTGAGCTTGATCGCCTTGTTGCTAAACTTGAACGAGGCAACCTGACTCAAGAGCAACAGCAGGAGCTCTCTAGACATCTACAAATCGAGCCAGCAAGAGAGCAGCACCTACATCAACGTGTCAGGCAAACAAGCTTCAGTGGCCCGTTGCCTCATCCAGACATCTTGAATCAGTTCGATGAAGAAACCCGCAAAGCCATCGTTCAGATGGCAGTTGATGATCAGAAACACGTTCACGAAATGAATAAAACTGGCCTTTCCGGTAGTATTTTAAAGGATCGCCGAGGCCAGTTGTGTGGTGTCACCATCGCGCTTGTTGGGTTGATTGCAGCAGTTCTGATCGCTCCCTACAGTGCTTTTGCAGCGGGAATCATTGGTACTCTCGATTTATTTGGCATGGTGGCGCTATTTGTAGCTCCTCGCGTGCTTGAGGGGCGACGTAACAAAAAAGCCGTTGAAGATGATGCGTCACAAGACGCTGAGTAGATAATTAAATTGTCCGTTTTTAAAGCCCCGTTTTGACGGGGCTTTTTGCTTTGTGCGCCAAGTATGGCGCGTAGCGCCTTGATCGACGCTGTTTCTGGGAGTGAAAGTCCCCTGCACGTCCGGCCAGGGGAAGTGCCGTATCAATGAATATACCGCCGCTTACGGGGCCTGATCTGGCGGCAAAGGGCGATGCCCCTGGCAGCCTGCCAGGGGCATCCGGGAGCAGCACACATGAACCGAGTCCTGCCTAGAAAATGACTCAATCACCAGGGACTGCTCTCGGTACTCGATAAGGGTATTAACCGGGATAGTTTTCCGAGTGGCGGCCCACCAGGTTGATCGATTCGCCGCCATCGACGTACAGAATCTGTCCGGCCACAAAGTCGTTAGTGAGCAGGTAATGGAGTGCCTGCACCAGGTGATCCGGTGCGCCCTGATGGTCGACCGGGATGCCCTCGATCCGCCAGTCGATATAGTCGCTGGTGCGCTGAGAGGCGGGCAGTACCACGCCGGGGGCAATGCCGTTCACGCGGATACGTGGCGCAAACTCAAGCGCCGCCATGCGCGTCATTTCCGCGAGGCTCTTCTTGGACAGCAGGTAGGCCGCGTAGGGGTACTGGTGATAGGCCACCTTGTTGTCGATGATGTTGATCACCTGGCCCGATTCCACCGCGTTGGCGAAATGCCGGGTCAACAGCAGTGGCGTAAACAGATTGACCCTGAACTGGGTTTCCAGCATGGCCAGGTCAGTCTCGGCGAGCGGCGCGGGTGCGTACGCCGACGCGCTGTTGAGCAGCACGCTCAGCTGCGGGAAGCGCTGGGTGACCTGCTCGATCAGCTGACCGACGTCGTCTTGCAGAAAATCGCAGGCAAACAGCTCACATGCTCGACCCTGAGCGCGAATGCCCTCGGCGACCACCTCGGCTTCCTCGCGGGAGCGGTTGACGTGTAGCGCGATATCGTAGCCTGCGGCGGCCAGCGATTCAGCGAAATGGCGTCCCAGGCGGGTCGCGCCGCCGGTGACCAGTGCTGCCGGTGTACTCATTGAAACGATCCTCATCGTGATACGGTGGTCAAAGGTTTGGAATCATAACGACTGTCTGCGTGAGGGCAGCGTTTGTCAATAAATTGTACAGCACTTGCACAAGTAGCGCAGGGCGTTAGGCTAATGTCTCACCAGTGCCCCGCTCAAGGATAGCTCGCCATGTCTCTGCACCCTTTATACGCCCAGCCCGACACCTCGCTCAATGAATGCGTGATTTCACTGGGCTCGAACATCGAGCCCGAGCGGCACGCCGCCGAGGCGCTCGACATACTGGACAACGAGTGCGAACTGGTGGGGCGCTCCCGGGAGATCGTCACGACGCCGGTCGGCTATCAGCAGCAGCCCAACTTTCTCAATGCTGCCCTTTTGGTGCGCACGCGTCTGACGATGAGCGACTTTCGCGCTTATCTGAAAGACGTCGAAGACCGGCTGGGTCGGGTGCGTGGGCCGATCAAGTCGGGACCGCGCACCATGGACCTTGATATCGTGGCCTGGAACGGCGAGCTGGTGGACGACGGCTATCTCCATCAGGATTACGTCCGCGTGCCGGTGGACGAGCTGCTGGCGGCCACCGGACGCGCTTCTGCCTAAGCGTCGGTTGATGAAGCTGCTTTGCCGGATGACGATATATTTCCAGCGTAAGACTTGAGGTTTTCGGCGTTCAGCCGATAACAATATGACTGCCTGTTGGGCTGCGTTCAGCGACGCCGGCAAAAGGGCAGCTCTACGAGGAACCACCGTGATCAGTCTTGCGACCAACCTGACGTCGTTGCTGGTAATCAACAATCTGCGCGCGAGCCAGCAGTCGATGCAAACGGCCATGCAGCGCCTGTCCTCCGGCTTGCGCATCAACAGCGCCAAGGATGACCCGGCGGGGCAGGCCATTGCCAATCGCATGGACGCGCAGGTGCGCGGTATGAATCAGGCGATTCGCAACACCAACGACGGCATTTCAATGGTGCAAACGGCTGAAGGTGCGCTCGATGTCATCAATGACAGCCTGCAGCGCATTCGCGAGCTCAGCGTCCAGGCCGCCAACGGCACTAACTCCCCAAGCGACCTTGAATCCATTCAGACCGAGATCGATCAGCGTTTGGAAGAAATCGACCGGGTGGCCGAGCAAAGCAATTTCAACGGCATCGGGCTGGTCGACAGCGATAAATCGCTCAATATTCAGGTGGGCGCGAACGCAGGGGACAGCATTGCGGTGCGTCTTGAAGGCATGGGCGTTCAGGCACTAGGGCTTGAGAACTTCAGTGTGCTCGATGATGCCAGCGCTACCGACAGCCCGCTGGCCGCGATGGATGACGCCATCAAGCGCATTGATCGTCAGCGTAGCTACCTAGGCGCCGTGCAGAATCGCTTCGAGAGCGTCATTGATGGCCTCAATAACAGCATTATCAACACCTCTGCCGCCCAGTCGCGCATTCAGGATGCCGACTATGCAAGAGAAGTGTCCAATCTGCTGCGCGCGCAGCTGCTGCAGCAGGTGGGCATTCGTATGCTTGCCCAGGCCAACCAGCAGCCGCAGCTGGTGCTGCGGCTACTGGAAGGGCGCTAAGCGGTTACTGGATGATGCCCTGCTCCCTGGCCATGGCGTACGCCGCCTGAGGGCCGTTCCACAGCGTGGGCAGCAATATCAACGACACCGGGATCGCGGTGATCACGATAAACTGCTGAAGCGCGCTGATCTGCCCGGCGCCCATGTTCAGCAGTACCGCCGCCATCAGTGCCATGGCGATGCCCCAGAAAGCGCGCACATAGGGGCTTGGGTCGTCGTGACCGGCACCGACCACGGCAATGGCGTAGCTCATCGAGTCACCGGTAGTGGCCACGAAAATGGTGGTCAACAGCAGGATCGCCAGCGCCATCCAGGTGCCCCCGGGCAGCGCCTGGGCCACGGTCAAGGTTGCCACATCGAACTGGAAATTGTTCAGTGCCTCGGTCAGCTCGATGGCGCCGGTTAACTGGTAGTAAATGCCCGAACCGCCCAGCAGGGTAAACCACACTGAGGTGGCGATCGGCGCAATGACGGCCACGGCGATAATCATCTGGCGAATGGTACGGCCTCGGGAAATGCGCGCCACGAAGATCGCCATCAGCGGGGCGTAGCCGATGAACCAGGCAAAGAAGAACACCGTCCACCACTGCATCCACCAGTCCGGGGCGGTATCCGCGGTGGTGGTCGCCATGGTGAAGAACTCGCTCATGTAGGTGCCCAGCCCCGCCATATAGCTGTTGGCGAGAAACAGGGTGGGGCCGAATACAAAGATCACCGCGCCAATCGTCAGGGCGAGCATGACGTTGAATCGGCTGAGCAACTGAATGCCTTTGTGGATGCCGCTCATGGACGACAGCACATAGAGACCGCCCAGCGCCGCCAGAATGATCAGCTGGCCGGTATAGCCCTCCGGCAGGCCGAACAGTTCGTGCAACCCAAAGCTGACCTGGGTGGCGAGAAAGCCGATTGGTCCCACCGTGCCGGCCACCAGGGCAATCACGCAGCACGCGTCAATCACGCCGCCGAGCGGCCCACGCAGCAGGCGTTCGCCAAGTACCGGGTAGAGCAGCGTACGCGGCTGAAGCGGCTGGCCTTTCACATAATGCGCGTGGGCCAGCACGATCGCCGACAGCGACCCCAATACCGCCCAGGCCAGAAAGCCCCAGTGGTTGAACGACTGCGCCAAGGCGTTGGCGACGGCCTCCGGGGTACCCGCTTCGCTGTCGAACGCGGGCGGCGTGACCACAAAGTGATACACCGGCTCGCCGGCGGCAAAAAACACCCCGCCGCCCGCCAGCAGGGTGCACAGAATGATCGACAGCCACTTGAAGGTGCTCATTTCCGGCGCCTCCAGGTTGCCGATCCTGGCATTGGCGGCGGGGGTGAAGGCCAGGCCGATGGCAATGAAGAAGGTGGCGATCAACAGCAGTTGAAAGTAGGTGCCAAATACGCGGGCCGTCCAGGCAAAGCCGGTGCTGATGCTGCTGGCGACCAGGTCGACGTCGTAAAGCGAAAGGCCGATGAAGGCCACGATAAAGCCGACGCTGAGCAGTAGCACTAGAGGGTCGCCGAGGGCACGCAGGCCGCCGGGGCGCGATGGCACGTTTTGAGATGAGGACGTCATGAGGATCCGTTTTGAGGGTTGTGAAAGTATCGAGGCCAAACTAGCAGCTTGGCGCGTTGATAAAGTGAACGCAAAAAAAAGCGCCATTCAGGGAATGGCGCTAGGACAGGAAACTGTCCTTAGTATACGGCTTTCATAGACGAACGTCTAATGTCTGTGGTGCATGTTGGTGCAGTGATAGCGATACTGTTCACTATTAGAGCACGCAGGACGTTCTGGCCTAGCGTGGCCAGCCCCGGCTACCAGTGGTAGAGCAACGAGGCGCTGGTGGTGGTGTCGCTGCGTGTTTCGGCGTCCTCGGGGGGCTCGGAGTTGTGTTTGATCTCGTAGGAGAGGCGCAGCGACAGCTTTGAGTTAAGCCGCGCGGTCAGCGCCGTCAGTGAGCGTGAGGTCACGTTTTGCTGGGTATACTCCAGGGAGGCTTCCTGGCGGATATCGGCGTAGTCGGCAAACGACCAGCGGTAATCGAAGGCCGAGTAGGCGACCCCAAGCCGCTGGGTGCCATGCTCGCGTAGTCGGTCGTGGCGATAACCCGGCCCGGCTTCCAGGGACAGCGCGTGGTTGTCGTTATCCAATAGTTGGCGGCCGTAGCCGCCGATGGCCGTCAACTGCTGGTCGTAACCGGCAAAACGGTCCTTCTCCCAGCGGGCAAAGCCAAACAGGTAGTGGGGGCCGTTGAAGTCGAAGCGCTCGCGGGCGGCGGCGACGTACTGCTCGGCGCTGGTATCGCCTTCCTTGCTGACATGACGAACCTCGCCGCGCAGCGAGTGGGTCAAGTCGCCGGTCAGCCACTGCAGGCGGGCTTTGCCGATCAGAGTTTCGCTGTTGGTGTTGCCGGTCAGCTGGTTATAGCCCAGTTCGGCATCGCCGCTGAAAACCGGAGCATCTTCGGGCGGGGGCGCAGGTGCCAGGAAAGGGCTGGCCAAGCCAGGCGCGCACCAGAGCCCGCCCAGCACGATGACAATCCCTCTTGCCCAGCCGCTGGTCAACATACCGCTCTCCTGATGTAATAGCCCAAGGCTCGCCGATGGCCCGGTGTCAGGCGGCGAAGTTTAACGCCCTCCGCGCGGGCATGCCATAATGACGCCGTTACCGCTTGTGAGTGCCGTCATGCCTGCCCCTCGTCCCAAGACCCTCGCCGAGCTTCAGCGTTGGCGCCGTCTGCGTACACGCCGCCGCTGGTACAAACGCAGCTTCCGCCTCCAGGTCATGGTGCTGGTGGGGCTGCTGCTGGCGGGTATGCTGTTGGCCCAGGGCACCTACCTGAATCACCGCAAGGCCGAGATCATCAGTACGCAAATGGGCGAGCGGGCCCTGGCGGTGGCCAAGACGGTCGCGTCAATGCCCGAGCTGATCGATGCCTTTGACGACGAAAATCCCGCCAGTGTCATCCAGCCGATTGCCGAGCGTGTGCGACGTGAAACCGGCGCGCGGTACGTGGTGGTCGGCAATAACCAAAGCGTGCGCTATTCGCATCCGGTGCCCGAGCGTATCGGCCTGACCATGGTGGGCGGCGATAACGCTCGGGCCCTCGAGGAAGGGAAGTCGTATGTCTCCGAGGCGACCGGTACCCTGGGCACGGCCATGCGCGGCAAGACCCCGGTGCTCGACGAGGCGGGCAATATCATCGGTATTGTCTCGGTCGGCTTTATGCTCGACCGCGTGGAAATGGATATCGCGCGTTACAACAGCCTGGGCTGGGGGCTGGTCGCGTTGATGATCGTACTGGGATTTGCCGGTGCCTACTGGCTTTCCCAGCATCTCAAGCGCGTCATTCTGGGGCTGGAACCCTACGAAATTGCCCGCCTGGCAATGGAGAAAGAGGCCATCTTGCAGTCGATTCACGAAGGCATCCTGGCGGTCAATCGCGAAGGCCAGATTACCCTGGTCAACCAGCAGGCGCGGCGCTTTCTTGGCCTGGCCGATGCGCACATTTTGCTTGGTCAGCCGATTCGCGAGGTGGTGCCCAACTCGCGGCTGCTGGAAGTGCTCAAGAATGGGCAGCAGGAATTCGATGAGCAAATGTGGCTGGGCGACCACCCGGTGGTGGTCAACCGGGTGCCGATCATGCACGAAGGCGACATTGAGGGCGCGGTCGCGACCTTCCGCAGCCGCCGGGAGATTGTCGACCTTTCCCATGCGCTGACTCAGGCCAGCCGGGATGTGGATATGCTGCGTGCCCAGGCGCACGAGTTTTCCAACAAGCTGTATACCATTTCCGGCCTGCTCCAGCTCAAGCGCGTCGATGAAGCGCTCAAGCTGATCCATCAGGAAACCGAGCGGGCTCAGGCGCAGATGAGCTTCTTGATGCGCAGCGTGGCCGATACGGTGCTCAGCGGCACGCTGATGGGCAAGCTGACCCGCGCCCGTGAGCTCGGCGTCACCCTGGAGATCGACGAGCAAAGCTCGCTTGACTGCCCGTTAACGCCGACCGGCCAGGAGGTCATGATGAGTGTGGTCGGCAACCTGCTGGATAACGCCTGCCACGCCGCCCTTAACGGGCTGAATGACCCGCCCCGCGTGCGCCTGTTTTTTACTGACCTGGGTGAGCAGCTGTTGATCGAGGTCGAAGACAACGGCACCGGCGTGCCGCCTGAAAACGTCGACTCGATTTTCAGCGAAGGCTTCTCGACCAAGACAGGCCAGCATCAGGGCATTGGCCTGGCGTTGGTGGCGCGGCTGTGTCGTCAGCATGGCGGCACGGTTACGCTGGAAGACGGCGAGCTGGGCGGTGCCTGCTTTATCGCCGTACTGGATCGTTCGCTGTGTGCCCGCGGAGACCCGCCATCGCCAGTGGTAAGCTAAGCAGCCTGTGATTAACGAATAGTAATAATGACATTATCGCAGCAAAAAGGGAGCGTCATGTCGGCAAACGACTACGGTATTCTGGTGGTGGAGGACGACTTTCGCATTGCCGATATCCACCGCGCGTTTATCGAGCAGAGCGAAGGGTTCGAGGTGGTCGCCGTGGCCCGCAACGGGGCCGAAGCATGTGAGAAAATGGCCCGCCACGCCGCCGCCATTCAACTGGTGCTGCTGGATGCGTATCTGCCCGACGTGGAAGGCCTAGAGTTGCTCTGGGCGCTGCGTCGCGATTACGTTCAGGTGGATATCGTCATGGTAACCGCCGCGCGTGAAGTGGACACCATCAGCGAGGCACTGCGTGGCGGGGTATTTGACTACCTGATCAAACCCATCGAGGCCAGCCGCATGCAGCAGATGCTGGCGCGTTTCCGCCGCGAGCGGGCAGCCCTTGCCTGCCGCAACGAAATGAGCCAGGCCGAACTCGATCAGGTGCTGTCCCGCGCGCAGCCGGTGGACACGGGCCTGGCCAGCGGGCGAAGCTTGCCTAAAGGCATCGACCGTCTGACCTTACGCTCGGTGGTCGAAGCGCTCAAGGACGCCCGCCAGCCCCTGGCCGCCACCCAGGTAGCGCATGCCATGGGGGCCAGTCGCTCCACCGCGCGGCGCTATCTGGAATTTCTGGTATCGGTGCAAGTGGTCGACGCGGAATTGGGCTACGGTGATGTAGGTAGGCCCGAACGACGTTACCGTTTGCAGACGGATCCCAACGGGTGGCTGGAAGGCCTGTGAACAGGCGCTGTAAAGCGTTCGTGAACACAATGAGCAAAATGCTCACAATGCGCTTTTTGTGTTTTATGTTCACAAGCTTGTCGCCCGGGGCTGCATTCTTCTAACGTTCGCAGCGTGAAGCACCACGCATCACCACAATAATAGATCGACACGTGGAGAACGCTATGACTCGCAAGACTTCCCTTACATACGTCACTCTGATGGCCCTTCCTTTGGCGGCGATCAGCACCTTTTCCAGCACGGCCAGCGCTTTCGAACCCGAAGGCAAGGTCGAGTGCATCGCCCCGTCCGACCCTGGTGGCGGCTGGGATTTTACCTGCCGTAGCGTGGGTAACGTGATGCAGGAGCTGGATATCGTCCCGGCCAATGTGCAGACCGTCAATATGGCGGGTGCCGGCGGTGGTGTGGCCTTTGCTCATACCGTCAGCAAGCGCGCCGGCGATGATCATCTGCTGGTAGCGGCGTCAACGGCCACCACCACGCGTCTGGCCCAAGGGCAGTTTCCGGATTTGAACGCCGACCAGGTCAACTGGGTTGGCGCGCTTGGGGCCGACTACGGGATCATCGCCGTGGCCGATGACTCCGAGTTCGACGACCTCAACGACCTGATGGACTCGCTCAAGGAAGACCCGCGCAGCGTCAAGTTCGCCGGCGGTAGCGCCAAGGGCGGCTGGGACCATCTGAAAGTGCTGATTGCCGCTCAGGCGGCGGATGTCGAAGCACTGCCGCGCATCCCTTATCTGTCGTACAACAACGGCGGCGAAGCCTTGACCCAGGTGATCGGTGGGCACGTTGACGCCTTTACCGGCGATATCACCGAAGCCCAGGGGTTCATGGAGTCCGGCGACCTGCGTGTCCTCGCGGTGCTCTCCGAAGAGCGCCTGCCCGGCGATCTGTCTGATATCCCCACCGCTCGTGAGCAGGGCATCGATGCGTTGGGTCCCAACTGGCGCGGCTTCTATATGCCGAAGGATATCTCCGAAGAGGCTGAGACCTACTGGACCGACGCCATGGACACCATCTACGAGAGCGATGAGTGGAAAAACGTCATGACGCAGAACGGCTTGATGCCATTCCACATGACCGCCGGTGAGTTCGAAGACTTCGTGCTCAATCAAATCGACGAAATTGAGCAACTGTCCAAAGACATCGGGTTGATTCAGGAATGACCTTCAACGACCGCATCTTTGGGGTTCTGATGATCGTCCTGGCCGTGGCATACGGCTGGGGCGCGACTCAGTTCCCGGAGCCGTTTGGTGGGGCCGAGTCCGTCGGCCCCGATACGTTTCCCCTATTGCTGGCGGTGGTGCTGGTGCTTTCCAGCCTTTACATGATCGTGCGTCCGGACCCTGACCACGCGTGGCCCTGGAGCCGTACCGGTATCGAGCTGATCGTCGCCGTGGTGGTGTTGATCCTCTATGCTTTGCTGCTGCAGCCGTTAGGCTTCGTGATCAGTACGACGCTGGCCGTGGGCACGCTCTGCTGGCGCATGGGCGCGCGACCCCTCAACGCTTACCTCACCGGCGCCGTGTCCGGCGTGGTGGTGTACTTTCTATTCAGTTTTGCGCTGGATCTCGCCTTGCCGCTGGGCGTGCTGTCCTTCCTGGAGGTGAACTGATGGAAACGCTCGGTTTTCTGATGGACGGTTTTGGCGTGGCGCTTCAGCCCCATAACCTGATGTTCGCGCTCCTGGGGGCGTTTCTGGGCACCTTGATTGGCGCCTTGCCTGGGCTGGGCCCGGCCAACGGCGTGGCCATTCTTATTCCACTGGCGTTCAGCCTGGGGCTCGCCCCCGAAACCGCCCTGATCATGCTGACGTCAGTATACGCGGGTGCCATGTACGGCGGGCGTATCTCGTCGATTCTGCTCAATATTCCCGGCGATGAGCCGGCCATGATGACCTGCCTTGACGGCTATCCCATGGCCCAGAAGGGCAAGGCGGCCGAGGCGCTGGCCATTTCCGCGATTGCGTCCTTCATCGGTAGCCTGGTGGCCACCGTGGGTTTGATCCTGCTCGCGCCGCTGCTGGCCAATTTCGCCCTGACGTTTGGCCCGGCGGAATATTTCGCGCTCTTCCTGCTGGCGTTTGCCACCCTGGGCGGCATTACCGGCAAGAACCCGATCAAGACGGTGGTGGCCGCGTGTATCGGCCTGATGATCGCCACCGTGGGGATCGACAACACCGGAGTGCAGCGCTACACCTTCGGCGTGCTCGAGCTATACGAAGGCGTGGACTTCATCATCGCCATCGTCGGCCTGTTCGCCATTTCCGAGCTGATGTTCTTCATCGAAGACCGCGCCGGGGGGGGTAAGGAAAAGATGAAGGTCAACAAGCTCACCCTCACCTGGCGGGAAATTCGCGAGATTCTGCCTTCGAGTCTGCGGGGCGGCGTACTGGGCTTCATCGCAGGTGTTCTGCCGGGCGCCGGCGCGTCGCTGGGTAGCTTTATCGGCTATACCCTGGAAAAGAAGGTCGTCGGCAAGAAGGGCTATTTTGGCAAGGGTGACCCGCGCGGCGTGGCGGGTCCCGAGGCGGGCAACAACGGTGCCTCCAGCGGTGCCTTGGTGCCCATGCTGACCCTGGGCGTGCCGGGTAGCGGTACCACGGCGGTCCTTCTGGCGCTGTTGATCTCGCTCAACATTACCCCGGGGCCGTTGATGTTCACCCAGAACGCCGACATCGTCTGGGGCGTCATCGCGGCGCTGTTGATCGGTAACTTCCTGCTGCTGGTGCTCAACATCCCGCTGGTGGGGATCTTCGTCAAGCTGCTGTCGGTGCCCCCGATGTACCTGTTGCCGATTGTCACCATGATTGCCTTCGTGGGTATCTACTCGATCAGCAACACCACCTTCGATCTGTACTTCATGGTGGCCTTCGGGGTGGGCGGCTATATCCTGCGCAAGCTGGAGATACCGCTGGTGCCGGTCATTCTTGGCCTGCTGCTGGGGCCGGAGATGGAGAAGAACCTGCGCCATGCCATGGATATCTCCGACGGTGACTGGATGATTCTGTGGGACAGCGGCCTGGCCATAGGCCTGTGGGTCTTTGCCGGACTGGGCCTGATCCTGCCCTATATCATTGGCCCGCTGCTGCGCCGCCGGATGCAGAACCCCATTGAAGAAGGTACGCCTGGCAGCGATTGATCGCGACCGTAAGCAAGCCTGAAAGCGGGGCGCCGACGGCAGTCGGTGCCCCGTTTTTTATGGTCATGAATCAGAAAACAATGCTGCGCACTCGTGGTGCACTGAAGGGTATGGGTGCATTGTGAGCGCGCACGAATCGATGTCGTGTGCGTCATGGTAGTGCGTATGGGACGACGCAGGTTTTTTAGAATCAACTTAAGTAACTGATTATGCTTTTATAAGCCGTTTATGTGCCAATTTGGCGCAACCCTTGCAAAACACTTGTTGCTAGTGGACGTGTCCCGGCGCTTGGCGTTGGCACACGAGGCCAATAAACAAGCCCCCAGCATAAGGGGTGCAAGGAGATGCAAGTGACCACTTTCCTACGCAAGACACACCCGACAACCTCTCGACTGTTCACCACTGCTCTGCTCGGCGCCGCCGTGATGGGGGCCAGCGCTCAGACCTTCGCCCAGGAAGACGACCCGATCAAGGTCGGTATCCTGCACTCGCTGTCCGGCACCATGGCGATCAGCGAGACGGTGCTCAAGGACACCGTCGAGATGCTGATCGAGCAGCAGAACGAAGCCGGTGGCCTGCTGGGTCGCGAGATCGAGCCGGTGGTCGTCGACCCTGCCTCCGACTGGCCGCTGTTTGCCGAGCGCGCCCGTGAGCTGCTCGAACAGGAAGAGGTCGATGTCATCTTCGGCAACTGGACCTCGGTATCGCGCAAGTCGGTATTGCCGGTGGTTGAAGAACTCAATGGTTTGTTGTTCTACCCGGTGCAGTACGAAGGCGAAGAGTCCTCGGAAAACGTCTTCTACACCGGCGCCGCCCCCAACCAGCAGGCGATCCCGGCGGTCAACTACCTGCATGACCAGGTCGGCGTCGAGCGCTGGGTGCTGGCGGGTACCGACTACGTCTATCCGCGCACCACTAACCGCATCCTGGAAGCCTATCTGAAAGAAGAATTTGGCGTGGCCGACGAAGACATCATGGTCAACTACACGCCCTTTGGTCACTCCGACTGGCAGAACATCGTCTCGGAAATCGGCCGTTTCGGCAGCGAAGGCAAGAAAACCGCGGTGGTCTCCACCGTTAACGGCGATGCCAACGTGCCGTTCTACCGCGAGCTGGGGAACCAGGGTATCGATGCGGCCGATATTCCCGTCGTCGCCTTCTCGGTGGGCGAGCAGGAACTCACCGGGATCGATACCGGGCCGCTGGTCGGCCACCTGGCCGCCTGGAACTACTTCATGAGCGTGGATACCGACGCCAACTACGACTTCATCGACGCCTGGCTTGAGCATACCGGTGAAGACGACGCCGTGACCAACGACCCGATGGAAGCCCACTACATCGGCTTCAACATGTGGGTAGAAGCGGTTCAGAAAGCCGGTACCACCGATGTGGACGCGGTCAAAGATGCCATCATCGGCGTGACCGTGCCCAACCTGTCGGGCGGTTCGGCCGCGATGATGCCCAACCACCACATCACCAAGCCGGTGATGATCGGGGAAATTCAGGACAACGGCCAGTTCGCCGTGGTTTGGGAAACGCCATCTACCGTGGCGGGCGATGCCTGGTCGGACTACCTGCCCGGTTCGCGTGATTTGATCAGCGACTGGCGCAAGCCTATGGAATGCGGCAACTACAACGTGGCGGAAAACCGCTGCATGGGTAGCGATGCCGAAGAAGCGCTTGCCGAGGACTGATAGACCCGGGGCGGCGCAAGCCGCCCCATCGTTTCACCTCAACACCTTATTCATTCACCTGTGCGCTGGCCGATGAATGGCAGCGTGCAGGGCACGCCACTCAAAGGACTCACCCATGTGGATTCCTTGCTACGCCGTTACGACAAGGATCGTCACCTGCCTGCTGATGGGCCTGCTGAGCTGGCTGCCGATGACGGCGGCGGCCCAGCAACAGGACGGCCAGGCGTTACTCGAAGCGTTGGATACGCGCTCGTTCGACGATAAAGCCGCCGCCATCGACGCCATTATCGAAAGCGAGCAGTCGCGCGCAGATGTGTGGCTGCAGGCGTTGTTGGACAGTGACCTGCAGCGGCTGAAGGATGACGGGCGCTTTGTGATCGCGCTGGAAACGGCGGGTCTGGACGTCACTATTGAAGATGCGCTGACCGGCGAGGCGATGGGCGAGGTGAGTCGTCGCGACCTCGATCGTCTGACGATCAATAACGCACTTCGCAGCCAGTTGCGCTCGGCGATTTCGCTGGTCGAGCTTTATAACGGCGACGAGGACGCACGTCTTGACGCCGCCGAAGGGTTGATTGGCGACGTTGAGGAAGCCCAGGTCGAGCCGCTGACCAACCGACTCGACGAAGAGCCTTCGGCGGCCGTCCGCAATCGTTTGAACCAGGCGCTGGCGGTCTACCGCCTCAATCAGGGCGACGTGGACGCCGTCGAGGTGCTCGCAGGAAGCTTGAACAGCAACATTCGGGTGGCGTTGAGCCGCGCTGCCCAATCGGATGACCCGCTAGTGGTCGACGCTGCCACCGCCGCCCTGGCCGATATCGAGCAAAACCTTAAAATCAACCGCGCCGCCGAGACGCTCTACTTTGGCCTCTCGATGGGCTCGGTACTGGTACTGGCGGCCATTGGCCTGGCGATCACCTTCGGCGTGATGGGCGTGATCAACATGGCCCACGGCGAGCTGATCATGCTGGGGGCCTATACCACCTGGGCGATGCAGCAGCTGCTGCCCGGCCAGCCGGGGCTGGCGCTGATACTGGCGATTCCGGCCGGGTTCATGGTGTCGGCGCTGGCGGGGGTGGCGATCGAGCGCGGCGTGATTCAGTTTCTGAAAGGCCGCCCGCTGGAGACGTTGCTGGCCACGTTCGGGGTCAGTCTGATTCTCCAGCAGCTGGTACGCACGGTGATCTCGCCGCAAAACCGCACGGTGATTACCCCGGAGTGGATGAGCGGTTCGCTGGTGGTGAACGACGCCCTGTCGCTGACGCTCAACCGGATGTATGTGCTGGGTTTTGCGCTGGTGGTGTTTGCGGGCCTGATACTGATCATGCGCCACACGCGGCTGGGTCTTGAGGTCCGTGCGGTCACCCAGAACCGCGCCATGGCGCGTTCCATGGGCATTCGCGCGACGCGGGTCGATATCATGACCTTCGCGCTGGGGTCCGGCGTGGCCGGGCTTGCCGGTGTGGCACTCTCCCAGCTCACCAACGTTGGCCCCAACCTCGGCCAGAACTACATCATCGACTCCTTCATGGTGGTGGTGTTCGGCGGCGTAGGGAATCTCTGGGGCACGCTGGTGGCCGGCATGTCGCTGGGTATCATCAACCAGGTGCTGGAACCCTGGGCCGGGGCGGTCCTCGCCAAGATCATCGTGCTGGTATTTATCATTCTGTTCATTCAAAAGCGCCCCCGCGGACTCTTTCCGCAGAAAGGCCGGGCGGCGGAGGGGTAATCGACTATGTGGCTGACACGACCCTTCAACGAACGCTCGACGCAGATTTTCCTGCTCATCCTGATTGTGGCGGTCACTGCCGTGACGATACTGCACCTGGCCGTGCCTGAGGGGCATCCGCTTTACGTATCGGGCTACACGGTGGGGCTGCTGGGCAAGTATTTGACCTATGCGCTGCTGGCCGTCGCGGTGGACCTGGTGTGGGGCTATCTGGGCATTCTGAGCCTTGGGCACGGTGCGTTTTTTGCCATCGGCGGTTATGCCATGGGCATGTACCTGATGCGCCAGATCGGCGACCGCGGCACCTACGGCGACCCGATACTGCCCGACTTCATGGTATTTCTGAACTGGGACAGTCTGCCCTGGTACTGGCTCGGTTTCGATATGGCCTGGTTTGCCTTTGCCATGGTGTTGATAGCACCGGGGCTGCTGGCGCTGGTGTTCGGCTGGCTGGCTTTCCGCTCGCGGGTCACCGGGGTGTATCTGTCGATCATTACCCAGGCCATGACCTTTGCGCTGATGCTGGCGTTCTTCCGCAACGAGATGGGCTTTGGCGGCAATAACGGCCTCACCGATTTCCGCGAGCTGCTGGGCTTCGACCTGCGCAGCGAGGCCACCCGGCTAGGGCTGTTCATCGCCTCGGCGGTGGCCCTGGCGTTGGGCTACTGGCTGTGCCGCGCCATCGTGGGCAGCAAGCTTGGCCGGGTCTGCGTTGCCACCCGCGACGCCGAGGCGCGCACGCGCTTTCTTGGCTATCGGGTCGAGCGCTTCCAGCTGTTCGTGTTTGTTGTCTCCGCCATGCTGGCGGGGGTCGCCGGGGCGCTCTACGTGCCCCAGGTAGGGATTATCAATCCCAGCGAGTTCGACCCGATTTTCTCCATCGAGGTGGTCCTGTGGGTGGCGCTGGGTGGCCGCGCCTCGCTGTATGGCGCGGTCATCGGCGCGGTGCTGGTCAACTACGCCAAGACCGTGTTCACCGGCGTCATGCCCGATGCCTGGCTGTTCGCGCTGGGGGGGCTGTTTGTATTTGTCACGGTGTTCCTGCCCAAGGGGGTCGCCGGGCTGCTGGAGCGTCGTGCACGACGTCGAGACGATGCTGACGTAATGTCCGAAAAGGAGGCCACGGCATGAGTTTTTTCCAATCGCTGACCGAACGCGACCGGGTGTTCGACTTCATGACGCCCCAGTTATCGAAGGTGGACGTACGTCACGGGCCGATTCTCTACATGGAGGATGTCACCGTCAGCTTTGATGGCTTCAAGGCCATCAACAACCTTAACCTGACCATCGACGACGGCGAGCTGCGCTGCATTATCGGCCCCAACGGGGCCGGTAAAACCACCATGATGGATATCATCACCGGCAAGACGCGGCCCAACCAGGGCAGCGTATGGTTCGGCAGTCGGCACAACCTGTTACACATGAACGAGCCCGATATTGCCAGCCTGGGTATTGGCCGCAAGTTCCAGAAGCCCACGGTGTTCGAGGCGTTGACGGTATTTGAAAACCTGGAACTGGCGATGGCGGCGGATAAGCGTATTCTGCCCACGCTGACCGCGCGCATGACCGGCGAGATCAAGGACCGCATTGACGAAGTGCTGGAAACCATTGGCCTGACGGCGCTGCGTCATCAGCCCGCGGGGATTCTTTCCCATGGCCAGAAGCAGTGGCTGGAAATCGGCATGCTGCTGATGCAGCGCCCACGCTTATTGCTGGTAGACGAGCCCGTCGCCGGGATGACCGAGCAGGAAATGGAACGCACCGCCGAGTTGCTCACCGGCCTGGCGGGTAAGCAGTCGGTAGTGGTGGTCGAGCACGACATGGGCTTTGTGCGCTCGATTGCCCGTCAGGTGACTGTCCTGCATCAGGGCAGCGTGCTGGCGGAAGGCACCATGGATGAGGTGTCCATGGATCCCAACGTGGTCGAGGTTTACCTGGGCGCAGACGAGGAGGCCGCCTGATGCTGGCGATCGAGAAGCTCAATCAGTTTTACGGCGAAAGCCACACCCTCTGGGATCTCGATCTTGAGGTGCCCGCAGGCCAGTGCACCTGCGTGATGGGTCGCAACGGCGTGGGCAAAACCACGCTGCTGAAAGCCGTGATGGGCGAAGTGGCCGTCAAAGGTGGTGAGCTACGCTACACCGCCGACACCGGCGTGATTGAGCTGACTAAAAAAGCCGTTGAGGCGCGCTCGCGGTTGGGGATTGGCTACGTGCCCCAGGGGCGGCAGATCTTTCCGCTGCTGACCGTGGAGGAGAATCTGCGCACCGGCCTTGCCGCTCGCAGCGACGGGCTGAAGACAATCCCCGAGCGGGTCTATGAACTGTTCCCCGTGCTCAAGGAGATGAAACACCGCCGGGGCGGCGACCTTTCCGGCGGGCAACAGCAGCAGCTGGCCATTGGCCGTGCATTGGTGATTGAGCCCAAAATGCTGATTCTGGACGAGCCAGGGGAGGGCATTCAGCCCAATATCGTCGCTCAAATCGGCCAGGTGATCCGTCAGTTGATCAACGAGGATGGCCTAACGGTGCTGCTGGTGGAGCAGAAGCTGCCCTTTGCCCGTAAGTACGCCGACCGCTTTGTGATCATGGATCGCGGTCGCCAGGTGGCCAAAGGGGAAATCAGCGAGCTCTCCAATGAGCTGATCAAGCAGCATCTGACGGTGTAAGTTATCCACACCCGGTTACCGCCTGCCCGGCCAAGCGGCTGTCGAAAGGCGGTCGCTTTTTTGTGCGCGGATGAGCGGTGTTTCCAAAAGCTGGGCTTCAAATGCTGGGCGGCGGCGCCTGGCGTGCCCGTTGGCGTTTGACCCGTTGGGTAATCACGCCGTAGCGTGGCCCGGCCAGAAAGGCAAGCATCAGGAATACGCCGGTCATGACGGCCATCATGCCGCCAATGGAGACGTTGAGATACACGGCGAGGTAGTAGCCAGAAATACTCGAGGCGATAGAAATGAGCGCACCGATGATAAACATCATCCACAGCCGGTCGGTCAGCAAATAGGCGGCGGAGGCGGGCACAATGGCAAAGGCGATAAACAGCACCGCACCTACCGCATCAAAGGCCGCCACGGCAGTGGAACTAGTTAGCATCAGCAGCACATAGAAAAGAATCGAGGGCATAAAACCAAACGTTTTGGCCAGCGCCGGATCGAAGGTGGCCAGTTTTAGTTCCTTATAAAAGAGCCCGATAAACGCGTAGTTGAGCACCGTCATCACGCTCATCGATACCAGCGCCTGGGGGATGGGCAGGCCGAAGATGTCGAGGGTATCCAGCCAGACAAAACCGATCTCACCGAGCAGCACAGTATGCGTGTCGATATGCACATCATTGGCATAAATATTCAACAGCAGCACGCCGATAGAAAACAGCGCCGGGAAGACCAGGCCGATAGCGGTATCCTGCTTGACCCGTTTGGTGCTCGCCAAGGCTTCGGTGAGCAGCACGGTCAACAGGCCGGTGAGGGCGGCCCCGATCAGTTGTACCGGCCCGCTCTGTTGCTTGGTCAGCAGCCAGACGATGACGATGCCAAATACAATCGAATGGCTGATGGCGTCGGATAACATGCTGTTGCCGCGCAGCACTAAAAAGGTGCCCACCGCCGAGGAGGCGATGCCTACCATCGCGCCCACAAGCATAATGGGCAGGGCAGTGGTGGTCAGTAGCTCGGCTATCATGATGCTAATTCCTCAAAGGCCGCGACCACTCTTCTCGCCTCCGCCTGGCCCTGTGCCGTTAGCCCCCAGCCGCCGTCGCCTGGGGTGGCACCGCGCGGAGAGCGGGTTAGGTAGCCTTGCTGTTTAAGCTTGTTGAGCATCCTGCGTGAACCGAGTGTTGAAGGGGCGCATGAGGGATCGGCCGAGTGTTTATATAGCGCATACAGTAGCTGCTGTTTCTGCAGCGCTGACTTCTGGCGATAGTGCTTTATCACACCCCACAGCAGGCCACGGCCGGGCGCCAATGCCAACGATATAAGCACAATGACGGTGGCGGTAAGGACAATCAGCGGGCCGGTTGCCAGGCCCCGCGATAGGGTGCTGATGGTCGCCCCTGACACGCCACTGACAATGCCGACGCCTGCGGCGATGGTGAGCATGCCGCCCAGGTGGCGGCTCCACTGTCGCGCGGCGGCCGCGGGTGCCACGATCATGGCGGCCATCAAAATCACACCGACCATCTGCAGGCCGACGACGACCGCTAGCGCCACCATAGCGGTGAGCGATGCCTCGATCACGGTGATAGGCATGCCGAGCGTACGGGCGTACTCCGCATCAAAGGTGACCAGCTTGGCCTGTTTCCAGAACACGGCAAGCAACAGCAGCGTGACCAGCGTAATGCTGCCCATCACCCATAAATCGGAGCGCAGCGTCGCGGCGGCCTGGCCGAAAAGAAAGGCCTCAAGACCGCCCTGGGAGGCGTTGTTGGTGCTCTGGATATAGGTGAGCAGAACGATACCCATGGCAAAAAAGATACTCAGGCAGGCGCCCAGGGCTGCGTCCGTTTTCAGGCGGCTTAAGCGCGTCAGCATGAGCATGATCAGCGCGGCGGCGGAGCCGGTGATCAGTGAACCCATAATAATCCCGCCAATATCCCGGCTGCCGGTGATGATAAAGCTTAAACAGATGCCGGGAAGGGCGGCGTGGGAAATCGCGTCTCCCAGCAGGCTTTGGCGACGCAGCACCGCAAAACAGCCCAGCGGACCGCTGATCAGCCCCAGCAGCGAGGCGCCAATGACGACATTCTGAAAGGTGTAGTCAGATAAAAGCTCAAGCCACACCATAGGTTACTTCACCTTTGAAGTGGCAAACATTAATGATTCATTCTCATTAAGTAGCGCGATTTGGCCGCCGTAAGCCTGGCGCAGGTGATCGATCTTGAACACCTCCTCGGCCTTGCCGCTGGCGATGACGCGCACGTTGAGTAGCAGTAGCCAGTCAAAGTAGGTGCGCACCGTTTGCAGATCGTGGTGTACCACGATCAGCGTCTTACCCGCGTCGCGCAGGCGGCGCAGGATATCGATAATGGCCCGCTCGGTGGTGGCATCGACGCCCGCCATGGGTTCATCAAGAAAGTACACATCGGCCTGCTGCACCAGCGCACGGGCCAGAAATACGCGCTGCTGCTGGCCACCTGAGAGCTGGCTGATCTGGCGCTCAGCCATTGCGCTCATACCGACCATCTCAAGTGCTTCCTGCGCCTCGTGGCGCTCTTTTCGCCCCGGTCTTCTGAGCCAACCTAGACGCCCGTAAAGCCCCATGGTGACCACATCCAGTGCCGTGGTGGGAAAATCCCAGTCAACGCTTGAGCGCTGTGGCACGTAGCCCACCCGTTTACGCTGCGTGGCGTAGGGCCGCCCATGCACCATCACCTCGCCTGACAACGACGGCACCAGCCCAAGCAGGCTTTTGATCAACGTGCTCTTGCCCGCCCCGTTAGGGCCGACAATGCCGGCCATGACACCGGCGGGGATATCCAGATCGATATCCCAAAGCACGGGCTGGTTATGGTAGCTCACCGTCAGGTTTTTAATGCTCAGTGCGGTGTCTGTAAGGTCGGATGTCGCCATGGATGCACTACCTTATCGAATGCTTATTGAGCGAGTTGCCACTCGCTGGCCCAGTCATTCAGTGCCTTTGGCAGCGGGGCCAAGGAACCGCCTAGCGCCTCGACAATGTGCTGGGTGTTACGGTAGATCATGCCCATATAGGTACCATCTACCGTGCCTTCATCGCCCATGGCGTCGGAGTAAAGCTGGCCGCCGATGGTCACATCATGGCCGCGCTGCCTTGCCGCATCGATCACTGCCTGAATGGTGCGCGGGTTGATCGTGCTTTCGATAAATACCGCAGGCACGTTATGGGCAACGACGCTATCTGCCATGCTACGAATATCGGCGATCCCGGTTTCGGTTTCGGTACTGATGCCCTGAATCCCTTCCACCTCAATGTCATAGGCACGGCCAAAGTAGCTGAACGCGTCGTGGGCGGTGACAAGAATACGCTGCGCTTCGGGGATGCGGGCAATGCTCTCTTTAACCCACTCATGCAGGGCTAGCAACTGAGCCTGATAACGCTCGGTATTGGTTTCAATCGTCGTGGCGCAATCAGGGCGTGCCTCGCTAAATGCATCGCTCAGGGTGGGCAGTGTCTGGGCCCATAAAGAGACATCCATCCACAGGTGCGGGTCGACCCCGTAGACATCCTGAGCGGTGATCAACGACGCCGGATCAATGGAAGCGGGCGCCACGGCAAGCGTAGGTGTTCGTGCCGAGAAATTCTCCAGCACACTCCCCAGCTGTCCTTCCAATGAGTAGCCTGAATAGAGAATGTGGTCGGCGCCTCGCAGCAAGGCCACGTCGCTAGCGCTTGCCTGATACAGATGGGGGTCTACGCCGGGGCCCATCATGGCTTCCACGTTAACGCATTCGCCGCCTACTTCCTGCGCTACATCGGCAATCATCCCAATCGTTGCCACCACGTTTAAGGGTGTTTCATCGGCCGTTGCCAACGAACTTAAAGGCAGCGTTGCCAATAGCACCACAGCATGTTTTGTGACCATGACTAGACTCCAGGCTCGGCATGAGGTGGATGGTAGATAAAGCCGTGTATCTTTCGATGGTTTTTCAGTCAAGAAACAAGTATAGCCTTGGCTAATCCTGTGTCGCAATGACCTCAATGTCAAGCGGATAAAAGGCGCATAAAGGGACTGAGGAGGTCTAGGTGGCCGTCAATAGTGGTGAGCTGCGATACATCGCCTAAGCTGACAAGGTGCGAGGGCTGTCCAAGGCACTGATCAAGCAGCATCTGGCGATGTCATTTATCCTCGCCGGCCCAGTGCTTTGAGTTGGGCGGGCATGACGGCGCCTCGGTCGTTGCGACGGTTCAGCACGGCAGAAGGGAAATCCGCATGGCGTGCCATTGTGGTGCTTTAAAAGCTTTGGATGTTCCTTATTGGTGCAATAAACCTTTGATGACCACCTCGGCTTTCCACTGAGATCTCCGCCAGGTCGGGGTGCCACCGCTTTTCACCATTTTGGCGCATAAATTGCAGTGGTTAGTAAAAGGCTGACTGTAAGGACGCGATAGCACCCCATGATTCTATGCGATATCGCCAACCCCCCGGTTGCCTCTGGCCACCGTTTTGATCAGGGCCGCCACTGGGCGGCGTCGCTTGCGTTGCGGTTTGCGCCACGCAGCGGCGCAACGCGCTTGGTTCACGCCCGCCATCAGGGGCCGCTGCGCGTGCAGCGGCCTTTCTATCCAGAAGGTCGCGGTCAGGCATGCCATGTGTATGTGTTGCACCCGCCCGGTGGGCTGGTTAGCGGCGATGCGCTGGTCATCAGCGCCCATGTGGAGAGCGGTGCCCACGCGCTGCTCACCACGCCCGCGGCCAACAAGCTGTATAAAGCCGACAGCCAGGGCGTCGCCTGGACCCAGCGCACGCAACTCGATGTGGAGGACGGCGCCATCCTTGAGTGGCTACCCCAGGAAACCATCGCCTTTGATGGTTCCAGAGGTGAGCAGCATACCCAGATTGACCTTCACGGCAGTGCCCGCTGCCTGGGCTGGGAGGTCATGGCGCTGGGGCGCCCCGCGAGCGACCTGCCGTATCTTACCGGGCGCATCGAGCAGCAGTTTCGTTTGACGCTGGACGGCAGGCCGTTATGGCTCGAGCGTCAGCCGCTCGATCCTGCTCATCCACGTTTTACCGGGCGGTGGGGCCAGGGCGGTGCCACCGTTCAGGCGACGCTGTGGGCGGTGGGGCTCGCCGATACCGGCGAGGCGATAGAGGCGTTGCGCGAGGCGCTGCCCGACCACCCGCGCTGGGCGGTCACCGCTCGCCATGGCGTATTGCTGCTGCGCTACCTGGGCAACGCCCGCAATGAAGCCTGGGCGCTATGCGAACAGGCCTGGGAGGTACTGCGCCCCCGTTGGATCGGGTGCGAGGCCCACACACCGCGAATCTGGCTGACCTGATTTTCAAGGAGGCACCATGGAACTCACCCCAAGAGACAAAGACAAGCTGCTGCTGTTTTCTGCGGCGCAGCTGGCCGAGCGGCGTAAAGCACGCGGCCTGAAGCTCAACTACCCCGAAGCCGTGGCGCTGATCAGCTTCGAGATCATGGAGGGCGCTCGCGATGGCCGTAGCGTGGCCGATTTGATGAGCTTTGGTCGCGAGATTCTCAGCCGCGATGACGTGATGGAGGGGGTGGCCGAGATGGTCGACGAGGTGCAGGTGGAAGCCACTTTCCCCGACGGCACCAAACTCGTGACCGTCCACACCCCGATCAACTAGTTATCAGCACGCAGGAGGCTGCCATGATTCCCGGCCCAATGATTCCAGGACAGTATCAGTTACAAGAAGGTGATATCGAGCTTTGCGCGGGGCGTGAGCGGATCAGCATCGACGTCGCCAATTCCGGCGACCGACCCATTCAGATCGGCTCCCACTACCATTTTGCCGAGGCCAACCCGGCCTTGGTGTTTGATCGTGACAAGGCGCGGGGCTATCGGCTGGACGTCGCAGCTGGCACGGCGATTCGTTTTGAGCCCGGCCAGACCCGCGAAGTCACGCTGATTCCCTTTGTGGGCAAGCGCGAAATTTACGGTTTCCGTGGCGATGTCATGGGCGCGCTGGAAGGAGAGGCAAAATGAAAATCTCACGGCAAGCCTACGCCGATATGTACGGCCCCACGGTTGGCGACCGCGTGCGCCTGGGCGATACCGAGCTGTGGATCGAAGTCGAAAAAGACGCCACCCACTATGGTGATGAAGTGAAATTTGGCGGCGGCAAGGTCATCCGCGACGGCATGGGCCAAAGCCAGCGCGCCGACGACACCGTGATGGATACGGTCATCACCAATGCGCTGATCTTGGACTGGTGGGGCATCGTCAAGGCCGACGTGGGCATTCAAAACGGCCGCATTGCCGCGATTGGCAAAGCCGGTAACCCGGATACCCAGCCGGATGTCGAGATCGTGATTGGCCCCGGCACCGAAATCATCTCCGGGGAAGGCAAGATTCTGACCGCTGGGGCGCTGGATGCCCATATTCATTTCATTTGCCCGCAGCTGGTGGAAGAAGCGCTGATGAGCGGTATTACCACCATGCTCGGCGGCGGAACGGGGCCGGCCACCGGCACCAACGCCACCACCTGTACCCCTGGCGCCTGGCATATCGGCAAAATGCTCCAGGCGGTGGACGATATGCCCATGAACATTGGCTTGCTGGGCAAGGGTAACGCCAGCCTGCCCGAGTCGCTGGAAGCCCAGCTGAATGCAGGTGCCATGGGCCTCAAACTGCACGAGGACTGGGGCACGACACCCGCCTCGATCAACAACTGCCTTAACGTGGCGGATGTTTACGATGTTCAGGTGGCCATTCACACCGATACCCTGAACGAGTCGGGCTTTGTGGAAGACACCCTGGGGGCCTTTAAAGAACGCTGCATTCACACCTATCACACCGAGGGGGCAGGCGGCGGCCACGCGCCGGACATCCTTACCGCCTGCTCGAAAGCCTACGTGCTGCCGTCCTCCACCAACCCGACGCGGCCCTACACGGTCAACACCATCGACGAACACCTCGATATGCTGATGGTGTGCCACCATCTGGACCCCAATATTCCCGAAGACGTGGCCTTCGCCGACTCGCGTATTCGCCGTGAAACCATCGCCGCCGAGGATATCCTCCACGATCTGGGCGTGATCTCGATGATCGCCTCGGACTCCCAGGCCATGGGGCGGGTCGGTGAAGTGGTCTGCCGCACTTGGCAAACCGCGCACAAGATGAAGGTGCAGCGCGGCCTGCTGCCGGAAGACGAGGGCCTGGGCGCCGATAATTTCCGCGCCAAGCGCTATATCGCCAAATACACCATTAACCCGGCGATCACCCACGGTATCGCCCACGAAGTCGGCTCCATCGAAGTCGGAAAAATGGCGGATCTGGTGCTTTGGAAACCGGCGTTTTTCGGTACCAAACCGGCGATGATCATTAAGGGCGGCATGATTGCGGCCGCCCCCATGGGCGACCCCAATGCGTCGATTCCCACGCCACAGCCGGTGCATTACCGTTACATGTTTGGTGCACTGGGCCGCGCGGCCAGCCAGACCCGGCTCAGCTTTGTCAGCCAGGCAGCATTGGATGCGGGGATTAAAGAGACGCTGGGGCTGAATAGCGAGCTAGCGGCGTGCAAAAACGTACGCCAGGTGCGCAAGCAGGACATGAAGCTCAACGATGCCTGCCCGGATCTGACCGTCGACCCGCAAACCTACGAAGTGCGCTGCGATGGCGAAATTTTGACCTGCGAGCCTGCCACCGAGCTACCGCTGGCCCAGCGGTATCACTTGTTTTGATTGAGGCTATTCCATTTAGGTAGAGGTGACGGGGGTAGGTCGTAGAGAGGGTCTTTTGCCATGGATGGCAAAAGTAGCGTACAGGGAGGTATTCACAGCGCCCTCTCGTAGACCTACCCCCGGCACATCTGCATAGACAGCGAAGGACGCTAGTCATGCTAAAACTGATAGAACGTTTAGGGCCGATAGACGAGAGCGCGGCGAGTGATACACTCACGCTGCCTTTTGAACTACGCATTCGTGGGCGCTTGAAAGCCCAAAGCGATAGTGGCCGCGAACTGGGGCTGTTTCTAGATCGCGGCCCGGTATTGCGTAGCGGCGAAGGCTTAAAATCTGAGAGCGGCGAAGTCGTACGCGTCTGCGCTGCCGTAGAACCGGTGGTGACCGCGCGAGTAAGTGCTGGCTTACCACTGGCGCGCCTTGCTTACCACCTGGGCAATCGCCACGTACAGCTGGCGCTGGGAGAAGATGAAAAAGGCGGCTGGGTGCGCTTCCCGCCGGATCATGTACTGGAAGAGCTCGCCGCGTTGTTAGGTGCAGAATTAGAGCACCACAACGCCACCTTCGACCCTGAGCCGGGCGCTTATAATCAGATTGGCGGCGGTGGTCACTCACATGGTCATTCCCACGGGCACAGCCATTCTCATGACCACGACCACCCTCATGACCATTCGCGCGACCATGAGCATCACCATGCCCACTGATGTCACCCCGCAAAGCGATGAGCTGGCACTTCTGGGGCTGATGCAGCTGGTCAGCCCGTCGCTGCCCATCGGCGCCTTTGCCTTCTCGCAAGGCCTGGAAAGTGCCTTTGAACTTGGCTGGGTAAGTGACGAAGCAAGCCTGGCCGAGTGGCTAAGCGGCGTATTGGAAGACGGCTTAACCCGTTGCGAGTTACCCGTGCTGGCGCGGCTGCATCAGGCCATTGGCCAAGGCGATAGCAATACGATTGCCCAATGGGATACGTGGCTGGCGGCAACGCGCGAAACTGCCGAGCTGGCTGCTGAAGACAGCCGTCTGGGTGCCTCACTCAAGCGTTTGCTGGGTAGCCTGAACTTGATGCCAAGTGAAGGCTCACTACCGCCCTTGTTACCGATCCAATCAGGTTATGTAACCCTGTTTGCGTACACTGCTTATACCCGTGGCGTATCCGTTCGACAAACGCTGCTCGGCTTTGCCTGGGCGTGGCTGGAAAACCAGTTGGCTGTTGCCTGCAAAGCCCTGCCCTTGGGGCATACGGCTGCCCAGCGGGTGATTGAGCAGTTGCGCCCGGCACTGGTCGGTGCCGTTGATCAGGCGCTTTCGCTTGATGACGAAGAGCTCGGCCCCGTGCTACCTGGTTTGGCGCTGGCCAGCGCCTTGCATGAAACCCAATATTCACGACTGTTTAGAAGTTAGGAGATATTCATCATGACGCACTGTTTACGCGTTGGCGTGGGTGGCCCGGTTGGCTCGGGCAAAACCGCGCTGCTCAAGCAGCTCTGCCTGGCGCTGCGCGACCACTACGATATCGCCGTGGTGACCAACGACATCTATACCCGTGAAGACGCCGACTTTCTGCTCAAGCATGATGCGCTGCCGGCCGACCGCATTTTAGGTGTGGAAACCGGCGGCTGCCCGCACACCGCCATTCGAGAAGATGCCTCGATGAACCTGGCGGCCATCGACGAGCTGCAGGAGCGCCACCCCAAACTGGAGCTGGTGATGGTGGAATCCGGCGGCGATAACCTGTCGGCGACCTTCAGCCCCGAGCTTTCGGATCTCACGCTCTACGTGATCGACGTGTCCGCTGGGGACAAGATTCCGCGTAAAGGTGGCCCGGGCATCACCAAATCCGACCTGCTGATTATCAACAAGATCGACATCGCCGAGCAGGTGCATGCCTCGCTGGAGGTGATGGAGCGCGACTCGAAAAAGATGCGCGGCGAGCGGCCCTTTGTGTTCACCAATCTGTACGATGGGGTTGGGCTCGAAGAAATCATCCGCTTCATTCTCGATAAAGGGATGCTGGATGAGCGGCGCACGGCCATCGCGGGCTAACCTGGGGCGGGCATAATAAAAAAGTCGCCCCGACCAGGCGGTTGAAGGGTCGAGGCGACTGAACAAGTCGGGTGGCGTCTAGCCTTAAAACGGGCCGTCCCTGGCCACCACGTCTCTACAGTGGACTCACGAGCCTCTCGTCGCCTTAACTTATGTTATGAACGTCCTGAAATCGCTCTGAATAATCAAAAAATCCTTAAAATAATTAAAGTTGAAATAACGTTTGTCGATAGATGAGTGACAATATTAATCCTAATTTACCAAAAACGTTGGAATGTGTTCACAATGATAACGACTGACTCTCCCGCTCGCGGGGGCTTTAGCTTGCAGACCAAGATCTTGATGCTCGTCCTGATTCCCTTGTTACTGGTCACGGTCGTGCTGGTGGGATTTCAATCCTACAGCTCAACCCAGGACGCTCAAGACGTGCTGGCAGAACAGCGCGAACAATTAGTCGAAGAGCGCCGTCGGGCGGTGCGCGACGTTGTGCAGATGGCCAAGACCGCCATCGAGCCGATTTACGACGACGCCGGTGTCAACGACGAAGAGGCCAAGCAGCAGGTTGCCGAGCTTGTGCGCTCCATGCGCTTTGAAGATAACAACTACATCTTTATCTACGACTATGAGGGTAACAATATCGTGACGGCGCCCGCGCCGGAGCGCGAAGGCACCAACATGATCGACGCGCAGACCCCCGACGGCACCTATCTGATTCGCGAGATCATCGATGTCGCGAAAAGTGGCGGTGGGTTCTACAGCTACGTGTGGGAATATCCAGGTACCGACGACTTTCAACCCAAGCACTCTTATGTTGACCGCCTGGAAAAATGGGACTGGTTGATCGGTGCGGGTGTGTACGTGACCGATGTTGACGAGGCCATGGCCGAACTGGAAGCCACCACGGCGGCCGATGTGCGCCAAGGCATCATCTTCACGGCCCTGCTGGGGCTGGTGTTGTTTAGCGTGGTCGCCCTGGTGGCGTATGTGTTCGTGCGTCGTACCGTTGGGCCCATCAAGCGAACGGCCGCCGCCATGAACGATATCGCCCAGGGCCGAGGTGATTTGACCCGGCGTCTTTCGGTGGAAAGCCGCGATGAAATTGGCGACCTGGCGGTGCAGTTCAACGCCTTTGTCGAACGAATGCAGGATACCCTGAGAGACGTTCGCCACAGTACCACCAGCGTCTACGACTCTGCTGGCGAAATCTCCCGCAGCAGCGAAGAGTTGTCTACGCGAACCGAACAGGCCGCCGCCAACCTCCAGGAAACCTCGGCCTCCATGGAGGAGATCACCTCAACGGTCAATCACAGCGCCGATAACGCCCAGCAGGCCAACAAGCTGGTGCAGTCCACCGCTGAGGTCGCCCACCAGGGTGAAGAATCCATGGCGCAGGTCGAGCGCACCATGCAGGATATCAACGAGTCGGCCAGCCGAATCAGCGATATCATCACCATGATCGATTCCATTGCTTTCCAGACCAACATCCTGGCGCTCAACGCCTCGGTTGAGGCGGCCCGCGCGGGCGAACATGGTCGCGGCTTCGCCGTGGTGGCTCAGGAAGTGCGTATCCTGGCCAGCCGCTCCAGCGATGCGTCCAAGGAGATCCGTGCGCTGATCGACGCTTCGGTACAGCACACCCATTCGGGGTCGGAACTGGTGCGCGATGCCGGTGCCACCATGCGCGAAATCGTCGAAAGCGTCGCCAAAGTCACCGACGTGATCGGCGAGATCACAGCCGGCGCCAAAGAGCAGAGCAGCGGGATTGGCCAGATCAATACTGCCGTGGCCGAGATGGACACCATGACGCAGCAAAACGCGGCGATGGTGCAGGAGTCGACTACCGCCGCCGCCGATATGCGCCGCCATGCGGAGCACCTGAGCGAACTGATCAATTCCTTTGTGCTGGGAGAGGGTGGTGAGCCTGCACAACGTCACCAGGCGTTGCCTGACAAAGCGTCAGCACCCGCCAATGCGTCACTGAAACGTCCGGCGCCCTCATCCAAGCCGACGTCCACCTCAGGCGGTGACGATTGGGAAGAGTTCTAAACATCTGTCGCTGCTGTTGATGTAGATTAAAGGGGCTTGCCAATTGGCAAGCCCCTTTTTTACCAGCCTTGCTATTTTTGCTTCACGCGTGTTTAACCCCCCGACCAGCCAAGCCACATCGGCACGTAAACGACCAATAGCAGCACGCCGATCAACCCCAGCAAATAGGGCACGATAGCCTGGGTGATGCGCTCCAGCGGCAGTTGCGTCACCGAGGAAGCCACGTAGAGGTTGATGGCCACCGGCGGGGTGATCATGCCGATGGACAGCCCCACTACGATAATCAGGCCAAAGTGGATTGGGTCGATGCCCAACTGCAGCGCGAGCGGCAGCAGCACCGGGGTCAGAATGATCAACGCGCTGGCGGTTTCGATAAACACCCCGGTGAGCAGAATCACCGCGACGATCAGTAGCATGATCACGTAAGGGTCGGTGGACAGCGACAGCACCGACTGGGCAATAGCCCCAGGTACCTGCCAACTGGAGAGCGTCCAACTGAGCACCGCCGACATGGCAATCACCAGCATGATCACCGAGGTGGTCATCGCCGAGCGAATCAGCAGTTGGTACACATTGCGGATCGTCAAATCGCGATACACAAACAACGACACCATAATGGCGTAGTTGACCGCCACCACCGCCGCTTCAGACGGCGTGAAGATACCCGAGAAGATGCCGCCAAGGATAATCACCGGCGTCATCAGCCCCCAGCTGGCGTCCTTGAAGGTGCGCAGAATCACCGGCCACGACAGCGGCGTGCCCTTGGGGTACTGCCGCCGGTAGGCCTGGGTAATGGCAATCGCCATCAACCCCAGACCCATCGCCAGGCCCGGCAGAAAGCCGTTCAAGAACAGCTTGGAAACCGACTGCTGGGCGATGACCGCGTAGATGATCATCGGCACCGATGGCGGAATCACCACGCCGATGGTACCGCTGGCGGCGATCAAGCTGGCGGCGGAGGCGGGGTCGTAACCCTTGCGCTTGAGTTCCGGCACCAGGCTCGAACCCACGGCGGCCGTGGTGGCAGCGCCCGAGCCGGAAATCGCGGCAAAGAACATCCCCGCCATGATCGAGACGAGCGACAGCCCGCCGCGCATGAAGCCCACCAATGAATCGGCAAAGCTCACCAGCTTTTCGCTGACCTTGCCCTGGGCCATTAAATCCCCGGCCAGAATAAACATCGGGATCGCCACCAGGGCGAAGGAGTTAATGCCCTGGAACATCTGCTGGGGCACCACCATCAGCGGCACGCCCGCCTGATAAAGCGCAAACAGCGTGCTGGCGCCAATTGCAAAGGCGATGGGCACGTTGAGCAGCATCAAGGCAAAAAACAGCCCGAACAGGAGCATCGTCATGACGGTGTCTCCCGGGGCTCGTGGGTATCACCGGTGACGACCAGTTCAACGGCATCGACCAGGGCGTACCAGGCCATCACGGCGGCGCAGAACGGTACCACGGCGTAGACATAAGACATCGACACGCGCAGCGCCGCCGACTTCTGGAAGCTCTGTACCTGCATGTATTCCAGGCTAATCACCGCCAGGGCAATCAAGAAGGCCACCACCACCAATGAGGCCAGCAGCCGCGCCAACTGCCGCAGCCGAGCGGGCAGGGCATCGACGGCAAAGGTGACCGCGATATGTCGGCCGCGCTGGAAGGCCAGGGTGCCAGCAAGAAACGTCAGCCACACCAGCAGAAAGCGGGCGACTTCTTCGGTCCACTCCACGGCGGTGAACAGTACGCGGGAAATGATTTGTAGTGTGATAACGCCAATCAGGGCCGCCATGGCCATAAACACCACGGGCTGGATGATAGCATCCAGCCCGTGCTCAACACGGCGCAGCCCCGCGATCAGCGCGCGGGCGCGTTGGGTCACTTATTTCAATGCCTCCCGAATGCGCGGTAGATAGTCACCAAACTGCTCGGCGTATTCGTCATAAACCGGCTGCACGGCGTTCTGGAAGGCCTCAATATCCGGCGAATCATTGATTTCCATGCCCGCCTCGCGCAGCTCGGCCAGCTGTTCGGCTTCCATCTCGGCGTTGACATGGCGTTCATGCTCGGCCGCTTCCTGAGCAGCTTCCTCCAGAATTACCTGCGCGTCTTCGGGGAGCTGGTTCCACACGGAAGACCCCATGACAAAAATCGCCGGCGCGTAGGTGTGGCGCGAGAGCGTCATGTAGGTCTGGGTTTCGTCCAGGTTAAACGAGTGGATCACGTTGACCGGGTTTTCCTGACCGTCGATGGTGCCCTGCTGCATGGCCGTCAGTGCTTCAGTCCAGGCCATGGGAATGGCGTTGGCCCCCAGGGCACGGAAGGTATCGGTGTACACCGGGTTTTCCATCACGCGAATGCGCAGGCCATCGATATCTTCCGGCGCATTGACCGCACGTTCGCTGTTGGTCAGGTTGCGGAAACCACGCTCGGCGTAGGCCAGGCCTTTCAGGTTGACCTCGGAGAGCTTGTCCAGCAATTCCTGCCCGATGGGGCCATCGAGCACTTCGTAGGCGGCTTCCGGCGAGGGAAACAGGAACGGCAGCTCAAACACCGCCATTTCCTCGACAAAGTTGGCCACCGGCCCGTTGGTGATCACGCCCATATCGACGGTACCGATCTGCATGCCTTCCAGCAGCGTACGCTCATCGCCCAGCGAGGCGTTGGGGTAGATCTCGATATCCACCTTGCCGTCGGTGCGCTCTTCAACAAGCTCTTCAAACTTGGTGGCGGCGATGTGGAAACCATCCTGCTCGTTCACCACATGCGCCAAGCGCAGGGTAACGGGATCCATATCGTCAACGGAGGCATTAGCGGCACCCACCAGCGCCAGTGAGATGCCCAGTGCCAGCGTGCTACGTACAAATGTTTTCATTTTATTGTGTTCCCAGTGTCTGTCGTGCAAAAGTGCCCACAGAGCATGCATCAAGGCGTGTAAAAGGGTCAATCGGAGCACGGCGTAAAACCCCTGGACGGCTGGACACAGCGCCCGTGCACCGGTAGGATACGCCACCAATGCGCCCGTAGCTCAGTTGGATAGAGTATCGGCCTCCGAAGCCGAGGGTCGCAGGTTCGAATCCTGCCGGGCGCGCCAAGAATATCAAGGGCTTACGTTAATGCGTAGGCCCTTTTCTTTTGTGGTTCTGGCATCTGTACCCACATTGGTACCCACAAACGACTGTAAGCGCGCGGCATATTTGGCACTCCCTCACAGAGTATTTGGCATACCGAAATAGCCAGAAGCGTGCTTTGTTTAGCGGTACCTTTGGCACTGCTCTCAACCTTAATTCATCTAATTTAAGAACATTTGACTAACCGCATGTCTTCAACCTCTCTCGCAACCCCTTCGTAGCCAGGAAACAGTGTCGATCCTTTAACTCCAAAAGCTGCGCAAATCTCCAAAAGATGGCTAGCTTCAGATCGTGGAAGGCTGTATTTGCTCAGCCCTGGCCTCCCGCTTTGTGAAGGCCTATACAGTTCTTCAAAATTTTCTAGAGCCGCATCCGAAGCTTTGCCCCACTGCGCTCCCAAAGCCGTGGCAGTGAAAACTCCATCCTGAGATGCTCTATTTATGCTTACAAAACCTTGCGTTTCGACGTATTTGACCTGAGACCAGTGACGATGATTAGTAATATTCAATGACCAGATGCAAAGCGTGTCTGATTGGGGGGATGGGCATTGTGACTCTCGAAGTGCTTGCGAGGCTGCAAAGTAGGCAGCCACATAAGAACGCTTGCTCCAGTCTAGCAGGCAAGTAGGGATGCCATGATGTTGTGCTGTAGCGAGCACTGGGAAGGCGCTGCTTGAAGGCCAGTCAGCGAAGTCCCCAAAAAGAGAATTATCCAAAAAGTAGTTTTGGAGCTGGTTCCTTAAGTGCGGGCTGTCACCAGGGATCTGTATTCCTGAAGCATCGCAGCCATCAAGAAATGAGTCTAATAACGATAATTCAAAATGCACATGCCCGTTTATTGAAGCCCCTAACTGCGTGTCAGTTGATTCATTGAAGCAAGGACTGTATCTAACAACGCTTGGGATGAGGCCAAAGGAGCTACAACCATGACCGCGAAAGATTCGTTTCGCCCACAGCCCCGTATCTAAAGGCGAGAGATACTCAATAAGCTTACGGGCACATATAAAGTTCTTTTCTTCGTAGGTCATCGTTTTCTTTTTCAAGGTTAAAACAACCCCGCTGGCTCTGCGTCCACATCCCAGCTGAAGATCAGTACCTCTTTGGCTTCTGAGCCTTTGCCGCCGCCGACGGTGTAGCGTATGTCGGTGGTTTCGATGTGGTAGTCCGCGAAGATCCTGCGGATGTCTGGGTGGTCGTTGAGGCTGATGATGGCTTTGCCCTTCAGCTTGGCCAACATGCACGCCATTTCCTCGTACTGTTCTATGCCAAAGGGTACCCCATATCCTTCTGTCTGCCAGTAGGGTTGTAGTGGTTCAATAATTCCGGACACCAACGTAGGTGGTAAGATCGCCACCATAAACGAGGTGTCTGATGACCAGAAAACGACGTTCCTTT